>JACOMV010000147.1:5983-23748 GCA_014324065.1 Hormoscilla sp. SP12CHS1 | reverse complement strand
CAGCCAGGCGGTTCTGCTTCGCTCACCGACCGCCATCCACTGCTTTTTTCTAGCTTAGTGGACTTGCATCACTTGAAGCTTGTGGACAAGCGCTCCTGCAGGCTCCCGGCCCTCCCCGCTGCTCAGTCAAGTAAGACTGAGCCTGCTAGACTTACTACTACCTGACAATCTGCTTTTTTTATACCTATAATCTCCCTATCGTACTGATAATTTCCCCAAATATGAGAGATGTGTAAATTTTTGGGCACTTAGTCGCCTGATGTCTCATCTGATGTCTCAGCTGATGTCTCATCTGATGGTTCCGCTAGCGTTTCCGCTGATGTCTCATCTGATGGTTCCACTGGCGTTGCCGCTGCTGTCTCATCTGATGGTTCCGCTGGCGTTTCCGCTGATGTCTCATCTGATGGTTCCGCTGGCGTTGCCGCTGCTGTCTCATCTGATGGTTCCGCTAGCGTTTCCGCTGATGTCTCATCTGATGGTTCCGCTGGCGTTGCCGCTGCTGTCTCATCTGATGGTTCCGCTGGCGTTGCCGCTGCGATCTCATCTGATGGTTCCGCTGGCGTTTCCGCTGCTGTCTCATCTGCTGGTTCTTCACCTTCCTTTTGAGAGCGCAGTTTTTGGCGATACTTTTCTGCCATTTCTTCGGCCTTGTCGTAAACCACCTGAGGATTTTTCACCATATCCCCTGGTTCTGGCTCCAACTGTTTAGTAGAAAGTGATATCCTGCCCCGTTCTGCATCCAAGTCAATGATCATCACTTTGATTTCATCATTAACATTGAAAACGCTGTGAGGGGTATCGATGTGGTCGTGGGAAATTTCCGAGATGTGCAGTAGGCCGCTGACACCGCCAATATCGATAAATGCACCATAAGGTTTGAGTCCCCGCACCGTACCGATGACCACTTCGGTGACTTCCAAGCGGTTCATCTTCCGTTCCACTAGCGCTCGTCTGTGACTCAGTACTAGCCGGTTCCTTTCTTCATCTACCTCCAAAAACTTCAGAGGTAGCTCTTCTCCCATCAGATCGTCTTTATTTGTGCGGGTACTGATGTGAGAACCTGGAATAAAGCCCCGCAACCCTTCTATTCTGACTAATGCTCCGCCCCGGTTGGTCGCAAATACTTGCGCTCGCACAGTTGCATCTTCAGTCTGCAACTGTCGTACCCGTTCCCAAGCCCGCATATACTCTATCCGGCGGATAGAAAGGGTCAGTTGTCCATCTTCATTCTCATCTGTCAGGATAAAAAACTCTCGAATTTCATTCGATTGCAACACTTCCTGGGCTGCTTCTATCCTGTTGATTGACATTTCCTGAATCGGTATGTATGCAGCTGTTTTAGCACCTATGTCAATCAGAGCGCCCCTCGGCTCCAGACTAAATACCGTTCCCGCGACTATGTCGCCGGGACTAAAGTGATAGTCGTACTTGTCGAGTAGGGCTGCGAAATCTGCATGAGTGAAGCCTATGTCTGTAGCCGTTATTTGCTGATTGACCATGCTTTTTGTTTCCTGGATGATTCTACTCCTTATTTTTTTTGGTGTCTTTTACTTTCTGGACGCTTCTCCGTAGGAGCCGCCCCAGCCATTAGTCCAGATATATTATCATACACTAATTTACCCGCTGAGTACAAGATTTATAACTCAGCGGGTAGAATTTTTGCCTTTATACCTGTGCGTTTAGCTTGGTCTGTGAAACCGGGTACGAGGGTCGTGGGTAGGAGCATTGATAGATCCTTGATAGCAGCACGGCTGCACAAATCTATTACCAGTATGCCGCAGCGCTCCCGATGTCATGCTCGGTGGTGATTTAATATAGGAGCGCCCGTCGGAAAGTGACATATACCGGGACATCTCCACCCAATGCCAAAGCACTGGTAACGGCTCACTGATAACTGCTCGCTGATACTAGAGCATCGGTCCAGTAGAAGGGGTTGACAAAAAAAAGAAAATGTGTATATACGAGATCCTCTCCCCAGCAGAACAGATTTTGGCTAAAACCATGAGGTCCAGAGCGAGTGAAGGTCAAAGAAAAATACGAGAATATACTTATTTTCGTCTATACACAGATTATTAAATAATATTAATGGACTGACGCTCTAGGTCTGTTTTTCTCGGTCAACCGATCGTGTCCGAGAGCGCCCACCCATGTCGTTGCCGGACAGGCGAACGACATGGTGGGCGTCTCTGGACACGATTACCTCCTACAGTTTTTCTGTGCAAAGCTGATTATTCCTCATCACAGATGTAACTACTGGCATGCAGATATCACAAACGAAAAACCCCTAGGAAACCTAGAGCGTTTAGACATGGTTTTGTCTCTTCTGGACTATGCCCGTAAAGTTGGCTTCGCGAGGGATAAACGGCTTTTTGCGAATGCCGCACTGGCTTTTCAAACCCGGTTGTCTGTTTAACGACACCCGACAGAGCTTGGCTAGCCTTTTACCCTTTGCGGGTGAGCTTGACCCACCTGAGTAGCGAGAGAACAGCTTTAGCCGTCTTTAACTAGGGTTTGTGGTTGGTCAGTTAATGATGCTGGCGATGATGCTGGCAGGGTCTGTGTTGTGACATTGCCATTATATATGTCAGCATCTGCCGATTTTTCCGGAACGGTATCTTTGAGCAGACGCATCAAACTTGCCATTTCCAGAGCACTCATGGCATAGTCCCAGCCGAGATTACTTTTGATGCCCGCCCGTTCCAAGGCTTGCTGCATGGTATCCGTGGTCAACACGCCAAATATCACTGGCACTCCCGTCTGTAAGGCCGTGGCCGCAATTCCCTTGGATACCTCAGCCCCGACATAGTCAAAATGGGGAGTTTGACCCCGGATCACCGCACCCAAGCAAATTACGGCATCATAGCGATCGCTCAGCACCAGTTGACGGGCCACGATGGGGATTTCCCAACTGCCTGGCACCCAAGCATAATCTACTTGAGTGCCATGAGGATTGATATCGACCCCGTGGCGTTTCAAGCAATCTTGACATCCAGCTAACAGCTTGCTTGTGACCAGGTCGTTGAAGCGACCGATCACAATGGCAAACCGTAATGATGAAGTCCGTGAGAAGGTTCCCTCGAAAACTGTCATGTTAGTCTTTTGTCGTCATTTGTCACAACCTCATAGTTTTTGCTGAGCCTTTCGCTTCGTTCAAGCCTATATATATACTTACGAACTTGGATCGCGACCACTGACCGATCGCACCGGGCTACTGGTCCTGCGCTAAATTGCTCAAACCACCAAAAAATTCAAGGCACCGACAATAATAACTAGGAGTACCCAGATCCCAGAGCCGAGTAAGATCAGGTTTTTAGATTGCTCGGAGTCTTCAGGGGAAGCATAGGCGACGGGTACACCCACCACCATGACGAAGGACATTATTACCAGAGCAGCTAGTGTAAGTTGAAATATGATTGTCATGTTTGGTCTCCTAACAACAGCGTTTGACTGGACTATACCAGTACAGCTAGTAATCGATCGCTATCAAACAATGATACCCCTCACGGTGAGCGAAGTCGAACCGCGATCGTAGAACTTGTCCCTAGGGACATCTGGTTTTGCCCGCGGTCAGTTGTTAGTTGTCAGCGGTAACTCAGTCTGGTAAGGGGTTTGGCTTTAACCGGTGGGTGTAGAAAAGGAATTCGGAGCGGCATATGGATTTAATTTTGTGCCATACCACAGCGGATTTTGACTGTTTAGGGGCAGCAGTGGGGCTAACAAGACTGAAACCAGGGTCAAAGTTGGTGCTTACTGGCGGTTCTCATCCGACTGTGCGAGATTTTTTGGCACTGCATCGGGATGAGTATGCCCTGATCGAACGTCGAGCAGTTAATCCCAAATTGATTCGTTCTCTATCGGTGGTGGATACCCAGCAGCGCGATCGCCTGGGCAAGGCCGGGTCGTGGTTGGACTTACCGCAGTTGTCTATTGTAGAAGTCTACGACCATCACCGGTCGGTCCGGGGAGATATTCGGGGGACTTATATTCAGATAGAGTCAGTGGGGGCGACCACCACTCTCATAGTAGAACAGTTGCAGGGAGCACAGATTAGTCTCACCCCAGCAGAGGCAACGGTAATGGCTTTGGGGATCCATGTGGATACGGGTTCTCTCACTTTTGACTCTAGTACAGCCCGAGATGCCTTGGCCTTGGCCTGGTTGATGCAGCAGGGGGCCAGGTTGTCGGCGATCGCAGATTATGTTTCGCCTAGTTTATCTGGCCAGCTGCAAGAGTTGTTAACAGTAGCGCTGGAAAACTTGCAAGTGGAAACGGTAAGCGGTCACCAGGTAGCTTGGGTGTTGCTGTTAACTGATGGTTTTGTGCCGGGGTTGTCTAGTCTGGCAACGCGACTGCTGGAGTTAACCGATGCTGATGCCTTGCTGCTGGGATGTCGGTATCGGACCAGGTCTGATTTTACGGTCCGCGGACGGCCCGTAAAATCGGGCCGTCCGCGGACCGTGGGAGAAGAACGCTTGAGTGCGATCGGGCGATCGAGCATATCCGGCACGGATCTGAATGAGATATTCGGACCTCTGGGAGGCGGCGGTCATGCCCAAGCGGCCTCTGTAACCTGGCGCGGAGAAGATCCACAGACAATTTTCGTACAATTGGTAGACCAACTGAAAAGCCAAATTCCCCAACCACTGACGGCCCGGGAGTTAATGTCCTCCCCAGTCCGCACAATTTTACCTCAAACTACGATTCGCGAAGCAAGTAGAATTCTGCTCAGATACGGTCATTCCGGTTTATTCGTGGTGGACTCTTCCGGTCAGTTAGTAGGAATTATCTCCCGGCGAGATATCGATCTTGCCCTGCACCACGGTTTTTCTCATGCCCCAGTCAAGGGTTATATGAGCAAGAATCTGAAAACAATTACTCCTGATACTGGACTTAGGGCGATCGAGTCTCTGATGGTGACCTATGATATCGGGCGCTTGCCAGTTTTGCAAGCCGGTCAGTTGGTGGGCATTGTCACCCGCACCGATGTGTTGCGCCAACTGCATGCCGATTGTACGGTCCGCGGACGGCCCGATTGTACGGGCCGTCCGCGGACCGTACAGATCCAGGCCCAACCAACAGAAAATTTGCCCAAGCATACATGCTTGCTGCCAGAGTTGCGTATCCCTTGCGGGAGCGCAGCAGCATCGCGCCTCACTCCACAACTCTGGCATATCCTCAAGATGGCCGCCAATGCCGCTGTTAGTCGCGGTTGGCATCTGTACCTAGTCGGTGGCGCCGTCCGTGATTTACTGCTGGCCGACACAGATAATTTAGTAATGCTACAAGATATTGATTTAGTTGTAGATGGCTTCCACCGTTCTGCTGATGCCGGTGCGGGAGTAGAACTAGCAAAAGAACTACAACAACTCTACCCAGGGGCCCGTTTGCAAGTGCATGGACGCTTTCAAACTGCTGCCTTACTGTGGCACAAAGACCCCGAATTAGATAATCTCTGGGTAGATATTGCCACGGCCAGGACTGAATTTTATCCCTATCCAGCTGCTAACCCAGAAGTAGAGGCAAGTTCGATTAGTCAGGACCTCTATCGTCGTGATTTTACCATCAATGCCTTGGCATTGCGGCTCACGGCACCCCGTGCGGGTGAATTGTTAGATTTCTTTGGCGGTTTGCTAGATTTAGATGCTAAGTTAATTAGAGTTTTACACGCCAATAGCTTTATTGAAGACCCCACCCGCATTTATCGCGCCGTCCGGTTTGCTGTCCGCTTGGGGTTTGAAATTGAATCCCAGACTGAAGCATATATCCATTATGCCATAGAAAGTGGCGTGTACGATCGCTCTGTCGCTGAAAATAGCCGAGCGCCAGCCTTAGAAACAAGGCTTAAGAATGAGTTAAAATACATCTTGCAAGCGCCTTACTGGAAACCCGCTTTACAGATATTGGGTGATTTAGGAGCGTTACGCTGCATTCATTCTACTCTGGAATTGAACGATCGACTCTGGAAACAGATGCGCTTGGTCGATCGCCTCTTTACCTGGGGACCGCCTGGTAACGGCTCGTGTCCAGAGACGCCCACCCTGTCGTTCGCCTGCCCGGCAACGACAGGGGTGGGCGCTCACGGTCTGCGGACGGCCCGATTTCTCGGGCCGTCCGCAGACCGTAAAATCGGACACGATAGGTTCAGCAAATTTGAGCTGCAAATTTCCCCTTGGGAAATGCTGCTAGAGGTTTTGATTACTCAGATATTACCAGAGGAAAGGGGGAAGGTAGCGACAAATCTCCAGTTACCCGCCCAGACTATTGAACGACTCAGTCATCTGGACAAGGTGGCATCAGTTGTGCTAGAGAAATTGCCAGAATGTCTGCGTCCTAGTCAGATCCTGCAACTGTTGCAACCCTATGATGAGGCTACTTTAATTTTAATTGCAGTGGGGAGTCCCAGAAGCGTAAGACAGAAAATTTTGCGTTATTTAACGGAATTTGCGCAAGTTAAATCACCCTTGAATGGAAATGACCTCAAACAGTTTGGTTATCAACGGGGACCTCAGTTTAAGCAAATGCTGGATGCTTTATTGGTGGCGAAGCTGGATGGCCTAGTGAGCGATCGGGCTTCAGCGGAGGCTTATCTAGCAGAACATTTCCCCCGATCGGCGGGAGCAGGGAGCAGGGAGCAGGGCAGGGAGCAGGGAGCAGGGAGAGGGGAGAAAATTATTGATTTATAATGGTTGGGAGTTGCTGGGGGGCTACGCCCTCCAGTCGATTCTCCAACATTATCAGGTGCGAAGCCCAACCGGTGAATCGGGAGCATGTCACTTTTGTCAAATCAGTCGGGTCTCCTGGGGTTTTGGTGATAAGTTTTACTTATGTATACGCCAAATAAAGGGTTCATCCCTTTTCTGGGACTTAATTTTGTATTCGGTGATACATTTATTACTAAAGCCCAGGAGAGCCATTGAACTCTTACCTACAAAACTGACATGCTCCCGGGTGAATCTCATTTGCTATTCTGGAACCTAAGTGTGCGACTCGTTTAGCGTAAACTAACTTGACATAGACCAAGAAAGAGGACCGCTACCCGGGCCCTATTAGCCCGGAGAACTTACGAGTGATAGTGGTGAAAATCCACTCCCCCCGGTGCTGGGGTGAAAGAAGTTTACCTCGATGCCACAGATTATGCAGCCCTTCAGGCTCTCTATGAAAGCACTAATGGGACTAAGTGGAAGAACCGTCAAGGCTGGGATTTCAGCAGCGACACTCCCCCCCTTGCTAAGGTTGTTGATAATTGGCATGGGGTGACAGTAGTGGGCTCGCGGGTAACGGAAATCGTGCTGAACAAGAACAACCTAAGCGGTAGCCTCCCCTCGGAGTTAGGCGACCTCAGCGATTTGCAAGTACTCCGCCTGCAAAACAACTCCCTGAGCGGTACGCTCCCGGATGCGTTAGCCAACCTCAGTAATTTGAAAGTTCTCGGCCTGTACAAGAACAACCTGAGCGGTAATATCCCGGAGTGGTTAGCCGACCTCAGCAATTTGCAATTCCTCGGCCTGTCCAAGAACTCTCTGAGCGGTAATATCCCGGAGTGGTTAGCCGACCTCAGCAATTTGGAACAGATCGGTCTGGGTTACAACGACCTGAGCGGCACGCTCCCCTCGGAGTTAGGCGACCTCAGCAACTTAAAATTCCTCTACCTGCACAACAACGACCTGAGCGGTACGCTCCCCTCGGAGTTAGGCGACCTCAGCAAATTGCAAAACCTCTGGCTGTCCAAGAACTCTCTGAGCGGTAATATCCCGGAGGGGTTAGGCGACCTCCCCTTGCGACAGATCCACCTGTCCCGAGAGTATCAAGGATTTGTCAGCAAACAAACGATTGGAAAACCGCCCCTATGTGGTAACTGAAATTTCCGACGTGGGGTGGCGGAAACGATATCCTCTACGGGGGTGCCAGAAACGATGAGCCCTCTACGGGGGTTTGAATTCTGGGTTTAATCTGAATTTTAAATGGGATGTCCTCACCGGGGGTCCGGGTGCGGATGTTTTTGTCTTGGAATCAGGAAATGGGTACGCCATCAAGGACTTTGTGGCTGGCACGGACTCTATCAAGTTAGAAGGAGGTTTGACTTTTACCGATTTACGCATACGACGCGATGGGAATGTTATGATTGAGGTCGAGAGTTCTGGGGAAATTTTGGCATCTTTGGAAGGTCATTCTTCTAGGCTTATCAGTAATTCCGATTTTATTTAGTTAGTTACGGTAACGCAGTTGTGAGGCTCTGGGGGGGGGTTCACTAGCTAGTGCTCTCCTCTTGGGGATTTTTCCAGATATGCAAAATCCCTCCAGAATAAGATTAACAGTTGCGCCCTAATGTTTTCCCCTAGCGTCACTGCCTGCTAGGGGATTTTTTTGGCCAAATTGATTTACGCTTGAGACAGATTAAACTGCAAGCAGCTTGAAGAACTCTCACTCGTTAAGCTGTTATGCTTATATTTTCATCAAGAGAAAAGCCCAGAGCAATGTTCATAAATTGCCAAGGCAATTGGGGATGAGAGAATTTTGCATCGCTTATGACCGATTTTTCCGGAACGGTAGAACCGCCCGACTCGAAAAACAACCAGACCCTTGACCAGTTAATGATGTACCCGGTGTATCGAACTCGCTCGTCGGGCCACCCACGCCACCCTGCAAGGGCTACCTGGAAAGGAAACAGCATGTAGAGAATGGCAGCGGCTTTGATAATACGGTTCATGTTCATGTTCGTGTTGCCAATGTACGTAATTTTAGAATTTAACTTCGTACTCAATTTGGGCTCGATCGTCCCCAGAGAAATTCGTAGCCCCGCGCAGACGCAGGTGATCGCTTACTGTGACGCGCAGACTAAATTGAGCTGGTCGATCGTCAGTCAGGATCTTTAAGATGGATGCTCCGAAGTTGTCGGTAATTTGAATGCTGGCTTCTGCACCTAAACTTAGGGGGAAGTTGGGATCTTGCTTGGCTGCTGTGGTTTCGTTGAAGTTCAGGACTGGGAAAAGGCGCAGTGCTGTTAATCCTAGTTTGTCGGTGATTGTGTTCTCGATGTTGGACAAGAGGGCGGTTCCTGCTAAGTTGGCTAGGGCTAAGGTACTGTCCGATCCACTCAGGGTATTCGCTAAGTTCCCGCTCAGCAAGGCGATAATTTCTGATTGGCTGCGACGGGGGGAACTGCTGAGTGTTAGGGCGTTACCAGTTTGAATTCCAGAGGCCTGACCTTCTACTCTGGCTTCAATTTCTACGGTTTGCGTCCCTAAACCACCTAGTACGGGCCGATCGCTAATCTCTGGAGGACTCAAGAAGATTCCCTCCTCTGATGCGCTAGTAATATTGGCTTGTCGAGCACCTGCTATTTCCGTCACTGCGGTTTCTAAGCGAATATCTAAGTCTGGTTCCAGTCCCTGACGAGGTCTAAACCGCGCCTTGTGATCGTAGTTTTCGGTGAGACGAAACTGGGTAGTATAGAGATTCACATATCCTCGCGGTAAGAAAATGTCTCCATCAGGACGCATGTCTTCTATTGTACCGTTGATGGTCAAATCCCCTGTGGCACGAATATTCATTAACCCTGGCCAGCGCAATGACACCCGATCGCCCAAACTAATCTGCAAATTCTCCAATTCTGCCCCTAGGGCCGCCTCTGCGCTAGCTTCCTGCCCGCTAGCGACATAAAATCGGCTCCCTTCTGCTTCGGAAACGTTGGCTTCCGCTGCCTGGGATAAGAAAACTTTGCCTTTGGGAATGCGAATATTTCCCCCGATTTTAGGGCTCATGGCTGTCCCACTCACCACAATATTACCATTCACCTCCCCGGAAAATATCTCGTTGAAATCCAGGGCTAGGTTTTCCAGGTCGATCGTCAACGGGTTGTCCACAGTGCTCAAGTATGCGCTGCGCGCACGCTGCGCGGACGAGAGTAAAGGAAGTTCCCCTGCTACCCGCAGTTGCCCGCCACTGAAATTACCCTCCCACCGTTCCACAAAAATGCGATCGCCATCAAACTTCACCAGTCCCTTCACATCCGTTAAAGGTTCGGGTAACTGCTCTGTTGTAAATATACCATTCTCAATCAGCAAACTGCCATCCACCACCGGGCGATCGAAAGTCCCTCGGATCTCAACCAAGACAAACCCACTCCCCCCGCCCCATTTTACCTGTTCCCTGCTCAGTATATCCAGCACTGCCAGACCCTCATCTTCGACATACGCATCCATCTGGATTTCCTGGCCGATCGGTCCGCAGACGGCCCGAAAAATCGGAGAAACTGCCCCCTCATTACAAGAATCTGCCTGGTAACGCAGTAAATTAGGAATGCTACCTTTGATTTTCACCAATTCCGCACCACCTGCTCTTACTTGAAAGCCAAACCTCAATAGACCATTGTCCAAAGAAAAACTCCCCTTCGCAAACTCCAATTCGGTTTCATTCAGAGTCCCATCCACAAGCCGCATTTCCCCGATCCCCCGGGGATTTTCTAACGTCCCTCCTCCCAGGGTAGCCGTCACATTTATTTTCCCAGTAATATCAACGGGAAACTTCTGGGGCACAAACCTTTCTATCAATTCTACAGGCAGATTTTCCAGGCGCAGTTGGCCTGATTGTTGTTCTACCCCAACCTGTCCATTAAATGTTAGCAGAATTGGACCCGACTCAATTCTGATTGGATCCAGGGAAAGCACATTATCTGCAAAGCCGCCTTTCAGGACGATCGGGTTAAAATCATACTCTCCCCAAGACCAATCTGTACCCAAAACATCAAAATCCACTATCATACCCGTAGCGGGTGCTGTTGCCAAATCCACTTCTCCTTTCATACTACCATCTAATTCGGATAGTTCTGGGATCGGATTAGTCTCTTGCTGAAATGCCCGAAGCTGGACTAAAGTCCTAATTTCCGAGAAGCGGCGCAATTGCCAAAGAACATCTTTTTCTGTCTCGCCGACGGGGAATATTTCCATATCTGTGGCTTTAGCATAGCTAGGTGGTGCTAAACCTCTGGCAATATCTGTGAAATTAAACCACTTTAGTGTTTCTAGTATCTCCTGGATGTCTCCTTTTACTATCTTAATGTTCCCATCCCCTGTCTCTGTGAGGATGTTGTATTTCCCTGCCAACTTATATTCACTGTTCCCCAGATCCAAACTGGCATTTTCCAGTGTCCCTAAACCTGTCCCGTACCTAAAAGTCGCTTCCAGGTTGTCGGCTTGCAGATGACCTACCGCCGGATGCTCTATCGTAACTGTTCCTTCCAGACAGTTTCCCTGATTTTTCTGGAACGGTACGGGATGTCCTCTGAATTCATTAAGGCAATTTTTGATATTAATGTCAAAATCACCCCACAATTTACCTGATAGCTGTCCTGGCCCTAGGTCTGGCTGTATGTTGAGCATCCCCAATTGAAAGTTATCCATATCTATTAGCAGTCGATCTCCCAAAGACCTGCCAGTCGCGATCGCCTCATCCACTTTCACGGTGAAAGACTCTGGATAATAATTTGACTTCAGTACCAAAGCAATTTGGTCTTCATTTCCTTTCAGATCTATACTTACTCCCTCACCTACTTCTGCTATGACTGGACCAGACATATCTGGGTCAAAAGCCAGATCGTTTACTCCCAAACCCCGCAGCCGCAAATTTCCATTTACCCTTGGGGTGATAATTTCTCCTCCAATCGTGCCCGCAAAATCCACATTACCTGTCAGTTTAACATTTTCTGGTACGGGTAACTCTGCCAGATTCAGATCCTTCAGGTCCAGATTCAGATCCAAGTTACTAAGAAGTGGGTTCTCTAAATTCGGCAAAATTGAACCATTAGCACTCAGTCCCGGAGCCGATACCTGCTCAATTAAAACCCGATCGCCATTCCATACCCAATTTGCCTTCAGGGTACCTCGCTCTAACACTGGGTCTCTAAATAGCACTACCTCTCCTTCACCCTCGATATCAGCTATAGTTTTGGCATTTACATCTCCCGCAAATTTTAACACAGTTGAGCCGGAAATTCCCTGTAATAATGGTGGTATTTCTAAACCCAGGCTACTCAGGCGATCGATCTCCACCCTCGGGGCCTGAACCAACGCTTGCCATTCCCCATCCTTTAGTCTCCCGGACGCCTCAACCAAGCTATCAGCAACCCAAAGGCTACCCTCTGCTGTAGCTTCAATATCAGGCCCGATCGCATCCGTTAAAGACCCTGCTAACCGCACAGTTCCGGTCATTTGTCCCAGCAAACCAGGCCGTACTTCTGGAGAAAGCCGTTCCGGATCGATATCAAGAGTTTGCACCTGAGCTTGCCATTCTCCCGATTTTTCGGGCCGTCCGCGGACCGATCGTGTCCGATTTTTCGGGCCGTCCGCGGACCGTGAGCGCCCACCCATGTCGCTGCCGGGCAGGCGAGCGACAGGGTGGGCGTCTCTGGACACGAGCGATGCCTTCCGGGTTTTCGCCCTGCGTCCGGAAGGCATCGTATGCAACTGACCCGATAAGTCTACTCTCCCACCAGCAACACTTCCCTCTCCTGAACCCTGGATATTTTCCAGATCCAAAGAGTCTAAAGAACCCCACACTCTCGCCTCTCCAGTCAAAGGAACTTGTAAACTAGGTGGCAGTTTTGGTGATATTTCTCCCAACTTAATTTTGTTAATATGAAACCCAAATTGCCATTCTTTTCCTCTAGACTCCCCTCTCCTTAAGATACCACTAGCCAAACCCCTCCCTGTAGTGATTCTGGCATCCGCTTGCAAACCACCTCCTGCTATATTAGCAGATAATTCCCCTCGAATATCAGTGGGGGGACCAAATATTGCCCCCTCAGCAGAAATCTCTCCCAGAGTGATATCATCTGGACTGAAGCCATAAAGTTGGGCGATCGCATCTCCTGGGATCTTATCCACCATAAAATCCAGGGCTATTCCCGCCTTTTCCCCCAGCTTTACTTCTCCTTTAGCAGTAAGCACACCCCCTACCTCTGGTTTTACCTCCACCGACTCTACTACCAGAGTATTATTAATGAATTGTGCCTGAGCGCTAATCTCCTCAAAATCTACCTTGTCGATCCGAATTGGTTTTGTAGTCGTTAAGTTTCCCTGCACCACAGGCCCGTCAAACGGTCCCTCTATCCTTGCCTCTATTTTTACCTCCCCCGTCATCTGGACGGGCGGCGAGACCCCCACAGTTTCGATGGTATGTTCTAGAGTTACAGGTCCTACCTGCGCTAACACATCCAGACCCTTCTCAATATTAATCTCCCCCTGGGCTGTTACTGGAATTTTGCCAGCGTAGAGAGTCGAAACCTCTTCTAAAGATATCAATTTATCCTGGAAGTTCAGTCTCCCTTGGGTCTGGGCGATCTGCAAAGGCTTCGGCGTCTTCCGCGTACTCTTGTCCTGATTTTTCGGGCCGTCCGCGGACCGTAGGACACGGCAGGCACGCTCCGGGAACCCTCCGCTGCGCAGTTGCCGCGATCGGTACGCTCCAGACACCGGTGTTTGATTTTCCGATGCTGGTGCGTAGGTCGCTGCGATGTCCTGAAAACTGACCGTACCATTTAAAGACGGCTGGTCATTCCGATATCTAACAAAGATGTTACTATCTAAAATCCCAGATTGGACAGTAACTGCCAAAAAATCGGGGATTAAACTGCTGAGGGGGGCCAGGCAGAGGGCTTGGGTACGCACCTGCACGTTAGCTTGCCTTTGACTCAGCTGCACGTTTCCTTGGGCATTAAAATCACCTCCAGAGTCTAATTTGCCATTGATATCGAACCGAAAGTTTTGGTTGTTACCGAAAATGTTCAGTTGACTATTTATACTGGACAAGCTAACGGGGGCTTTTTGCGGAAATGGCACGATCTGGATTCGAGCATCTTGAATTGCTACCTGGTCTGTGGAAATCTTCAGCCAAGTTTCTGGTTGTGGTTGGATAGTCAAGTTTAACCAATTACCCTCTTCATCCTCTTGAAGATAAACCTCTGGTCGGATTAACCTGATATCTAAATTTACACTGAGCGATTGCGCTGCGCGCACGCTACGCGATCGGGACCACAACATCGGTCTGAGAGCAACATTAACTTCCACGGCCTCGGTAGCAGCATAGGAAGCATTGGTTTCGGTGGGTGGTAAACCCGAACTGCCAAACCGCAGACGGAAATTACCCGGCGGGAGTTGAGGAACGATGCTTTCCAGTTGGCCCATGCGGAATTCGCGGGAGATCGTGCCGTCGATCGCCTCTTCCACCGTCGGTGCTAACTCTTCGTGCAGCCATCTCCAGCTATACCAAGCGCCAGCACCAGCACCCACGAGCAACAATCCACCCAGGGTAATAGGTAGACAACGGCGTAGGTAGAGAAGTCTATTACCCCGCCGCGTCTCCTGGGTAGTGCGACTAGCGGCCCCGGCTGCGCCCGACCCAGGAGACACCGGACGCCCTGGTGCTGTTGAGGCCAAATCCTCATCAGACTGGGGCTTGGGATCGGGTTGGTTATTAGAGTTTGACTCATTAGACATGGGATCATTTCTGTAGATATACGACAAACGATGCTACTCATCAAAAATCCCCTTGGTCAGTAGAGACTTGCAGTGTCCGATGGTGATGGTCTAGATTGTTAGATTAACGCATGTAGAGTATATTGTGTCAAGAGCACAAGTTGCCCGACACTGTTGAGCCTTAGGCTCCCAGAACGGTTCAATCAGCCCAGAACGCCTATGCGAGTACATGTCTTACTTTTTAATGCCCGCACGGAAAATGAGGGAATTCACACAATTACCATCGGGGGTCGCAATTATGTCCTCATGTTTGAAGATGAAGACGACGCCACCCGCTATGCTATGTTACTAGAAGCCCAAGATTTTGGCTCTCCTACCGTTGAGGCCCTCGAGGACGACGAAATCAAAGAATTTTGCGCCGAAGCAAGTTACGACTGGAAGTTGGTGCCCAAAAACTTTAGACCTAGTACCCCGGAAGAACGCCTGTTGTTGGCCCCCCCAGAGACGAACCTGGAAAATACTGACTGGGACCCAACTGCCCCTCCCGAGAGAGTCGAACGCTCTTCTGCGCCCCCAAGGACAGAAGATTCAGAACTAGACCGAATTCGCCAGCAATTGGAAAAACTGCTATGAAGAATATCCCGCGGGACCTGGGGCATCTGTTGACGGAACAGGTTAATCCTGATAGTCTCAACCTGGACCAGCTGAGTTCTCTGGAATTAGTGGAACTCTTCAATCGAGAGGACGCCCAGGTACTAACCGCGATCGCGGCTGCTAAAACCCAGTTGGCCCAAGCAATTGACCGCACGACTGCTTTACTACGTAGGGGCGGACGTCTGTTTTATGCTGGCGCAGGGACTAGCGGACGACTGGGGGTCTTGGATGCAGCTGAATGTCCTCCCACTTTTTGTACCCACCCAGATTTGATCCAGGGGATAATTGCTGGCGGTGCAGGGGCCTTGGTGCGCAGTTCGGAAGATTTGGAGGACCGGTTTGAAGATGGCATGCAGGCGATCGCCCAGCGCCACCTGACGGCAATGGATGTGGCGATCTCTATTACGGCAGGCGGGACCACCCCTTTTGTCCGCGGCATCTTGCAAGGGGCCCGACAGCGGGGTGCTACCACCATCTTTATGGCCTGCGTTCCCCCAGAACAAGTCAAGGTTGATGCTGACATCGATATTCGCCTCCTAGTTGGTCCAGAAGTGCTGGCCGGTTCAACCAGACTCAAAGCTGGCACGGTTACCAAAATGGCCCTGAATATAATCTCGACTGGCGTGATGGTGCAGCTGGGTAAAGTCTACGGCAATCGCATGGTCGATATGGCCGTGACTAATCACAAGTTACACGATCGCGCCCTCCGCACGCTCCAAGACCTCACCGGTCTGGAACGGAGTGACTGTGCCCTGTTGCTGGAAAATAGCGGACGCAATGTCAAACTGGCTTTACTCATGCATTGGACCAGTTTAGACAAACAGCAGGCTGCTAACCTCCTCGATCGACATGATGGTAATCTCAGAGCAGCAAAGAACAGCAATGACCACGTAAAGTGATTATAGAAACAAAAATCTAAATAAGCATTAAATTTTCAATAAAAAATGTTTACAATTTCAGAAAATCCTGTAACTGCTTTAATAGTGCTAGCTGCTGCGGTAGTGTTGGTGTGGGGATTATATCGTTCTATAAAGTATGGCAAATTGGGAATATTAGCCTGGTTGCAGTCGGTGGTGCTGATGGCTCCCTGGCTGCTGTTTTTTGGTCTGTTCGGACTGGGAATTTACATTAACCTGGATACGGTCCTATTCTTAATTGTAGCCTCAGCAGGATTGTACATTTATCTAGGCAAAAAAATGCGAGCAGCAGGTACGGATAGTTTACTGCAACAGCGACGGTCAGATAAGATAAAGTCCATTGAGGAAACATCAAAAGAGTTGGAAAAAAAAGAGGCAATAGAGGAGACATCAAAAGAGTCAGAAAAAAAAGAGACAGCAGAAAAAGCATCTCCAACTAAAGAAATAATGCCGGGGATAATTCCGGCGGAGGATATAAAAAAAATTCAGGATATATTTGGCGTTGTTACATTTTTTGCTACAGAAACTATTCCCTATCAGGAAGGAGCAATATTTAAGGGAAATCTCCGGGGAGAACCAGCAGCAGTTCACCAACGTCTGTCTGCTAGTTTGTCAGAAAAACTGGGCGATCGCTACCGTTTGTTTTTAGTCGAAAACCCGGAAGGGCGTCCAGTGGCGATCGTATTACCCAGCCGCAATGACCCCCAAACAACTACGGTTGGTCAAAAAATTCTGGCAGTTATCCTGGCATTGGCGACCATTGTCACTAGCTTGGCAGCTGGAGGGTTACTGCAAGGCTTCGATATCTTTAGTGATTTCAGTCGTGGGATGGTCAAAGCAGGACCGATCGCGATCGGCATTTGGGCAGTTTTGCTAGCTCACGAAATCGGTCATAGGTTAATAGCAAAGCGTTATGAAGTCAGGATCGGCTGGCCATTCTTCCTGCCTACCTGGCAAATTGGCTCTTTTGGCAGCTTAAATCGTTTTGAGTCTTTGTTGCCTAATCGTCAGGTGCTGTTCGATGTGGCTATAGCAGGACCAGCAGCAGGTGGCATTCTCTCCCTGGGAATGCTGATCGCGGGTTTGCTGCTTTCCCATCCGGGCAGTTTGTTTCAAGTACCGTCTCAGTTATTTCAAGGGTCGATCTTAGTAGGAACATTGGCCAGGGTGGTAATGGGTTCGGCCCTGGGGCAACAGTTGGTTGATGTTCATCCCCTGACGATAATTGGTTGGATCGGCTTGGTAATTACGGCCATCAACCTGATGCCAGCAGGTCAGCTGGATGGAGGTAGAATTGTCCAGGCCATCTACGGACGGAAAGTTGCTGGTCTCACGACGATCGCTACCCTAATTGTATTGGCGATCGCCTCTCTGGCAAATCCCTTAGCGCTTTACTGGGCCGCCTTGATAGTCTTCTTGCAACGAGATTTAGAACGACCCAGCTTGAATGAAATCACCGAACCAGATGACCAAAGGGCCGCCTTAGCTCTCTTAGCTCTATTCTTGATGCTAGTCACTCTCATCCCCTTGTCATCTACCCTGGCTGGACAGTTATTATCGGCGGTTAGTCAGTTGTTAGCGGTCAGTAGTTAACCTAAGTTGCTACCTAACCTAAGTTGCTACCTATAAAACCTCAAAACCCAAATTAGCCCAAATTGGCAAAAATTGCCTTGTGATTTACCCCAAAATGGCATTTTTGCGGAGAAATTTACCAAAAATGGCT
>JACOMV010000147.1:3408-5951 GCA_014324065.1 Hormoscilla sp. SP12CHS1 | reverse complement strand
AATGGCATTTTTGCGGAGAAATTTACCAAAAATGGCTGTCTGGGACGTAGAAATTTTTATAGGTCGCAACTTGAGTTAGTTAGTAGTTAGAGGACAGTAGTTAGCGGTACAATTGATTAGCAGTAGCTTGGGGTGCTTGGTAGTCGCTAGCTTCTTCCTCTGGCGTCTAGTTCAACCCCAGAGTTTCGATCGCTTTTGGCAAGAACAAATTGTACCTCTACTTTCTGGTAATCAAGATTCATAGCACAAGCAGATTATCCCTTTCAGACTTCAACAGAGACGAAATTTCCAGTCTGCTGGTTGAAGGTCACGCCGTTGACGATGCCTAAGATTTGATTTGACGATGCAATCCGGATTATACTATTGATACGATTGCCATCTAAGGTCTCTTCTATAGTTATATCGCTACTGGTTAATCCGGCAGTCAATCCGATCTCATCGACCGTACTCCTGTTCATAGAAAGTTGCTTCTATTTTGTGGTAAGCGATGCGAATCTTCTTGATATTAAACAGTTTATTCCCTTCGGAACGCTGCTCTCCATAATAACTATAATAGCTGTAACGTGGTTGAGATTCTTCAACGTTATTCTCCTGAAGCCAAGCAACATCCATTTCTTCAAGCCGCTCTCCTTTCTCCAGCTTTTGTATAATTGCGTATAATGGGCAGGAAGGTAATTTGTATTTGTACTCCCAGACATCATATTTTTTCTTGAGTCTAGCAAAATTTGCAAAGTCTTGAGCAAAAATAATTACATCTTCACGTCCATTTTTTCTCAGCCAATTAACATCAGCCTTACTCAACTGCTTTCCGACTTCAATCTGGGACTTTAAACTAGCAGCATGTTTTTCAATCCAGAAGGCTAGCGTCTCAGTCTGTCCATTTTTTCTCAGCCAATTAACATCAGCCTCACTCAACGGCTCTCCCGCTTCAATCTGGGACTTTAAACTAGCAGCATGTTTTTCAATCCAGAAGGCTAGCGTTTCAGTCTGTCCATTTTTTTTCAGCCAATTAACATCAGCCTCACTCAATGACTCTCCCATTTCAATCCTATACTTTATACTAGCAGCACTTTTTTCACATTTTTTAATCCCGATCGCAATCGTCTCAGTCAATTTCCGCTTTTTCAATAAATTAATATCTGGCTCTCCTAGCTGACTGCCTGCATCAATTTTTTTGAGAACTTTATAGAGATGGCTGTCAGGGGATGAATCAGTATTTTCAGTCGCTTTATACTTAACTTTCAGTTCCGCAAACTTTCGCTTTTCTTCCATCTCCGAAACAATCTTCAGCGTCTCCGTTAGTTTCTGCTCTCGCAAAAACTTAATATCTGACTCTCCGACTGTCTGCATCAATTTTTTTGAGAATTTTATAGAGATGGCTGTCAGGAGATGAATCAGTATTTTCAGTCGCTTTATACTTAACTTTTAGTTCGGCAAACTGCTTTTCTTCCATTTGCGAAACGATTTTCATCGCTTTATACTTAACTTTTATTTTTGCAAACCGCTTTTCTTCCATTTGCAAAACAATCTTCAGCGTCTCCATCAAGCTTTTTCAAAACCTTAATATCTGGCTCTCCTAGCTGACTGCCTCCATCAATTTTTTGAGCAATTTATACAGATGGCTATCAGTCTATGTCTCGGTATCTTCAGTCGCTTTATACTTAACTTTTAATTCATCAAATGACTTTCCTTTCATTTTGGTAAACTCCTTTTTTTATTTTATACTCATGGCAGGTAATAATTGCCGCTCTGCGATTTTGGCATCCTTATTTTTTATTACCCGGATGCTCTAACACTCATTAGAGCATTCATTCTCTTTTTTGCTATTTTTATTCTGCCAGCTTTCTGGCTACCCTATCATATTCTACAGTATCTATGGCAGACCTGTCAACTTTTCGGCAATCCATATATATTCTACACCAAAATGCCCGATCGCGTCTAACCGGTTGCCTGTCGGCGCAGCCCGATCGCATCTCCGCCCAACTTTCATGCTCACCTGTCATCTGCTATACCTCAATGGGCGACCTGTCAACTTTTCTGCTCTCCATATATATCGACCTTGAAAAAAGAAACCCGGTTTCTGTACCCTGGTGTAGGTGCGATCGGTCTGGAGATGGCGGCTCCAAACCGGGTTTCTATTACAACCTCTAATCTTTACCCAAGGTGGAAAATCGAAATCCGGTTTCTGGTCCCTGGGGTGGGCGATCGCCTGTTAGACTTGTGCATTTCGGAGCTGGCTCAAAAGTAAAATTCAACCATAAGCTGGTGAAGCCAGGGATGTGCGCGCTACTTTATCCTAGGGTCAGCAATCCCTGCAGTCTATCCACAACCAAGCGCCGAGTTTCCAGCCATTGCAATCCGAGTAAGACTTCAGGAATCCCCGCTCCAGCATGAATGGGAATTGTAAATTCTTGTCCGTCTAATAGCACCGTTCCTGCATAGAGATCGAAATAACCTTCACCGTGTGCTGTCTCCATTACATGGTTGCGTTTAATTACAGACCAACCCAGTTCTTCGACATCCTGGACGTCCATCGCTAGCCA
>JACOMV010000147.1:0-3398 GCA_014324065.1 Hormoscilla sp. SP12CHS1 | reverse complement strand
CGGCCTCGCTTGCAGCGTGCCTCCTTTTCCGCTTCGCGTCGGGCTAGTTCTTCTGGAGGGATGGTGTATTCTGGGAAAATCCTGCCCCGGCGTGGTTTGCGCTTTGGTTGGATTAAGGTCATAGCTTGTTATCTGTTTTAGCTGGACGTGCTGGTTTCTATTATATCCGATTCCGAGGGGCGATCGCTCGCCAGTATGAGGCAATTGAAAATGCTACTTCCTCGCCCGACCCCGATAAGCAGTTAGAAGCAATGGTTGCGAGATTAGTGCAGCAAGAGGGATGTACGGTAATCAGGTTTAACGCCTTATTTTACAGCATAAATCCTAGGACAGGCAGTCAAAATCCTATTGGCGAGATCGATATAGAAGTAGGAGAAGCGATTATCGAAGTGACAACAAGAGCGAAAAATAAATCCGGTCAAGTTCAGAAGTTCTTAACTGACCCCTGGTTAAACATGACGGGAAAGCCTGTTATTTTGTACGCTCCTAATATTACTCGGGGTGCCAGTAACGCCGTAATCAAAGTCGGGGGTATTGTGGCGACCGACCAATCGCAATTGAGTCAGGAAATTCAGAGGTTAAGGAGTAACTCCAATGCTTAAAACAATTGTTTTGGTGACGAAGAGGCTAATTGTACGTTCAGAATTTATGGAGTTTATCCAGAAACTGGGAGCGGACTTTTCTAATGAAGATATTGTCTATGATGGACAGCTATACGATCGGACAGGAGGATATCTATGGATTAAGTACAATCCCGAAGAAGAATTATCAGGGTCGGAACTAGAATCGAGAGTTAAAAGCATCACCGAAAAACTGGGAAGTTCGCCACAAACACAGATACTCATCGATATAGGTAAAAATAGGTCCAGTGAAATTTTGGCAGCGGAATTTGTTACTCTGTTCTCTCGAATATGGTCCTGTATAATCGATGATGATAACTCTATCCTTTACTCTGTACCGGAATTCTTGGAAGAGGTAGGGTGGACACCAAGACTTCAAGGGATAGCAAATGGGGTAAGCGATCGCCCTGGAGGTGGTGGCTCCAAACCGGTTTCTATTACAACCTCTAATCTTTACCCAAGGTGAAAAAAATCAACCCGGTTTCTGTACCCTGGGGAGGGCGATCGCCGGTTTGTGGCTCCAAACCGGGTTTGAGGCAATATCTTCTGGTCAATACCCAAGGTGGAAAACAGAAACCCGGTTTCTATACCCACCGGATGGCGATCGCCCCACACAAGCACTAGCACCCCAGCGCGATCGCCCGGTTCCAGCGCCATACATCCGATCGCCGTCGTCCGATCGTCGTTACCCGATCGCTGTTATCTCAATACTTCTCGGTTTAGCATCCATGCAGACAATACCTCAATTCAAATGTGGGTTTGGCACCGGTCACCAATTTCTGATAATCGGTGCATCGTGGTAGTCCCGTTCGCGATCAACGCCCGATACTTTCCCAAAACTGTGTATTGAATGTTATAATCTGGAGTGGGTAACTCCAGAGAGTTAGGAATCCAAAGATGCCAGCAAAGGATATTTACCAAGATACAGTTAAAAATGCCTTAATAAAGGATGGATGGGTAATTTGGGGTAAAAATTTTCACATTCAAGTTGACGAGGGAGGAAAGCTTAGCTATGTTTATAGACTTAGTGGCAGACGAGTTGATTGGTGCTGAAAAAAATGGTCGCACGATCGCAGTGGAAGTAAAAAGTTTTCAATGAGAGTCAAAGCTATATCAATTTTATGCTGTTCTAGGTCAATTTCTAAATATTCGTTCTGCCCTAAGAGAAATCCGACCAGAGTGGATAGTTTATCTCGCGGTAAATTCAGACGTTTATAGGAACTTCTTTAGATTGAAATTCATTCAAGATAGAATAAAAGAGCACGATATTAAGCTACTAATTTTTGATGTTGATAACGAGGAGATAGTTTCATGGAGGGATTAAATTACCAAGAGATTATCGAGAATATATTGAACGGCTTTTCAAACACGATCCTGTTGCCGGGAACAGAATTAGAGATAATTCGCGATCGGGAGAACGGGCATTATCTGGTTATGTTAGTAGGATGGAAGGAAAAAAAACGTGTTTATAGCAGTTTAGTACATTTTGATATCAAAGAGGATCGAATTTGGATCCAACAGAATGGGACGGATACAAGCATGGTGCAAGAATTAACCGATGCGGGGGTACCAAGAGACAAGATTGTGATCGGTTTAGATCCACCTTTGATAAGGGAGAAGACGGAAGATTTTTCTGCTTTAATTACCAAATCGGACCCCATCGGACAGCAAGGTGATCGCTTGCATTGTAAAAAAATTTTATCATGAAAGAATCACCAACAGAGGAGGAGATCGCCTGTTTGTCGGCAGAAACCGGGTTTATACAATAACCTCTGGTCAAGACCCGAGGTTGAAAAGAGAAACAAAGGTGATGTACCCTGGGGTGGCGATCGCCTGTTTGTGGCAAGAAACCCGGTTTCTGCGATCGGGATCGCCACAGAATTCCACCAGAACCGTTGCTCCGGTCCATCCCCCGATCGCCAGTGATTCCGAATAAGAGTGGTCCCCACTCTCAAAAAATTGTACAAATGATTTAGACGCAGTAGACATCAGTTGGAACGCCAACCAGCAAGTTAAAGTCGGTAAGTTTTCCCTGGAGGTGCATGGCGATCTGTTAAGGGCGGGCATTATTCCCAAACCAGAGATACAAAAGTTATTCTTAACGGCAATTTATTAGCAATAAAATTTCTGGCGATCGCAGCATTATTTTTAACATCTGTTACTTGACTGAGATCCAAGGAACCTGGGTCTTCAGCTATCTCTTGACCAATATAATACCACAGGTCAACTCCCAGAATCAACATACCCATTTGTTCCAGTTCGTCAGCGAGACTTATTGCATCAGCAGGACGCAAGAGCAATTCTCCTGCTTTTACTATACCCAGGTGATGATACTTATCGATCGGTTGTTTTAGAACTGCTATCATTTTACGGACTCCCTATAGTTGACGATACCGGGTTTCTTAATCGCTTACCAATTACCCTCAACCCCTTGCTTAGTCTGAGTTTCTTTTGCATATACCGATATAGATGCGATCGGCATTTTTGGAACCAATGCTGGTTGGGGGTCAATTTCTTGCACGTCAATTGCCACACCCGGAAACCCAGCGCAAAGAATTAGTTCTTCTGCTTCGTCATAATGCAGTCGCGGTTCGACTTTCATTGCTTCTGCCACCCCCATGCCTACGGCAATTTTACCAAACAATTTTCCCTGATAACCTTGGCAAGCAGTTAGTTTGAAGATCTTCCCATTTCTGACATCAACAGAAATTTATAGTTCTCCTTTGCCTAATCTATACCTAGCTTCAAATGGCGAAACCAATTCAAAACTGCCTGCTT
>JACOMV010000146.1 GCA_014324065.1 Hormoscilla sp. SP12CHS1 | reverse complement strand
AGGGCTAATGATTCCCTGGTAACGCTCCCCTTTCTTGATTTGTGTCAAGTCAGTTTACTTTAAACGAATCGCACAGCACTGGCATCATGTAGGGTGTAAACTTTTAATTCCTGATTTCGCCGCAGCATCTCTAATACCGTGCTAAATATACTCTGGGGATAGCCAGTGATACTCAGGACGGCGCAGTTGTTTTCAAAGTGGAAATTGTTGGCTATTAGCATTTGGGCGATCTCCGCATGTTCGCAGACCACTACTCTGTCAAAGCTATAAGCAGCGATCTCGGAACTGACTGCAACCGAGGCATTCTCCTCGTTGGCAGTCGGTAACATTTTGGAGATCGGGCCATTCCATTGCGTCCAGCTATTCACCCAGTTGTCCACCTCGCTGGGTCTAATATATAGGGATTTCGGGATGTATAATAGGCGATTCAAAGCCTTGTTCGCCAAATATAATAATAACAGGCCCAGACCTATACTGATCGAGAAAATCAAGAAGGCCACTGCTGGTGGAATATTTGATAATGTGAGGCTAAAAAATATCCCCCCTGCTATAATCAATACTCCACTCACTTGGGACGCTCTGGCATAAGTATTCCGAGTTTTAGGATAATTTTTTGCAGAGAACATTCCGACCAAACAGCCACATAACCAGATGATTATTCCTACCAAACAGCCACATAAGATGATTATTTATATTCCCCAAAAGACCATGACGATCGTGACGCAGGCAATAATGCAATATTATAACTGCCAGTGAAGAAATAGGATTTTTTCTGACTAAACGCCTCTCTAAGGCATAAAAAAACTGTTTGGGAGTACAGACTGTTCTCCACCGAGATCGCCTTCAAGGCATTGTTAAAGAAAATATCTGTGAACTGGCTTCCTGCTTGAGGATCGAAGACAAAGGGATGTCCGCAGTTTTTGCACCGCCCCTGAGAAGCCGTGCGGTCTTGCAGATTGTTATCTGTATCACATTGAATGCATTTCATCGTCTCTCTTCTCCTATGACACTTTATTTACTATAAATCCCGTACTTCCAAATCGAACTAACTTCAGGTAAAGATTTGGTTATCCACTAACACGTTATAATCCTCCCGCTGGCGAATCAAGCGATGACTGCCATTCTCTAGTAACACCTCTGCTGGCAGCGGACGATGTAAGAAATGGGAGGACATGGCATAACCATAGGCTCCGACATCTAATATAGCAATCAGATCGCCAATTTGCAAGGCGGGCAACTGGCAATTTTTGCCCAGATAATCCCGCGAATAGGTGGTATTGCCGCAGACATCGGTTCTGTAGGTTTCACCTGTTTCTTGCCAGCAGACAATTTCCCGATATCCCCCATGGACCGCCGGTACGGAAATATTCGCTACTGTCGTATCGACCCCCAGAATTTGCTTGCTTTCCTGCCACTTTACTGATATAACTTTAGCAAATAAGCTGCCGCAACCCGCGATCGCCGCCCGTCCGGGTTCGATAACCAACTGAATTTCCCGTCCCAGTTGTGCCAACTGCTGAGTTAATTCCTGGCCAAACATTTCCCAGTCAAAGGCCGCGCCATCTCGATGATAAGGATAGCCGAAACCGCCGCCAAAATCCAGATATTCCCAATCTGGCAATAGCTTGGCCGTGGCCATCACCTCATTGATGACTTGGGTGCTTTGGTAGCATTTGTTCCCGTCCCGCGATAAAAGTGCAAACCGCTGATTTTTAAACCTGCTGCTTGGGCAATTTTCACGGCAGCGGGAAATTCAGCGGGACGTACTCCAATGCGACTCTCACCGGTTACTGCCGGTAAATTCAGCCGCAACCGCAATCTTGTCAGATTTGGAGATAAATTTTTATTTTGATAGACATCGCCAAACTGTTGCAGTTGGGAGATGCTATCAAAGTTGAAGGTAGGGACACCCCATTCTAGCAACTGCGCCATTTCTTCGGGACGCAAATTACTGCCACTATCAACTATTTTTGGGGGTGCAAATCCTGCTTTCAGTCCCAGATAAGCATCTCCTGGAGTATTAGCATGGAGTCCCCAACCCGCCTCCCGGAAGATTTGCAGTAAACTGATATTGCCATTGGTGACGCTAGCAAAGTGAAATTGCTTGTGGGGATAGGGAATAGACTGGGCGATCTGCTGGATAGTTTGGCGCAGACTGTCTCCCTCATAGACATACAGCGGAGAACCGTAAGTCTCTAGTAATTCGGACGCTACCTGCAAGCTATATGGCATTTTTTCTCGTTTCATGACTTATTTCATATTAACCGAAATCTTTCCCGATCGGGGCACGGCGGTAGTTACATTTTCATATTAACCGATAATCAGCTGATGCCGTGCCCCTACCCTGATATTGGCCATCGCATTTTTCACATGACATTGCCATCGCATTTTTCACATTGACATTGGAGATCGCATGTGGCCGGGGCACGGCGGTACCAACCTTTTCATCTTAACTGAAATTTAACTGATGCCGTGCCCCTACATTACTACGAACCTACATTTTTATCGTTCCCTGGCTCCGCCAGGGAACGATATTCTGAGGCTCCGCCTCCAGTTGCTCATAAAACTTTGACCATGATTCACCTTTATCTAACATTTTGCACGATTATCAAGCAAGCTGACAATCGGCGATCGCCTGGTAACGAGAAAAACCTGAACAGGACTAAAGTCCTTACTACGAACCTATTAACTAGCCTTCTCTCATTGAGTAGCGTTCTAACATTCGCCACCACCAGGATGGTAACAAAAAAGGACTGAATAAAGTTTTTTCTGTTGCTGCTTCTCCTAATACTTGTCTGCGCCAGACTTGCCACATCATTAGTAACCACAAAATTTCACCAATCCAGCGACCCCAAATTTGTCCCCTCAACTGTCCCCGAATTACTTGCATCCCTATATCCGACACAAATCTACCCTCCGATCGCACGATACCTGGATTTAACCATTTGCCCAGTTCTGGCCACAATTCATTTAAGCACCACAAGGTTAAGGGAACCCCCATCCCCCGCTTTTCTCGCCAAACAATCTCTGCTGGCAACCATGATTCTACGGCCCGTTTCAGCAGATACTTTTCACAAGCACCCTGCAAGCATAATTCCCCTGACAGTTGGAATGGACATTCCGCTAGAGGAAGGTCGCAAAAGGGCGATCGCACCAATATATCCCAAGCAAAAGCCAAATTAGTTGCCTTCGGATGGATATTTTGAGCCCTTTCAGCATTAAGGTAGCACGGCGGAGGCGATGTAGCAATGAATTGCAGTAATTTTCATCTAAAGCTGAGTCTAACCAAACTTGGGGGTTAATGTCCTTAACCTGTTGATAAACATCACCTTGCCAAACGCGGGCCTCATAACCATAGAGGCGGTGAAAAGTGCGGAGATATTGCTGAGTAAAGTCCTCGCAACCTCCGGGATGCAAAGCATTATAGACCCCTGCGGCAATCAAAGGTTTATTGGTCCATCCCGCAAACAGCTGATCGCCCCCTTCCCTATTAAAAATGATGCCCACTTCTTGACTCGCCCTTTGACAAAGTAAATATAAAGAAATGGTAACGCCATCACCAAAGGGTAAATCTAAAGCTGCTGCGGTAGCGGTAATAGCTTTTTTAATCTGTTTGGGGGTTGCCGGTACTTTCACCATGGGGTAATTCCGACAACTCCTCAATGCCAAAATCGAGACTGTAAGCGCGGACTTTTATGCCAGCTTGGACTAACAATGCTGCTACTGTAGCAGAATCTAATCCTCCTGAGAGAAATACCCCCACTGACCTACCCGATGATAAGTCGGCAATTTGCCGATCGACCGCCTGTTTCAGCAGAGTTTGCAACTGGGCGATCGCCACTGCTTCCTCTTTAATTAATACCGGTGCTTCCCGCCATTGATATTGAGTCCAGAAACCCGGTTTCTCATCACCAACCCAGAAACCCGATTTCTCCAAGAAACCGGGTTTCTTAGCTTCCCTGTGGTGCCATAGCAATTCTACACCAGCGGGAACGGCAAAAATACCCGACACCGGTGTTAGAGGCGTGGGGACATAGGAAAAACAACTGTATCCATACAAAGCGGGAATATTAACTTCAGCAGGAGAAGCTATTGGCAATAGCAGCTGCAACCTGGAAGCAAACCAGATTACTTGTCCCTGCTTTGTCCAATATAGGGGCACCCTGCCAAAAGGTTCTCGGCCCAAAATTAGACATTCTTTTTCTACTTTTACCCACGCATCATCCCCTAACCCGCCTGCGGAAATTGTCGCAATAGTTCCCGACTTAGAAACCTTGCTACCACTGATACCCCAAATGCAGCTATCTCTTTGATTCTTAACCCGCCGATTACCATAACTTTCAACCTTTGTCAAGAGGTTTTCCAGTTCGGCCCGATCGCCCTTACCCCAATAGCCCACAAACTCGTTCATCGCCCTATAACTTCACGGTAAAAGTGGCATCGTCGAGCAGGCGATCGCCCATAAACATCCGTACTTGCCACCTCCCTGTCATCATAGCATTATTCAACTGATAGCGGCAATAGGTCGGCCAAACTTCCCGATCAATCCTTTGAGTTTGCCAGCGGTTCTGACGTGCCAATGTTCCCCTCGGATCGATCCAATCACAGCGCAGAGAGAGTTTTTTGTCAATTGGCGCATTTTGCAACGTTACTCGATAATATATTTCTTGACCTGATCGCCGATCGATCGCCGTCAGATTATTAGGATCGTCCTTGCCCAGGGCAATGCTGTCTTGATAAACTTGCACTTGACTGAGTACACTTTGCTGTTGTAGATTAAATAGGGCACCTACGGCGATCGCCCGCCACTACTGCCACACCACCCAATATCCAGCGGTGACGCCGCTGCTGCACATCCAAAGCTTCTCTGCGCCGCAGTTGGACTAAAGCTTCATCCAGTAAATCAGTCGGCAAATTCAACTCTTGTAAAATCTCCTCAACCTGTTGGCGGTCCAGTTCAGCTTGACGGCGATCGGATAGCCGTTCCACTTCCGCCACCAACTCACCCAATTGTTCTTGTGTTAGTCTAGTATTCATAACAGATGTTGCCTGTATTCTCTCACGCAATCACTTCACCCCTAGGGGATTCAAACCCCCTCTCTTAAGCTCGAGATTGTAGCATGTCTTGACAAAATAGTATTACAGGTGCTGCCCATGGGCAGCAAGGTACTTGACGTAAAGGCGATCGCACCTTGGCGTTTCTACCCCAGTAGCTGGTTGATAGCCGTTACTCTCATATAATTTTACCGCTTCTTTGAGTACAGTAGCAGTCTCCACCCATATCTGCTGAAAGTTACGAGAGGCGATCTCGCTTTCCAGTTCTTTGAGTAAAAATGTCCCCAACCCCTGTCTCCTAACAGCTGGCAACAGATACATCTTGCGAATTTCTACAGCATTTTCACCACGGGATGTCGGATGGTACGCCGCCGTACCCACCAACTGATGAAAGTATTCTACTATCCAGAACTCTCCTCCTACTTGCCGATAATATTTTTCTACCTCGATCGCATCCATATCTGCCCCCTCTGGTTCCCATTGCAAACCATACTCCGCCAACACCGAACTAATGACTGCTATGACCGAGGCGCGATCGTCCTCATGCCAATCGCGAATCAGAAACTCTTTATATCTACTCTTCATCTTAGCGCCTTTTTGGTATTATATGCGCTCGCCCTACCTCCGTTGGGTTGAGGCCCGAAACCCAACCTACGGATAATTTTACATTCTCAATTCACAATATTCCATTCTCAATTCACAATATTAGCTATGAATTCGCGGTTCTGGATGTAAGGTTGAAAGCAACTGACTTTCCACGATCGCCAATTCTGCTAATCTCTCCATCACCCGATCGCGATGGAAATAAGTAGTGGCCAGGGTCCAGTAGACCCCATAGTGACGGGCTTCCGAAGCCATCAAACTGTGATAGAATTGAGCTAACTCCCGATCGCGTAGCGTGCGCGCAGCGCATTCTTGGATGTGAATGGCTAACAAACCAAAGCGCTCGTGAGAGCGAGCTTCAATTAAACTAGAGACTAGCAAGGAATCTAACATCCGTTCGGGTTCCCGGCGGCGAACTTGGGATTTTAACTCCGCACCGTAGGGAGGTGCCGTCATGGGGGCCAGAGGGATGCCACGACGTTCTAAAATCTGATTAACCAGTTCAAAATGTTCCAGTTCCTCACAGGCGATCTCCGTCAGCTTCCGTACCAGTTCCGTACTAGCAGGATAGCGAAACATCAAGCTTAAGGCAACTTGAGCAGCTTTGCGTTCGCAGTGGGAATGATCCAGTAAAATAATATCCAGGTTAGCCAGGGCCTGGTATACCCACTCCCGAGAAGTCGGTGAGACGATAAATTTAATCTTTGGTGGTATTGTTGTCACAGTCATAGAGGTCAAGCAGATGAAGATTGCTACTTGGAATGTTAACTCAATTCGCACCCGCTTAGCACAGGTGATCGATTGGCTGGGCGAAAATCCCATGGATGTGCTATGCTTGCAAGAAACGAAAGTCCCAGACGCCGACTTTCCCCGATCGCCCCTAGAAGAACTAGGATATCACGTCTACATCTCGGGCCAAAAATCCTACAACGGCGTCGCCCTGATCTCTCGCCAACCCATGTCAGATGTGAGCGTCGGGTTTGCGCCGGTGCTGGGGCCAGAAAAAGTAGGAGAGTTTGACGAGCAAAAGCGATTAATTACTGGTATGATAGAGGATAGTCGCACGATCGCCGTCTACGTTCCCAATGGTGCAACGGCTTTCAGCGATCAATACTATTATAAACTCAGTTGGCTGAAACTCCTACATGAATACCTGCAAAACATGCTTGACAAACATGAGAAAGTATGCATAGGCGGAGATTTCAACATTGTCCCAGACGAGAGAGATATACATAAGAAAGTTTTACCATCAGATGAAATCACAGGCACGACAGAACCAGAGCGCCAAGCTTTGCAAGAGATTGTAGAATTAGGATTAGGAGACGCATTTAGAAAATTCACCTCAGAAGGAGGACATTACAGCTGGTGGGACTATCGGCATCAGGCGTTTAAAAGGAAGCGGGGATGGCGGATCGATCATTTCTATCTTTCGCCCACCCTTTACCAACAAGCAACTAGCTGCACGATCGATGTCACCCCCAGGAAGCTACCCAAACCCAGCGACCACGCACCCGTAATTGTTGAATTTTAAGTTTCATCGGTAACAACTATACTTGGAAAAGGATCGACTTGCGCCAAAATGTTCAAGTCGGTTTGGCGGCCCAGCGCAGTTCCCGATCGTTCGTAGTCTAACAACTGACAACTGACAACTGACAAACTATGTATCTAGTGCTCTGACCATTTTTATTTGATGAATACGATGTCTCCGCGATGTGCACATCGGGAGTAGTGCTCAACCGCGCTCTGTAGTAAGCACGAAGCGTGCTTCCCCGTTTGAGAGAAAAGAGGAACTAGGAACAATCAACGATTACCTACTATGAGTATTACCCGTAAATGGTCAGCTAAAGAACAGCGGGCATTAGAAATTTTGATTCGCTTGCAGCGACTTTATCCTGACGCCCGCTGTACTCTCGATTATCAAACACCTTTACAACTGCTAGTAGCTACGATTCTTGCTGCTCAATGTACCGACGAAAGGGTAAATCAGGTAACTCCAGAGTTGTTTCGACAGTTTCCTGATGCCCGGGCGATCGCCAGCGCTCAAATTAGTGAATTAGAGAACCTAGTGCGTCCCACTGGATTTTATCGCAATAAGGCCAAGAATATCCAAGCTACTTGTCAGATGATTGTCACAGAATTTCGGGGAGAAGTGCCCCAACAGATGGAACAACTCGTACAATTGCCAGGAGTAGCCCGCAAGACTGCTAATGTAGTGTTAGCGAATGCTTTTGGCATCAATCAAGGGGTGACAGTGGATACCCATGTCAAGCGTCTGTCTCAGCGTTTAGGGTTAACGGAACAAAAGGAGCCCGTGCCCATTGAGCGAGATTTAATCAGATTATTGCCCCAGTCTGATTGGCAAAATTGGTCTATTCGGCTAATTTACCACGGTCGAGCAGTCTGCCAGGCCAAGAAACCTGCATGTCATGCTTGCGTGCTATCGGATTTATGTCCCTCTGCTAATTGAGAATTGCTAATTGTTTACTTTCCATTCTCCATTCACCATTCTCCATCGATTGCCCTTTTCCCGTGCTGGTAGTTCTGCTGGTGAATAAAATCCCCCCTTAAGGGGTGCATCTCATAAAAGTAAATCGATAACTCAGGTAAGGAGAGAATAAGGGTTTCAGCCTTCAATTATAGTGTTTTTGCAACGAGGCACTCTAGATAAAAAAGAAGCAAATTATTGGCTGCGGTCTTTGCCATCGGCATCTGGGAGAATAAATCTTTGTAAGCGTAGCGTTCTATAACAACCTCTCTAATCAAGGATTTGGCATTCTCATAGCCGCTGGCTTTCGGATCGGTCATCAGAGCGACTCGTGAATTTGCCGTATTCCTTCATCATCCTTTTTATCAATGGGGTAAAAATGTAGCCATTATTGATATCTGGTTCGTAGTCAGGACTTTAGTCCTTGCCTTTCTATGGCATAATTGGGGCACTCACAATATCGCTCCAGGGCCCTGGCTTTCCTTTCGGGTTGACCCAGCGCAACCGATAGTAGACAGTTTTGCCCGCATCTTCGCTATCAAATTCCGATACATAGGGAGTGCGGGTATCGGGGCCGAAAAATCTCGACTCATCTGTATTCGTCGGCGGTGCGTCCCCGATCTTCACCCAAACTTCGCTCCAGAGTTCCGCCGACTGTCGATACGCAGTGCGCGTATCGACAGTCGGATGGCGCTGCGCTATGTGTAAATAAGTCTGTCCACCTACTTAAGTTATGTCGATGAGGATTATCCCCTCAAGTTAATAGAAATGGTATCAGATGGACGGGCGATCGGGCCCCAGGAGAAGTAAGTATGAGTGAAATTAAATTTCACCGGATCGTAGACTAGAATAACAGCATGTATGGATTGGATAAGCACGCGAGCTTTGAAGCGGGTTTTTCTATGTCTGAGGAAGGAGGGTTATTTCTCCAGGGAAGAGTTATTGACTCTGAGGGAGTAGAAATATTCCGGAGTATAGATCTGAGAGAACGAGTAATATCTATATCAAAACTGGAATCCTGAAGATGATTTAGAAGCATTTATTAATGCTATTGAGTTACAAAATATTGAATTTGAACCAGTATATTTGCAAACACCATTATTAGGAATGAGTATTGAATTTAAAAGTCCTATTGCCAATCCGGAAGTGTTTGGCACCACAATTACCATGATAATGTTTGTAGTGCTGTCAAGATATGAATGTTGTTAGCGGTCAGTTGTCATATCAATCAATATCGGCCCCCCACCCGCTCTCCGAAACCCGCCCTCGCCCCAACCCGCCCTCGCCCCAACCCTAAAGGGTAGGGCTACAATTTCAAAGCCCGCCTGCGCGGGCTGAGGTCGCACCCGTTCGCCTCCATCCCCTCGCCCCAACCCTAAAGGGTAGGGCTACAATTCCAAAGCCCGCGCAGGCGGGCTGAGGTCGCACCCGTTCGCCCCCATCCCCTCGCCCCCATCCGTTCCCCCCAACCCTAAAGGGTAGGGCTACAATTTCAAAGCCCGCCTGCGCGGCCTGAGGGTCGCATTCACCCTTGAACTCTTTGGCATTGGGTTCCCCTCGTCGGGGATTTCCCAGTCTGGGATGAGTTGTTTATGTTGATGATGAATAACTTGGTTCTTGATGTATTCAGCAACTCGGTCTAAATTACTCTTACTGACCGTAAATACTCCATAGCCATCCTGCCATTTAAAAAATTCATTAGGCTTAATTTCATGAGTAATAAGATGGGAAGAACTACCTTTCGCTTGACCGACTATATCTGATATAGTTAAGTGCGATTCGTTTAGGTATAAACTGACACCAGTGAAAGCCTAATTGGTTCCATTAGCCAATAAACTCGGTAATCATGGG
>JACOMV010000145.1:1627-18576 GCA_014324065.1 Hormoscilla sp. SP12CHS1 | reverse complement strand
AATAAGCAGAAAGTTCGCAAGCTCCAAGGGTTACTAAATAGGTCATGGTCCGCAAAGATGATAGCGGTACGACAGGTAACACAACAAAACCAGGGAAAAAAGACGGCTGGAGTGGATGGTGTGACAGCACTGCCCGATCGGGTTATCCCTATCCCAGAAGAAATTGCCAGTACCGGCCTGACTACTCTCTCTCATCCCTACTTTTGGTCCGCTTTCACCGTTATTGGCAATTGGAATTAAAGGTCAGTTGTCAGTTGTTAGTTTTTACTGGAACCTCCGGGGAATGTCAATTACTCTTCAGCATTACTCAACGGCGAAATTCCTGCTAAATCAAGGATTTGGGGAATCAAATCTTCTCGCCTGACTGCCATCAAGTGGACGCCTTGACATAACTGACGTGCTAGAAGCACTTGTTCTGCTGCAATTTTCATCCCTTCCTGTAGAGGATCTGCTGCTGCTGCTAAGCGGTCTATAATCTCATCAGGAATCTGCACGCCGGGAACTTTCCGATTGATGAATTTGGCGTTTTTCGCTGATTTTAGCAGAAATATTCCTGCCAGTATCGGTTTGTCAACTCCAGCGGCGATCTGATTCATAAACTTTTCTAAGCGATCGAAATCGGTAATCAGCTGGCTTTGGAAAAATTGGGCCCCCGCTGCTAACTTCTTTTCAAACCGACTCTGTAAACCCGACCAGCTTTTCAACTGTGGATCGACTGCTGCACCTGCAAATATGTCTAAAGCACCATCTGTCAGTGGTTTTTCATTAGCGTCTACGCCGTGATTGAGTTTATCAATCAGCTGGAGTAAGCGAACTGATTATAGGTCAAATACTCCTTTAGCATCAGGATGATCTCCCGCCTTGACCGGGTCCCCAGTCAAGGCTAAAATGTTATGAATCCCCAAAGCATGTGCGCCCATGAGGTCAGCTTGCAAACCTATGCGGTTGCGATCGCGACAAGCAACCTGGCATACTGGTTCAATTCCGGACTGCAATAAAATCACCGATGCTGCTAGGGGACACATCCGCAGCACGGCGCGACTGCCATCGGTAATATTGACTGCATGCACTCTACCCTCGAGCAGTTGCGCCATTTTCACCATATGTGCCGGATCCCCCCCCTTGGGTGGCGCTATCTCTGCGGTGATCGAAAATTCTCCAGTTGCAACTGCTGCACGAAAAGATGGTTTCAACTTGTGACTTAAATCGGTCATTCTGCTACTTTTTATATTTTCATCCTCAATGGTGGCAGCTAGACGGTGCTCTACATACTTTATAATGGTTGCGAGTAACCTAGGGCTGCTTTCACTTCGGCCAGGGTTGGGTTGGCGATCGCCTCTGCCTTTTGGCGTCCTTCTCGCAGCACTGACTCTAGATATCCCTTTGAGGCCATTATGTAAAGAAGGGATTGGCTGCAACGCCTGAATTACCGTCTCCGTCAGCAAGGGCTTAAACTGACCCCATCCCATATCAATACATTCTGCGGCGACATCTGACTTACTTTTTCCAGACAGCAGCATATAAAGTGTTAACAGGTTATGACATTCTGGACGTTCCGGGTTGTCAAACTCCAAACCACGCACCGGATCCGTCTTGCAGCGCTTAATCTTTTTGGCGATCGCCTCTTTTGGGTCTAGCAAGTTGATCCTACTTAGTTCTGAGGGGTCTGACTTGGACATTTTCTTCGTCCCATCTGTCAAACTCATCACCCTTGCCCCTTCTTTACGGATGAGCGGTTCTGGTAATTTCAAAATTGTCTGACCATTCCCAAACTGGTGGTTCAACCTGACCGCTATGTCCCGAGTCAGTTCCAGATGTTGCTTCTGATCCTCTCCCACTGGCACTTTATCCGCTTGGTACAGCAAGATATCCGCTGCCATCAGTACGGGATAGTCTAGCAACCCCGTGCCGACATTTTCCCCTTGCTTTACTGCTTTTTCCTTAAACTGGATCATGTCTTGCAGCCAGTTTAGCGGTGTAATACAGTTTAGCAGCCAGGCGAGTTCGCTGTGAGCCGATATATGGGACTGGACAAATATAGTACTATATGTTAAGTCTATGCCGCAAGCTAGATATAGCGCGGCTATAGTATAGCTATCAGCTGCTAGGGTCGCTGGGTTGTGAGGTACTGTAATCGCGTGTAAATCTACCACGCAGAAGTAATTTTCATATTGGTTCTGTCCTTCTACCCAGTTGCGAATGGCACCGATATAGTTACCCAGATGGAGATTGCCAGTTGGTTGTACCCCCGAAAGAATACGTTGCTTGCTCATAATTTCTAGTTTAATCCCTATGTGGATATTTCCCCAAACTATGACCTGTCTGAGTTTTGGCCTGTCACAGAACCCCCAACTTCCCTGCTATTTATATATCTTACTCGGGAGCGGGCGAATATTAACTTTTTTTAATATTTGTTAAGCTATAATAGCTATATTGGCAGTCAAGCCATCTTTTGTCGCATATTTGTCTAGATAATATGACAACTCAGAGTGTGTCTCTCGATTACGTGGCCCAACTGCGAGCCTGTGTGGAACGGGCCAGGGATATCTCAGATGGGGCGAAAGCATCTGTAGAATTTGCGCAGCTGTGCGATCGCCTAGGGGCAGAGAACCCCCAAGCAGCTGATTTGCTGGAGATTCTCTGGAATGAATTCGTGGCGGCCAACCGGTCAGCCACGTTTTGGCAGCAAATCTGCGATGTAGAAAAGGAGCTGTCAGAAAGGATGGCTCAAACTAATGTACAATTAAAGCAGGAGTACTTGCGGTTGATTCAAGAGCAATAGCGGGTACACAAGTGTTTTGCTTCTTCAACAATTGAAAATTGAAAATTGAAAATTAAGAATGGAAAATTGAGCAAGATAAAATTGCTGATTGCTCCATTTTCCATTCGCCATAGCGCTGCGCGCACTGCGTATAAGCACACTCTCTCGCGCTAGTCTCCATATCCGGAGCATGTCGCCCATGGCTATGTGCAATTATTTTTGTCTAACTACTTACGCAATTAGCCATTTTCCATTCGCAAATCTAAATGCATGCATTGAGATGCTCCCGCAATAGCTTCAAGTTGGCTAGGGCGTGTCATCAATTAAGCCATATGACATCTGCCGCGAGGTAGATGGCACCCAAGAAATTGCGAGCCGTTTTATCGTAGCGTGTCGCAAGAGCCCTGTATTGCTTGAGTTTTTGGAATAGATTTTCAATTAGATGCCGCCACTTGTACATTTCTTCATCGTATTCTCTGTGTTCTGTGCGGTTACTTTTTGGAGGAATGACAGCCTGATAATCCGCCTCTTTCAGGCGCTCGAGCACACGTTGTTCCGCATCATAGGCTTTATCTGCAAGCAGCGCGCCAATCGCGAATGCCAGTTCCCCGGGTAACGACCCCTCTGCTGCGCAGTGCACGCTACGCGATCGGTCCGCGGACGGCCCGAAAAATCGGGCCCATGCTTTTTATGAATCTTTGGGCTTCCAGCAACATGGTTGGAGTTTTAGCCTAGAATTACCACAAACCTGAGTTACCTGACATCTGCCCATGCCTGACTTCAAAAAAATTACTCATGTCATCTACGATCTAGATGGTCTGCTGCTAGACACGGAACCGATTTACGATCGAGTATACCAGGCGATCGCCCGTCCCTACGGCAATATCTTGTCGGAGTCTGTAAAATCTCAGATATCTGGCAGAAACGCCCTAGACTCAGCCCGGACTATAATTGAAATGCTAGACTTGCCCCTGACTCCGGAAAGTTTTCTCCGAGAACGAGAACCATTGCTTCGTGATTTGTTACCGGATGCCAAACCCCTTCCGGGTGCGGTGCGCCTGACCCAACATCTGCATCAGCATCGCATTCGGCAGGCCGTGGCAACCAGTTCCGCTGGTCTTTCCTTTGAACTGAAAACGAGCAATCATACTGAATGGTTAGCCCTGTTTGACTGCATCGTTAAAGGTAATGACCCCGCGATCGCGCTCGGCAAACCAGCACCGGATATTTTCTTAATTACCGCCCAACGCCTGGATGCAGACCCCGCAGAATGTCTGGTGTTTGAAGATACTTTGGCCGGCCTGAAAGCGGCGATCGGGGCTGGGATGTCGGTTGTCGCTGTCCCTGACTCTAGCATGGATAAACAATTGTATCATAATGCTCACCAGGTGCTCAATTCCTTGAGGGAGTTTCAACCCCAGCTGTGGCAATTACCCGCTTTTGATTAATCGGAGTTTTACCCCCAATCCCAAGGACGCCATCCTCAAAGTCGAGGATGGCGGCGCTACCCTCTGGGGTTAAACAAGACTACTATCTTGTTCCGTTACAAATAAACCCTCGCTCGCAAAATCTGCGTTTACATCAATGTCAAAGATGACGGAGTATCCTTCGGTTTCAATGGTGATCTTATCTCCTGGCAGATGGTACAACTGTATATCTGAGGCACTCAAACCTTTTAGCATGATGAAATCCGTGTTAATGGTAAAGTTCTCAATGATAGCCCGGCCACGATGACCCCCATGGATAATGAATATATCGGCGCCCTCTCCGCCGTTGAGAGTGTCGTTTCCCTGTCCTCCGATGAGAGTGTCGTTTCCATCTCCACCCCAGAGAGAGTCGTTCCCCCTTCCTCCGTTGAGATAGTCGTCATTATCTCCTCCGTAGAGGGTGTCTTCTCCAGATTGGCCGTAGAGAATGTCGTTTCCAGATCCACCCTTGAGAATGTCGTTTCCAGATTCACCCCAGAGAGTGTCGTTTCCAGAGTCTCCGCTGAGATAGTCTTTCTTAACTCCTCCGTCGAGATGGTCGTCATCATCTCCTCCGTAGAGGGTGTCTTCTCCAGATTGGCCGTAGAGAATGTCGTTTCCAGCTCCGCCGTAGAGGCGGTCGTGTCCATTTTTGACCCAATATAACGCTTGACTTTCGCCCCAGAGAATATCCTTTCCAGCTCCGCCGTGGAGGATGTCGTGTCCATTTGAGGGAGTCGTTTCCAGAGTCTCCGCTGAGATAGTCGTTTCCATATCCGCCCTTGAGGTAGTCGTTCCCAGCTTCGCCGTAGATAACGTCGTCTCCATATCCGCCGTGGAGGCGGTCGTCATCATCTCCTCCGTAGAGGCGGTCGTTTCCATGTCCGCCGTGAACGTTGTCATTCCCACTTCCGCAGTAGAAGTAGTCCTTTCCATATCCGCCGTAGAGGCGGTCGTTTCCATGTCCGCCGTGGAGGGTGTCATGTCCATCTCTGCCGTGGAGGGTGTCATGTTCATTTCCGCCGTGGAGGGTCTCACTCTCACTCGACCGCCGGAGAATACCCGCCTGAGGTTCCTGTAATGTTGCCATTGATTTTCGATGTGCTAATTACTTACTCAAACATTATAGATTGCTTAGTTAGACCTTTTTTGCAGTTTCTGATACATTTTATTTTTTTTGATTTTTTATAAGGGTAAGGGGGGAAGTTTGGGAAAAGGGAAAAGGGAGTGGGGGAGTGGGGGAGGGAGGAGTATAATGTTGTTAGTCGGTTTTAACCGACTTCAGCTCTATCGCGCTGCGCGCGACCCGGGCTTAGCCGGGGGTTTGAACCTCCCAGCGGGATAACGCGATCGACTAGCCCCTTAACTCCAGTCTCATGCCTACATTCCTATTAGAAGTCGGTACAGAAGAATTACCAGCAGATTTTCTGGATCATGCTTTGCAACAGTGGCGGGACCGCCTCCCTCAGTCCCTAGGGGACCAACTCCTCACCCCAGAGACCCTGGAACTTTACGCCACACCCCGCCGCCTAGCCTTACTCCTGAAGGGTTTGCCTGCCCAGCAACCGGACCGGGAAGAGGAGATAAAAGGTCCGCCTGCCAAAGCGGCGTTCAAGGATGGCAAACCCACGAAAGCAGCAGAAGGGTTTGCCCGCAAGCAGGGAGTAGCAGTAGAGGCCCTGGAAGTGCGGCCTACGGAAAAGGGGGATTTTATCTTCCTGCGCAAGCAAATTGCAGGACGCCCTGCTGCCGAAATTATCATGGAACTGGTCCCTCAATGGATTTTTGCCCTGGAGGGGAGGCGGTTCATGCGCTGGGCCGATGGAGATTTGCGCTTTCCTCGCCCCATCCGCTGGTTGGTGACTTTGTTGGACGACCGGGTGCTGCCCCTGATGTGGGAAAATGGCAGCGAAACCGTGAAAAGCGATCGCCTCTCTAGGGGTCATCGGGTATTGCATCCCGAACCCGTGACCATTCCCCAGGCAGGTGATTATGTGGAATGCCTGGGTGCTGCCTATATAGAAGTTGACCCCACTCAGCGTCAGACTAAGATCGAACAGGACGTGGAAGCGGCGGCCCAAAAAGTGAATGGTTATGCCGAAATATCCCCCGTATTATTGCAGGAAGTCATTAACTTGGTCGAATACCCAACCGCAGTAGTAGGGAAATTTGACCCAGAGTTTTTGCAGTTGCCTGCCGAAGTCAGCACCACGGTCATGGTGAAGCACCAACGGTATTTTCCGGTGCTGAAAAACCAGGGAACTGGGGAACTCCTCCCCTATTTTATTACCGTTAGTAATGGAGACCCAGCCTCATCAGATATTATCGCCGCTGGGAACGAACGGGTCATCCGCGCCAGATTAGCAGATGCCCAGTTCTTCTATAATGCAGATATGGCCAAACCCCTGGAAAGCTATTTGCCTCAACTGGAAAAAGTTACCTTTCAGGAAGATTTGGGGTCGGTGCGGTTAAAGGTCGATCGCCTGAGTAAGATTGCCCTGAAAATTGCCCAACAGTTGCAACTGTCGGCAGCAGAAACCAGTACGATCGCAAGGGCAGCATTACTCTGTAAAGCGGACCTGGTAACCCAGATGGTGTACGAGTTTCCCGAATTGCAAGGGGTGATGGGAGAAAATTACGCTCGCGCCAGTCAGGAACCAGAAGCAGTCGCCACGGCGATTTTCGAACATTACTTGCCCCGGGGCGCAAGAGATAAATTGCCCCAGACGATCGCGGGTCAAGTGGTCGGTTTAGCAGATAGACTAGATACCTTGGTAAGTATCTTCAGCTTGACCGGCATGCGGCCCACGGGTTCGTCAGACCCCTTCGCCCTGCGGCGGGCCGCTAATGCGATCGTGAACATTACTTGGGCAGGGAATTTAGGCATTAACCTACAGCAACTGCTGACAGAAATTGCCCATAAATCAGAATTAATTGCCTCATTGCAAGAATTTTTCCTGCAACGCCTCCGCACCCAGTTGCAAGAGGAACGGGGCATAGATTACGATCTAGTTAATGCTGTGCTGGGGGAAAATGACCCAGAATATGCCGATCGGGCATTGCAGGATTTGCTCGACCTGCGCGATCGGGCCTTATTCCTGCAAGCAATCCGCAATAACGGCCAATTAGATGCAATTTACGAAACCGTGAACCGTTCCACCCGTTTAGCGGCCCAAGGAGATTTAGATACAGTCCAGTTGGAACCGAAAGGGTTTGTCAATCCCGAACTGTTTGAGAAATCTTCAGAACAAGCATTCCTTAATGCTATAGTAGAGTTACTGCCCAAAACCCAGGCATCTCAAGCGTCGTGTCGTCTCGGGAGCGCTAGTCGCACTACCCGAGACGACACGACGCGAAATTATCAGCAATTAGTGGATGCCTTGAGTGAAATAGCGCCCTTCGTAAGTCGTTTCTTAGACGGCGAAGACAGCGTTTTAGTGATGGATAAGAACCCGGAAATTCGGCGCAACCGCCTGAATTTGCTGGGGTTACTGCGAAATCATACTCGCGTGTTAGCAGATTTTGGCGCCATAGTTAAAGGGTGAAGGGTTTTATTTTTGGAGATGTCTAAGGCAGTTAAGAATTTCTTCACCATTCGAGTTCGGGTTGGAAAAAGCTGCTATCTTAGGATTAGCAGTGGTTTTGGAGATTTGGTCGCGAGGAGATGGTTAATCAGAGAGGGTCTTCCCTAACTTCTTCCCCCCTGAGAGTCACGAGTTCCCCGGGGATGGGGACTTGGTTGCTTAGAGAGCAGTTGAGTCTGGGTTTCACTACCTATCAAACCAATCGGCTCTTTTTGGTTGGCACTCCGACTGAGGGAAAAATTGCCGTCCGCGAACGATTGTTCGACAGGCCCATGGGGCTTTATGCTCGGGAGGGTCACCTCTACATGAGTACCCGCTATCAAATCTGGCGGTTCGACAATCATCTGGCCCCCGGAGAAACCTATCAAGGGAGCGATCGCCTTTACGTTCCCAGTCGGAGCTACATTACCGGAAACTTAAACGTTCACGATGTAGTTGTAGATAGCGAGGGGAAGATAATATTTGTCAACACCGACTTTAGCTGCTTGGCAACGGTTCAAAGCGGTTATAGCTTCGTTCCCATCTGGAAACCGCCTTCGATCAGCAAACTGGTAGCAGAAGACCGCTGTCACTTAAATGGATTGGCAATGGTGGCAGGCAAGCCAACCTATATGACCGCTTGCAGTGCCACCGATACGGCCGCTGGCTGGCGCCACTGCAAGCAGAATGGAGGCATAGTGCTGGAGATTCCCTCAGGCGAAATCATCGCTACTAACCTCTCAATGCCCCATTCCCCTCGTTGGTATAAGGGCAAGCTGTGGCTGCTCAATTCGGGGACGGGGGAACTGGGCTACCTGGAGGGCGATAAATTCCAACCTATTATCTTTTGCCCGGGCTTCATCAGGGGTCTGGCCTTTTGGGAAAACTATGCCTTAGTGGGACTCTCAAAACTGCGGTCTGCTAATTTCACTGGACTGGCACTAGAAACAAAGTTAGCAGCCCTAGGGAAAGAAGCCCAGTGCGGGCTGATGGTGGTTGACCTGGACAGCGGTCAAATCTTCCAGTGGCTGCATATAGATGGCGTAGTCGAAGAACTCTTCGACATCGTCGTGATCCCGGGCGTCCGCCTTCCTCTGGCTTTAGGTTTCCAGAGCGAAGATATCGAACGTCTGATAGTTTTCCCGGGTTCGGGGGGAATTGTGACTAGCAAGTCCACGGTTATCCGTCCGAGTCGGGGAACGGCAGCTCCCATTGCGGGACTGCCTAACCAGGAGCGCTTGCAGGCGGAAAGGAAGGGGTCCGTGAAATTTCAACGGGTTTACCACCTCAATCCCGATAATCTTGCCCCCTACGATCCCATGACCTTTCCCAGCCTCCTCGAGCGCTGGCGAACCCAGCCATGGCGGGGGGAGTTGCTCGGGGTTTCGGCCTGGATAGGCGGCGAAATGGTCGGTTTCGCGGTAGCCGTGCTCTTACCATCCGGCGATGCGGAGATCCTGTCCTTATTTGTCTTGCCCCCCTGTCGTCATCAGGGAATTGGCACCCGTCTATTGCATGCCGTAGGGCAAGTCCTTAAGGAACAGCAGTGCCGTCAGGTATCGGTGATTTATGAAGTTACTCCCCTGACGACGGCAGCCCTGGAACCGATGCTCCACAAACTTGGCTGGCAACCGCCCCAACTGGCCTTTCTGCTGATGGATACCACCATGGAGCGCATTAAGCAGGCTCCATGGCTGGAGAAATATCCTTTGTCCGATTTTTCCGGTGGAGTTGTGTTTCCCTGGGGAGACTATGCGGAAACGGACCGCCAGCAAGTGGATCTATTAGAGTGGGAGCCTGAGTTGTCTCCCTTCAGAGATCCGGAACGTCTGGAACGGTTAAACAGTCTGGGGTTACGCTACCGAGAGCAACTCATCGGTTGGATAGTAACTCATCGGGTCGCCCTCGACCAGATCCGCTATTCGAGCTTGTTCGTAGCCGAGAGGTTTCGGACCAAAGCTAGGGGGATATCCTTGCTATCTGCAGCCATCAGACTCCAAATCGCCAGTCCAGTTGTCAAGGCGACTTGTGCCGTTGCCGCCGACAACGCCGCTATGTTGCGGTTCGGGCGGCGACATTTGCAGCCCTACCTGACGGGATTGAGGGAGTTACGTCAATCCCGGCTGGAAATTGTTTTAGAATCTGAAAAGAAACCAATCTAACCTACAAAGGAGTGTACTTAATGTCAACAATGTCAACACAAACCTTGCTCAATGCCGATGATTATAAAGCCCTTCAGACTCTGTATGACAGCACTGGTAGAAATAAAAATAAATGGACGGACAATACAGGCTGGAAAGACTGGGATTTCAGCAGCACAATTCCCCCCGATGCTGATGATGTTGATCAGTGGCATGGGGTGACGGTAGTGGACTCACGGGTGACGAAAATCGAGCTCGGCAAAAACAACCTGAGCGGTAAGATCCCCTCTGAGTTAGGTTCCCTCAGCAATTTGCAAATGGTTGGATCTGTCTGAAGCGGTCATGGGATCTCTAGATGACTCGAGGGATGTGAATTGACAAGGCAGATTTTGATATGATATAGCAATACAATACTTCACCCATAAGGAGGCTTGTAGTGGTAAGGGTTCTCCGACTCGACCAGATGACATCAGCTGAACTCTCTTCCTTGAAAAGGCGAGCGGAGTTGGATATCGAAAAGGCACTTACGGTTGCCAAAGAGGCGATCGACAAGATTCGCCAACAGTCCGATGGGGGGGTACTGGAATATGTCCGCAAGTTTGACTTTCCCGAGGCCCAACTGGATAACCTCAAGGTGAACGATCGGGAGTTTGCTGCTGCCCGCGAGGCCATAGATCCGGAAATTAAATCGGCGATCGAACAAGCATTTGCCAATATCCGGGAAGTTCACCAGGGCCAGATGCCGGAGGAAATGCGACTGGCAGAAGTTGATACGGGAGTATTCGCGGGAGAGAAGGTGACGCCTGTAGCAAGTGCGGGACTGTACGTTCCCAGAGGTAAGGGCGCTTTCCCTTCGGTGATGCTGATGCTGACTGTCCCGGCGATGGTGGCCGGGGTCCAAAAGGTTATCGTCTGTACGCCTCCCGATCGCAATGGCAATGTCGAACCTGCTTCCCTTGTAGCTGCCGAGATGGCAGGTGTCAAGGATATCTATAAGCTGGGGGGGATACAGGCGATCGCGGCCATGGCGTTAGGTACGGAAACTATCCCTAAAGTTGACAAGATCACGGGTCCGTGCAATATCTACGGTTCGGCAGCTAAGCGACTATTATACGGCACGGTGGACGTGGGACTGCCTGCTGGACCGAGCGAGTCGATTATTCTGACAGACGAACATACCGATCCGCAGTTAGCGGCACTAGATCTGTTAATAGAAGCGGAACATGGTCCGGACTCCGCCGCCCTGTTAGTAACTCACTTGGAAGCAGTTGCCCTGAAAGCAGCAGAGTACGTACCTAATTATCTCAAAAAGCTGCCCGACTGGCGCCGGGAATTCTGCGAAGCTTCCCTTTCATCCTATGGCGGCATCTTGCTGACTTCTAGCTTGGCAGAGTCGATCGCCTTTGTCAACGACTATGCCCCGGAACATCTGGAAGTCCTAGTCAAAGATCCTTTTAGTATTATCGGGCAAATTAAAAATGCTGGCGAGATTTTGCTCGGTCCCTACACCCCCATTCCTACAGCTAACTACTGTCTGGGTGTCAATGCTATTCTCCCAACTGGAGGTTTTGCCCGATCGTACTCTGCTGTCTCTGTCTGGGACTTTCTCAAGCGATCGGGCATCGGCTATCTGACCAAAGAAGGGTTCGATCGCTTGCAGCATACAACTCAAACTTTAGCAGATTATGAGGGATTTCCTGCCCACGCCATGGCCATTCGCGAACGGGAGAATCTGTTAAAGAAAGGTCCAATCAGGATTAAATCATTACCCGAGAGATAGTTGGCCCGCTAGCTGTAGGTTGGGTAACGAACGTTACCCAACCTACAAACTCTGGTCCTGTAAGTACCTAGACAAAAAAATCTGAGATCCTTTAGCTATAATGGTTTGAGGTGGATGAAATATAAAAATTATTTTACACACCTACTTATGTCTCAAAATTTTCACCCCGGCAATCCCTTACCGAATGCAGAGGATGCTCAGATAGACATGCGCAAATTCGAGCAATACTCAATGGATCCAAATAATCCGAAAAACCGAGGCAAGTGAACTGCATTTGCAGCGATTGGATATGACGTGCAAAGCCTGGAAGGGCGTCGCGCCGGAGCACAAGACGTAATTAATCAGTTGCGGGCAAAGCTTGTCAATACACCAGCTACCAAAGGTGAAGCTAGTATATATGGCGATCGCTTTGAGGTAAAGGTAGGAATTAAAGGACCATTAGGGAAAGAAGGCATCCTCGTCACATTATGGCAGATTGATATTAATAGAGAAGTTCCCAGGCTGATTACAAACTGGCTCAAAGTTAGTCAAGAAGAGGAGTAACAGAATGAAAGCTAAAATATACGATGAAATTAGGACATTGGTGGACGTAAATTCCGATTTCGGCGATCGCCTCATCCCCAAGGGGACAATGGGAGCGATCGTGGAATGTTACGAACAGCCTCTAGAAGGTTACGCCGTCGATTTGGCTATCCCTGATGAAAGGTGGGTGTCCGGTTTCGACTATGAAAACGTCATCCTTTATCCCGACCAATTCGAGGTAGTCAGTCTTGCCCCGAAAAAAGTACATTCAGTAGCTTAACTCTTCGCCGAATACCTTGCATTGAAATGCACTCTCGCATTCCGAATCCCAATTTACCGAAAAGCGGTAGGAATTTGCTGTAACTGTTCTTCTAAATCCCAATTTTCTGGCTTCGCTTTTGGCCAGAACCAGGGGCTCCTTGAGACAACCATCTTTCACGATATTTTTTGATTCCTGTGAGTTTCGCATCCTGGTAGCCAAAGTCAACACCACAGCAATCGCATATGTTGAAAGATGCTGTTTTGCCATCCTCTCCCCAAGGAGTATCGTCTTGTTCGAGACCACAGACGCGGCAGAGAAATAGTTCTTTATTGAGCATTGTCTAGAAACTCCATTACTATTATTAGTGCGAGAGATCGGATCTGCTGGTCTTCGCAATTGTCAATAAGTAGTTAGACAAAAATAATTGCACATAGCCATGGGCGACATGCTCCGGATATGGAGACTAGCGCGAGAGAGTGTGAAATTAATTTTGTCCATGTACTTAAATTAGCAATATTCACCCCGCTCCAGGAACGCAGATGAGGTGAGAGTGAGGAATTGATATGATAAGATTGAACTGCCTCTATTAATAAGATCCAATTATAATCAAGGCAGTTTCGGCTGAATCAGGAGAAAATCACCCATGACAACATCGACTCGCCTTCGATGTCTCCCGGACGCACGGCGAAAACCCGGGAGACATCGCTATCACATCACCACATTCGGCTGCCAGATGAACAAAGCCGACTCGGAGCGCATGGCAGGTATATTAGAAGATATGGGCTTTGAGTGGTCAGAAGACCCCAACCAGGCGGAGTTAATTCTCTACAACACTTGTACGATTCGGGATAACGCGGAACAAAAGGTTTATTCTTACCTAGGGAGACAGGCGAAGCGCAAGCAAGAAGAACCCGGTCTCACCCTAGTAGTTGCCGGTTGCGTGGCCCAGCAAGCAGGAGAAGCGCTGCTGCGGCGAGTGCCAGAATTAGACTTAGTGATGGGGCCGCAACATGCCAACCGCCTGGACTCGTTGCTAGAACAGGTATTTGAGGGGAATCAAGTAGTGGCCACAGAACCCATTCACATCATAGAAGATATCACGAAGCCGCGCCGGGACAGCAGAGTGACAGCTTGGGTGAATGTAATTTATGGCTGCAACGAACGCTGTACTTATTGTGTCGTACCCAATGTCCGAGGTGTAGAACAATCCCGCAGGCCAGAAGCAATTCGCGCGGAAATGGTAGAAATAGGGCGCAGTGGCTATAAAGAAGTGACCCTGCTGGGGCAAAATATCGATGCTTACGGACGGGACTTACCAGGCGTGAAGGCGGAGGGGCGTCACAGGCATGCCTTTACAGACTTGCTTTACTTCGTGCATGATGTGCCCGGAATCGATCGCATCCGTTTTGCCACCAGCCATCCCCGGTATTTTACAGAAAGATTGATTAAAGCTTGTGCAGAATTGCCCAAAGTATGCGAACATTTTCACATACCCTTTCAGTCGGGGGATAACGATATCCTGAAGGCAATGGCGCGGGGTTATACCCATGAGAAATATCGGCGGATTATCGATCGCATTCGGGCCATCATGCCAGATGCGGCAATTACGGCTGATGCGATCGTAGGATTTCCCGGGGAGACAGAAGCGCAGTTTGAAAATACCTTAAAATTGGTGGATGAGATTGGGTTCGACCAGTTAAATACAGCGGCCTATTCGCCCCGTCCGGGAACTCCCGCCGCCTTATGGGAGAATCAGGTAAGCGAGGAAGTAAAGGGCGATCGACTGCAACGTCTGAATCATATAGTAGCGAGGAAAGCAGTAGAACGTTCGCAACGCTATTTGGGACGGATAGAAGAGGTCTTAGTGGAAGATAAAAATCCCAAGAATGACGGTCAAGTTATGGGAAGGACGAGATCGAATCGCCTGACTTTCTGCGAGGGCGACCTGGAGGAATTAAAGGGTCAGTTGGTTAGGGTGAAAATTACGGAGGTGCGGGCATTTAGCCTAACGGGCGATCGCCGTTTGTAGTAAACGCAGGTTCGTAGTAAACGCTAAAGCGTTTGCAGGTTCGTAGTAAACGCTTTAGCGTTTGCAGGTTCGTAGTAGTTAAGTAAATGTTAGGGAATCAGGGCAGGGGGCGCTCGGGGGTTTAGCAGTTCGGAGGTTGGGTTTCGTTCCTCTACCCAACCTCCGAGCGAATTTTGTAGGTGAAGGAAATGACGAAAATAGGAGAGGATAAAAATTTATATTTGACTTATATTTGAGAAAATTTGTAGGTTCGTAGTAGTTAAGCAAATGTTAGGGAATTAGGGGGCGATCGGGTTAACATTGTCAAAAAAGAAACCAGGTTTACAATTGAGATGCACCGATTGCCCGAGATAGGAAATGATTAGCGATCGATCTAATCAGAGGCAAAGTTAGCTGCCAATCTTGTTTCGATCGCATCTGACAATTGTTGATTATTGGTTCAAGAAAAAAGAAGACAAAATCATTAGAAAAGTTGAAGTGAGGGTGCAGTCGAGAAAAAACGCGATATAATTATAATGGAGGTAGTAGGAAAAAGAGGAGAAGTGATGGAGAAACGGCGAGTAGGGCTGCTGTTTGGCGGTTGTTCGGGAGAACATGAAGTCTCAATAGCCTCAGCGAGGGCGATCGCCAGGGCGCTGTCAGAGGAGCAAAACACTTCTCAGTACGAATTATGGCCAGTATACATCCAAAAGGATGGCATCTGGCAAGCAGGAGAAACGGCCCGGCAGGTGCTAGAATCGGGTAAACCACAAGAGACGAGTTCCGGCAGATCCCTGTGGGAATTTCCTCCGGGCATGGAAAAAATAGATGTCTGGTTTCCCATCCTCCACGGTCCCAATGGGGAAGATGGCACGGTGCAGGGCTTGCTGAAATTAATGCAAGTTGCCTGTGTGGGGACGGGGGTGCTGGGTTCGGCCCTGGGCATGGATAAGATTGCGATGAAAATGATATTTGCTCGAACAGGCTTGCCCCAGGTAAAGTATAGATCGGTTAATCGCGCCGATATCTGGTCCAATCCTTGCGTGTTCCCGAAACTATGCGATCGCCTGGAAGAGGGTTTGGGCTATCCCTGCTTTGTCAAACCAGCGAATTTAGGGTCATCGTTGGGCATTAGTAAAGTGCGATCGCGAGCTGAGTTAGAAGCGGCCCTGGATAATGCCGCCACCTATGACAGACGTATAGTAGTGGAAGCAGCGGCGATCGGGCGGGAACTGGAATGTGCTGTTTTAGGCAACGATCGACCCAAAGCTTCTGTAGTAGGGGAGATTACTTATAAAAGTGATTTCTATGACTATGAAACAAAATACACAGCGGGGAAAGCAGATTTAATCATACCAGCGCCGGTCCCAGCAGAGATTACTGCTAAAATCCAGGAGATGGCCCTGCAAGCATTTGCGGCTATAGACGCAGCGGGTCTAGCAAGGGTAGACTTTTTCTATGTGGAAGCCACGGGGGAGGTCTTGATTAATGAAATCAACAGCCTGCCAGGGTTTACGGCCAGCAGCATGTATCCTCAATTATGGACGCAAACAGGTGTGTCTTTCCCTCAATTGGTAGACCAGTTGATTCAATTGGCCCTGGAACGACATTCCGGAAAAAGCCAGTAACTATAATTTGAAAAGGAATGGCTGCGCCCCCAGCGTAGCGCCATCGACGATCGCAAAATGGTGAAGTTGGTGTCATTGCGAGGGGGGCTCTTAAAGCAGTAACTGTGGTATGTTTTACTGTCAGAGGGGTGTTACTCATACGCTAAAAAGGAGCTCGAAATTTAGCTCCCCCCTCGCTGCTATCCTCTCCGCTTCTCCTGGCGTAGAAGCTCCGGGATGCGCTGGACAGATTGGCGGCATTCTGAAGTGCAGTTTCCGACAGTTCGCAGTATATAGTGATTAGTTCTTGGTCCATAGGCTAGGACAAAAGGAGAATGTTTGATGAACAAAATGCTAGATAAAAGACTAGGACAGCGCCCGATCCTAATGCTATTTAAGCAGATCAAGACTAGCCCCCTATTTATTTGGGGCGGACTGTTGACATTAATATTATCAGTTACTAACATGGCTATCCAGAAACTGACGAGTCCAGGGCCCATAGAACTAGCAGAAATTGCCGCTTCCCCAGTCCAGTCTGAGGCAGCAGAGATTTCTCCCCAGACAGATGAGGCCCTGCCGGCCCTGCCCCTATGGTTATTTGGCGCGATCGCGATTGGTTGTGCCAGTGGTTCCTGGTTAATTTCCCAACAAATTAACCTGATAGCAATGCCTGCCAATCGTATGGGTGCTATGGGAACGCGGCCTTTTCCGGGACAGGTGCGCCGACCCCCTCGTCTAACTAAGTCCCGAGCGACATTGGCCGGGTTTTTTAGGGGTTATATCTTGCGTTTCTCGATATTGTTTTATATAACTATGAACAGTAGCAGGACTGAGCATAA
>JACOMV010000145.1:0-1601 GCA_014324065.1 Hormoscilla sp. SP12CHS1 | reverse complement strand
GGTCCAGAGAGTAACGTCCCATAGCTGAATTGGGTCTGCATTGAGTATAGCTCTAGTTTAGCACAAAAATGTTCTACTTTTTTCCTGAACAAGCTGTAGCCGGACCATATCCGGCTTACGGAACTGTTGGTTGTATCATGAAAAGACCAATATCCTAAGGCTAAATGCGATCGCACCGCATCTTCTCCACCAAGTCCCGATATCGCGAAGGGACTGCGCAGCCTTGCCATCAAACTACATTTGCTTAACTATGACACTGCGTAATCTGAATACCTGCGCACATAAGGAGGGTGAAAGCCAACCACGATTTCTTTTGGGGAAATTCCCATCTCTTCTAGGTATTCGTCAATTTCAAGATCGGTGTTGTTTTCTTGCAGCCAAATTTTGCCATCAATAATATCAAAGTGAAAAATACAATCGTGAACGCGACGGGAGTTCTGCCAGCCAATATCGAGTAAAAGGTAACGATCGTTTTCTGTATCGCAAACAAGCTGAACGCTGATATCTGAATTTTGGTTCGAGTCAGCATACTGTTTGAGAAATTTCTTAATGCTTTCTCGATAATGTTCTAATCTATTCATAATTTAATCTCCTCCGTTTCTGGGTTATAGATAATTAGCTTGATTGGATATTCTACCAAAAGATATTGAATTAGGATTTCTCCAAATAGGGCTTCATAGGCTGATTCAAGAATGGCTAGATAAAGAATGCGATCGGGTTCTAGCTTTTGCAGAGCTACTTTATAGGGGAAATACTGCCCGATCGCATGGATCGCATGGTAGAATTCCGTAATTTTTGAAGTTCTGATAAAACTTTTCACCTCGACTGCTATTTTCCGGTTGTCTTTTTGAGCGGCGATCGGTTTTTCGGCCAGATCTGCTTCTAGTTTCAGAGTACCCACTTTCAATTGTAAAGGATCGCGAGTAATTGTCCGGTCATCTTTCTCAAATGCCCGTCTGACAGCAAAATGAAACAAGTCTTTTCTGGACATTTTCGTAGCTCTCCATCTATAGTATAATGCTGTATCGCAGCAGAAGTAGTTGACATCGACTTTTTTTCTTAACCGGGAAGTATTGCGCTCGCACCTGATCTTCTCCACCAAGTTCCGACAACGATGCCCGATCGCAAATTTCCCGTACCCCGATCGCATCGCCCCCCAGATCGCCTGTTTAAGGAGTTTGTTACTGTTTCACTGCTGCTGAAGTTGTCTGAGAATTTCCCGCGCTTGCTGGTAGCCAGCCATATTACCTTGTGCGCGGAAAAGTTGTGCAGCTTTCTCTAAATCATCGATCGCCCCTTCATAGTCTCCCAAGTTACTGCGTGCAAAACCCCGGTTGTAGTAGGCTTCGGCATAGTCTGGCTTAATTTCTATCTAACTCTTTTCCCGTTATCGGGCGTGTTAAATTTTGTTAACTAGATAATCCCAGAAGCTGGTTTAGACAAGAGGCTGTATCAATGATGGCTCCCGCTTTGTTTATCTCTATTTGAATCTCTCGGAACGAGCAATCTGAGGCTCTGCCTCTTCCTAAAAAAAGAAGGCTTAACCCTTAAAAAAAAACTTACCGGGCCGAAAAGGTAGCAACGGAAGCAGGTCAACAGCA
>JACOMV010000144.1 GCA_014324065.1 Hormoscilla sp. SP12CHS1 | reverse complement strand
ATATACGCCAAATCAAGGCTTTCAGCCTTTTTTTTTGTCCGAAATTGTATCTCAGTATACAATTTACACTATAAACCCAAGAGAGCCGAATTTCGCAGCCGATGTCTGTATCCTTCAACTGGTGGAGGCCTCCCAGCTACAAGCAACTCAAGGTAGTTATAGTCCTGCTGGCAAACGATCTAATTGGCTGGCGGAAGATCCTCTGATAAAGGAGGCGATCTGGTCTAGGGAATTTCAGATTTTGCCGAATATTTTAGGTGATAAAGATCGTGCGAATGTGGAGCATTACAAAGCCAGTGGCATTCAAGCTCATCTGGTTGTGCCCATTATCTATCAGAGCGAATTGCTAGCAGTGCTGTCCCTGCAATGGCAGCAACCCAGCAAACTCCGAGAGGATGAAGTGGTACTGATTCACCTCTGTGCTCAACAGGTGGCCCTGGTGCTAGTATGTGCTCGCGACTATAAAACTCCTGCATGATGACCAGTGACTCTCAAGTTCGCGCTATCTTTGACCGGATAGCACCGGTATATGACCAACTCAATGACTGGTTGAGTCTGGGTCAACACCGGGTTTGGAAGCAAATGACTCTCAAGTGGTGTGAGGCAAAGGCTGGAGATGTATGCTTGGACCTGTGCTGTGGCAGTGGGGATATGGCTTTGTTACTGGGACGTCAGGTGGGTGCATCTGGTAGAGTCTATGGGGTGGATTTTGCGCCGCAACTCCTGGCGATCGCCCAAGAACGGTGCGATCGCCAGTACCCGAAGCCGGACATTTGCTGGGTAGAAGCTGATGCGCTGAATTTGCCTTTTACCGACAATTTCTTTGATGCGGCGACCATGAGCTATGGACTGCGGAACGTAATGGATATTCCCGGTTGTCTCCAGGAGTTGCATCGGGTGCTCAAACCGGGTGCGTCAGCTGCTATCCTAGATTTTCATCGTCCCAGTCAGCCCTATGGTCGAGCTTTTCAGCAGTGGTATCTAGACAATATTGTGGTGCCAGTCGCCCAGCAACTGGGTCTGAGGGAAGAATATGCTTATATTGCTCCTAGTCTGGAGCGTTTCCCCAATGGCCTCCGACAGGTGACTTTGGCTCGTCTTGCTGGATTTGCGATCGCTACACATTATCCCATAGCTAGCGGTATGATGGGAGTATTGGTAGTTACCAAAGCCTGATTAGTTATTCATTACGGACAGGCAAGACGCCCGGACTACGTTCCTGACGAATAAGATTGTTGCCTTGAATCTCTCAGAATTATGGATTTATATGGTTCCGCCCCTGGCGGGTGGAGTGATTGGCTATTTCACGAATGATTTAGCCATTAAAATGTTATTTCGCCCTTATCGACCTATCAAAATCGGCGGGCGCAAGTTGCCTTTTACTCCGGGTTTGATTCCTAACAACCAGGCACGTTTGGCTCTTCGGGTCGCTGATATAATTATGGGGTCCCTGCTGACGCCGGAGGAGTTGCAAAATCTGGCGAAACGCCTGCTGCAAACGGAACGAACTCAGGCGGCGATTCTCTGGTTGCTGAAGCTGGCGCTCGATCAAATTCAGTCGGATAAAGAGCAGAAAACTGCTAATATATTAGCAGGGATTCTCCGGGATTTACTGGGGAAATCGCTACCGAGGCTAATGAAGGTATTAGCACGGCGGGAAGATTTCCTGTACTCACAGCTAAACAAAATTTTTGACCAAGTTTTGGTGGAATTTCAGCTGACTGAAGAACAGGCCCGATCGCTTGCTGATTGGCTGTTTCAGGTGGTAGTGTCGCCGGAAGTGATCCGCCTGGCGATAATTTATTTTCTCACGGACCGCAATATCCAGGTAATTGATGAAGGGTTTCGGGAAAAGTCAAGTGGGACCTATTGGGTGGTTGCTAATTTATTAGGTTTGCGGAACTCCCTGACTCGTTTGCGCACCTATTGCTTGGATGAAAAGTCCGAAACTAATCAACGGATCGGTGAGTTAATTGTATCTTTGGGAGTAAAAGAAAGCGTCACGGAATGGTTGCAAAGTTTATCTTTGCAAAATTTGCCAGTGTTGACGGTGCGACAGCTGCGAAAAACGATGCGAGATGCGGTGCGCAATTATATTCAAAGTCGCGGTGTGGATCTGCTTCAGGGTTTGGGTGAGTCGATCGACTGGGAAAATGTGGCGATATTAGTGCTCAGCCGTCTGCGGAATTCGGCGGTGGTGAATTCTTCCCTGGAGGTAGTTAGTAAGGAACTGGCTTTAGTTTTGGACCGCTATTTGGAAAAAGACTTGGAAGTAATTGTAACGATGGCGATACCAATTTTGAATATAGAGCGGGTAATTGTAGAGCGGGTGAATGCTACTTCTCCTCGGAATTTAGAGATAGCAATTAATGGAATTGTTAAAAGCGAGTTGCAGGCGATCGTGAATTTGGGTGGGCTATTGGGTGTTGTCGTGGGATGTCTTCAGGTAGTTTTGCTGCTGTTGCGGTAATCGCTGTAATTGTTAAGTTGTAGGTTGGGCTTAGGTGCGACCTACCTACAATGGTATAATACACCATCGGGGCATAGCGTCAGCTTGTCAGCTAATTGGCGGGCGATCGGGGGAGGGGGGGAGGAGGGGGGAAAGTCAAGCGCTATCAGCCGGAGAGGCTGATAAGGGGCTCCGCCCCCCAGTTGATTACCCCACAGTATCTTCCAAAAGGGGGGGATCCCATGCCTTGTAGCGTATCAACGGATTTTGACCACACCCCGCCTGTACTGCTACCTGTCGCACCTTTTCATGTTCGGATAAAAAAGGCTGAAACCCTTAATTTTGCCTGTTTAAGAAGCATTTCTATCTCTTGATGCGATCTGACATGGTACGATGAAATCCAGACAGGATAATGGTTTCAGTGCTATCTCAGATATTACACTTATTTGAGAAATGCTATAAAACTCCAGGCGTTGCACATTTTGGGGATGATGCCCTTTTTTGCACATACATAACTGAAACTGGCTTGTAGTCTAGGTTTAAGACTTCTGCAACTATGCCCATCATCCCGTAATTGTGCAACGCCAAACTCCAATTCTGACTTCAGGTCGGTAATACCCATAGCATAATCGTTTGCACATAACTGAAACTGGCTTGTAGTCTAGGTTTAAGACTTCTGCAACTATGCCCATCATCCCGTAATTGTGCAACATAATCGTAAAGGCCGATCGCCCCCCCGTTCCGTGCGGAAAATAAACTTAAATAGACTAAGATGTTAGGAGTATTAAGCGATGCAACCGAGTAATCCCAATCAGTTTACGGAAAAAGCCTGGGAGGCGATCTCCCGCCTGCCAGACATTGCTAAGGCCAATGGCCAGCAACATCTAGAAAGCGAACACCTGATGAAGTCCCTGCTGGAACAACCAGGACTGGCGACTAGCATTTTCTCTAAGGCGGAGGTGAACGTGCAACATGTGCGCGATCGCACGGAAGCTTTCATTAACCGTCAACCGAAAGTATCTAACCCCGGTTCAGTCTATCTAGGACGTTCTTTGGATACTCTGCTGGACGCTGCGGAAGCTTACCGCAAAGATTATAGCGACGAGTATATCTCCATCGAGCATCTGGTGCTAGCTTTCAGTAAGGACGATCGGTTTGGCAAAGAGTTATTGGGTTCATTTAAGCTAGATGAAGCTAAGCTGAAGCAGATTATCTCCCAAATCAGAGGCAACCAGAAAGTGACTGACCAAAACCCCGAAGGTAAGTACGAAGCGCTGGAAAAATATGGACGGGACTTGACAGAGGCAGCCCGTCAAGGTAAGCTTGACCCAGTAATTGGTAGAGATGATGAGATTCGCCGCACGATCCAAATCCTCTCTCGCCGCACTAAGAATAATCCCGTACTCATCGGGGAACCGGGTGTCGGCAAAACCGCGATCGCGGAAGGACTGGCCCAACGGATTGTTGCCGGGGACGTACCCCAATCTCTCAAGGACCGCCGCCTGATCGCCCTGGATCTAGGGGCCTTAATTGCAGGGGCTAAATATCGGGGGGAATTTGAAGAACGCTTGAAAGCAGTTCTGAAGGAAGTTACCGATTCTCAAGGTAACATTATCATGTTTGTCGATGAAATTCACACCGTTGTTGGTGCCGGGGCAACCCAAGGGGCCATGGATGCGGGGAACTTGCTCAAACCCATGTTAGCAAGGGGTGAGTTGCGCTGTATTGGTGCCACTACCCTGGATGAATATCGCAAGTATATCGAAAAGGATGCGGCCCTGGAACGACGCTTTCAACAAGTATATGTGGATCAACCTACTGTCGAAGATACGATTTCTATTCTGCGGGGACTCAAGGAACGCTATGAAGTTCACCACGGAGTGCAAATCTCTGATAGTGCCCTGGTAGCAGCGGCGACTCTCTCTACCAGGTATATTAGCGATCGCTTCCTTCCCGATAAAGCGATCGACCTGATGGACGAGGCGGCGGCCCGGTTAAAGATGGAGATTACCTCCAAACCAGAAGAACTGGACGAAATTGACCGGAAAATCCTCCAGTTGGAAATGGAACGCCTTTCCTTGCAAAAGGAATATGACGCTGCTTCCCAGGAACGATTGGAAAAATTGGAACTAGAGTTGGCGAACCTGAAGGAAGCACAACGGACCCTGAATGCTCAGTGGCAATCGGAAAAAGGTATTATAGATCAAATTCAGGGCATTAAGGAACAGATTGATCGGGTTAACATTGAAATTCAGCAGGCGGAACGGAACTACGACCTGAACCGCGCTGCGGAGTTGAAGTACGGTAAGTTAAATGAGTTGCAGCAGCAACTGAAGCAAACGGAAACTCGTCTAGAGGATACCCAAACAAGTGGAATTTCCCTGTTGCGGGAGGAAGTGACGGAAGCGGATATTGCCGAAATCATCTCCAAGTGGACGGGTATTCCCATTAGTAAGTTGGTGGAGTCGGAAATGCAAAAACTCCTCCACCTGGAAGAGGAACTGCATCAGCGGGTCGTGGGACAGGATGAGGCGGTGACAGCAGTGGCCGATGCCATTCAGCGATCGCGTGCGGGGTTGGCGGACCCGAACCGTCCCGTTGCCAGTTTTATCTTCCTCGGTCCCACGGGTGTCGGGAAGACAGAGTTGGCAAAAGCACTTGCTGCTTATCTGTTCGATACGGAAGAAGCGCTAGTGCGCATTGACATGTCCGAGTACATGGAGAAACATACTGTTTCGCGGTTAATTGGCGCGCCTCCGGGATATGTGGGGTACGATGAAGGGGGACAACTGACTGAGTCGATTCGCCGGCGTCCTTATGCGGTCATCTTGTTCGATGAAATTGAAAAAGCTCATCCCGATGTCTTCAATATTATGCTGCAAATTCTCGATGACGGTCGCGTCACCGATGCCCAAGGTCATACCGTTGACTTTAAGAATGCGATCGTCATCATGACTAGCAACATCGGTTCCCAGTATATCCTGGATGTGGCAGGAGATGATAGCCAGTATGAAGAAATGCAAAAGCGGGTCATGGAAGCGATGCGATCGAGTTTCCGTCTCGAGTTCCTCAACCGCATCGATGAAGTCATCATCTTCCACGCTCTTAAGAAAGCACAATTGCGGGCGATCGTCAAGTTGCAAGTGCAGCGTTTGTCCCAGCGGTTAGCAGAACGGAAGATGTCTCTCAAACTGGCCGAAGCTGCCCTTGACTTTTTGGCAGAAGTAGGTTACGACCCAGTCTATGGGGCGCGGCCCTTGAAGCGAGCAATTCAGCGGGAGTTAGAAACCAAAATTGCGAAAGCGATCCTGCGCGGCGAGTTTAAGGACGGAGACACTATCTTTGTGGATGTAGAAAACGAACGTCTTTCCTTTAAGTGCTTGCCCGTGGGGTTGCTAACTAAAGTAAATTAATCCAGAGGGTGGGCACCGCCCACCTGACATTGAAATCATCATCTTGTGCTATGATCATCTGGGTAAGCGCAAGAATCATGCGACGCACAGCCCGATCGTGTATAGTAGAGAAAGCCGAGAGGATGGATGATGTCAGTACGGACAGAACTACTACTAAGCCTCAGACAAGAAGTTCTCGGTCCCAGAGAGTCTTGCCATTAGGTTCTGCCAAGCACCCAAGATCCGCGTAACGAGTTTATCACGGGTGTTCTGATTCCCAGGGATGCAACTGAAGAAGATGCGAAGGAGATTGAGGGTGAAGCAGAAATATTGGGAACTGGACTCGATGAGTACGGCGATGATGATTCGGAAGAAGACGCACCAGTTGCCGCTGCTGCGCCAGTTTTAGACCCGAAGAGCCAACCCCGTTCTTTGGGGATTTCCTTTTTTGTCCGCGCTAGGGAACCACATATAGCCATTTGTGCGACTTGGGCGCGGTACAAAGAACTCAGAGATCCACGGGGCAAGCAAGTTTTCCAGCGAGTGCCCAACTGCTATGTTACACCCGAACCGATTTCCGTGACAGCAAGCCAACTGCTGGACGAAACAGACGGTATTAAAATCAGCCTGCGGACTGTCCGCCGTGCTGATGATACCTATAAACTGTCGCTTTACCTGGTTAATGAGACTTCTCTGAGAGACCCCCTCGAAGAGTCGGGAAAAAGACGAGTTCAGACAAGCGATCTGATTTTCCAGCCTCAGATCAGGGTGGTCATGGGAGAAAATACGGAGCTTTTGCCTTTTGACAGTTTCCAGCTGGCTGATGAAAAGCTTGCTCCTGGAAGTCTTGAGGAGGAAGATGAATCACTAGCACTGATATACAGAGACTATCAAGCCTATGCTCGCGGTCACTTGTGCGCAGCGGTGTGGAAGGAAATCGACCCGGAAGCCAAGGTCAGGGAGGAAAATAAATTAAAGTGGATTGACGCAGAAGTTGTGGAATCAACAGGCGGAAAGCAGCAGTCGCAAAAGTTTATTGTACCTGACTGTAGGACGGAATATGTCCCCTGCTACCCAGTGCAATCTCCTGAAATAGATTGGAAATCAGACTCGATCGAACGGACTCCAGAACTGGCCACGGCGAGGTTGGCAGAAATTTGGGCTCCAAGGGCAATGAGTGAGGCGCTACAACCGCTTGCAGATGGTTATGCAGCTTGGATAGCTCGACAAAAAGCTGAGGTAAATGCGTTAGAATGTAGGTATCAACGCGCGGGTAATCGACATCTCGCTAGCTGCGATCGGGCGCGGCAACGAATACAGGAAGCGATTGATTTGATTGCGGAAAATGAAGAAGTTAGACTGGCTTTCGGCTTCGCGAATAAAGCCATTGATTTACAGGCATATTGGAAAAGACTAGAACAAGATTTTAGGTGGCGACCTTTCCAGCTGGCATTTATTTTGATGAATCTGCCGGCGATCGCCGATCCTTTACACCCCGATCGCGCAACTTGTGATTTACTGGCTTTTGCCACTGGTGGGGGGAAGACAGAAGCCTATCTGGGTTTAGCTGCTTTCACAATGGGCTTGAGGAGGTTACGCTCCCAAAAGGATACTGAAGGCGATCGCACGGGACATGGCGTTAGCGTGATTTCCAGGTACACCCTGAGACTCTTAACAATTCAACAGTTTCGCCGGACTTTGAGATTAATAATAGCCTGTGAAATGTTGCGGGTGGAAAACTTAGGAACAGATCGTCCTGTTGGCTGGCGACCCGAAGACTGCCAACTGAAGGATAGTAATATTTGGGGAACAACTCGCTTCTCTGCGGGGTTGTGGGTTGGAGGAAATGTTACACCGAATGCTCTCAAGAATAAGTTTATCCCTCCAAAAACTTCTTTGCCCGGTGCAATTTCAGCACTTGAAGGTAAAAGAGGAACCGAGGGGGAACCGGCTCAAATGCTTAATTGTCCTTGTTGTGGAGCAATTCTCGCGATTCCGAAAGATGGGTTAGGAGCCAAGAAAGAAGGACATACCCTTCATTTAGTATTGAAAGGTGCTGTTAACCACAAGCTACTCGATCGCGAAGTTATTCCATTAGATGAGATGGCAGCGAGTCCGGTTTTTCAGGTAGATGACAAGACAAGAGCACTGCTGACAGCTACATAACCCTATCGATGACTTTTACCCTCAAACAAGAGTCGAGAGTATTAGCGGTAAAATTAGATGATTGGTGGAAAAAGTCAGTAAATCAGTTTTTAAGCCCGGCAAAATTAGTTTGTTTTAGAATCAGTAGACCGGGATATTTTAAGAAAGCATATCTTGGGACAAGAGGTAAAGAGAATAAAGAAAACTTTGAAATTTACTGTCCCAATCTAAATTGCGACCTCAACAATAACAAAACCTGGAATGAAAAAGTGCCCCTGAAATTTAATAAAGAATGGATGGTACCACTGCTGGATAGGTATAATAATTTCGTATGGTCAGAGCCGTTAGAAGCATTCAAGCAAAATTCACACTGTTCGAGGATACCTATTTCAGCCTTGACAGTTGACGATCAGATCTATTCCCGCATTCCTTCATTATTGGTGGCGACAGTAGATAAATTTGCCCGTCTAGCATTTGAGCCAAGAGCTGGTGCAATTTTTGGCAATATTAATCGATATTGCAGTAGAGAGGGATATTACCGCAACAATGCAGGCGTAGAGCCTAAGTCTCCAAAGAAGCAGAGAAAAGAGGTGAATACTCTATTACCACCGGATCTGATTCTTCAAGACGAACTCCATCTGATTGAAGGACCGCTGGGGAGTATGGTTGGGCTTTATGAAACGGCTGTTGATACTCTATGCGAGCAAATGTATCGGGGCCAAACTGTTGGTCCTAAATACATTGCTTCTACTGCAACTGTCAGACAATCTAAATCCCAGGTCAAATGTTTATTTGACCGGGATGTCTTTCAGTTCCCGCCTCCGGGCTTGTCAGCAGCAGATAGCTTCTTTGCCAGAACACCTGCAAATGTTCACCCAACAGATACAGACGCGAAAGGTCAGCATCCCAGCGGTCGCCTGGCAAATCGGTGTATTTACCGCCTTGAGAAAGCATGGCAAAACAAATCAAATCTACTGGGTTGTGAGAGCGACAGATATGGTTCATTACAGCATCAGGCTCCTCAGATTCAGTAATTTTTTTTCTCATTTTTTCCTGATATTCTGACTGGGGAAGAGAAAGATAAGGCTTTTCACTGTCTATTTGCCGAGAAATAGATTTAGTTCCTAAAGGTCTGTAGGGAGGTATTAATGGTTTAAGGTCTCCGATAGCATTCCCCACTGAAACAGTTTTTTCTGTGCTAATTAATATGAGGGAACTCAAACTTCAACCCTAAATCCTTACGGACTCCAACAATAAATAGACGTTTTCTCCGTTGAGGAACGCCATAATCAGAAGCCTGTAATACTTGGTATTCAATATCATAGCCTGGATAATCACGCCGATGAACATGTAATCCTTTTTCTAAATGGGCAATCATGGTTGGAAAAAATTTATGACTTTTGAGTGTATTGACATTCTCTATCGCAAAAAACAGAGGTTTATAGTGGCATAAAAAGTTCATAAAGTATTTATACAGAAAATTCGATCGCTGTCAATATCGGACTGGGAAAGGGACTTGATTTTTACCCGACCAACTACTGAAAATACTTGACAGGGCGGTCCGCCAATTAAAATATTAACTTCTCCCGGTTGAAGCGGTAACTCATATAAATTAACATCATGAATATCTCTAGCAGGAAGCTTTAATTTACAATCAGGAAATTTTTTCTGATGAGTTCTGATGGCGTGTGGATTTTTATCAATTCCTCCTAGAATTTCACAGCCAGCATTCTGAAAACCTAAACTTATCCCACCAGCACCACAAAACAAATCAAGGACGGTAGGTTTTTTTACTAATTGTTGAGGTTTCTCGTGCATTGGTCGCCAGATATACTTTTTCTGCTCTAAATGTAACTATTCATAGATTACCACATTTTCAACTGAGTAGCAATACCATTCCGTCCCGATATCCTACCGGTGCCAAGAAGGTCCTAATCGAGTTTCCGTCCCGAGTTCCTCAACACGGATGAAGTCATCATCTTCCACGCTCTTAAGAAAGCACAATTGCGGGCGATCGTCAAGTTGCAAGTGCAGCGTTTGGAACAGCGGTTAGCAGAACGGAAGATGTCTCTCAAACTGGCCGAAGCAGCCCTTGACTTTTTGGCAGAAGTAGGTTACGACCCAGTATATGGGGTGCGGCCCTTGAAGCGAGCAATTCAGCGGGAGTTAGAAACCCAAATTGCCAAAGCGATCCTGCGCAGCGAGTTTAAGAACGGGGATACCATCTTTGTAGATGTAGAAAACGAACGTCTTTCCTTTAAGCGCTTGCCCGTGGGGTTACTCACTAAAGTAAATTAATCCGTAGGGTGGGCACCGCCCACCTGACATTAATTATTAGCCGTAGGGCACCGCCCACCTGAAATCTATGATTAGCCCTAGAGTGGGCACCGCCCACCTGAAATTGACGATCGGCTGTAGGGCACCGCCCACCTGACATGTAAATCATCATCTTGTGCTATGATAATCGGGGGAAGGGCAAGCATCAATGTAAATCCAGGATTTGGGGTGAAAAGTAAAGCCGATAATCACGCCAACTAAAGGGTTTCAGCCTTGATGATATATAAAATTGTACAGAAGTACGATCGTCTGCTATCATGTATCCAATGAGAAACAGTGAAAAGAATCCGTGACTACCATTGAACCATACACCGGCACACAACTCGGTAAATTTTACCTCGGCAACTGCGAGGAACTCCTGAATGGTGATTTAGGACGATCGCTAGAAGGCCAGGTACAGCTAGTCTTCACTTCGCCACCGTTCCCACTGAACAAAAAGAAGCGATATGGAAACCACAAAGGAGAAGACTATCTGAAATGGTTTGCCGAGCTCGCACCGATTTTGTCCCGTCTGTTAAAACCAGATGGATCGATAGTTATTGAATTAGGTGTGCGATTCGTTTAGCGTAAACTTACTTGACACAAGTCAAATAAGTTTACGCTACCGGGGTTTCATTAGCTCCGAGAACTTCAAGATGATGGTGGTGAAAGTCCACCCCTCCAAGTGCGGGAGTGACAGCACCTTCTCTACGGTAGCGATGGCATCAATCCGTAAAGCGGGAAGGAAAGGCGCTCTGACTGGTAGCCTACACCGGTCATCGTCGAGCAAGTAGTTATGGTGAGCGTAAGCTAAGACCCACAAATGTCGTAACAGTAAACCAGTGTAATAAGGCTGATACACTGGCCCAAAAGGGAAAGGATAATGGTCATTGGCGGTTACCTAACCGACCAATAAGCACTGACAACAAACCCGGCATATAGGGCCTACCTAAAACTACAACCAATCATCAAGAGGAACGAAGTAAACCGGTTGTTGAACTCTCAACCAAAGGTCGATAGGTTGAGTAGCCACCACAGGCGCAATATCTGCTTTCATCTGGCAGGTCACAACCGGGAAAGATTGAGTGGAGAAGCAAATGACCACCGGTAATAGGTGGTATAGGCTGACGCCCTCACGGTTTCGTCAATTGTAGAGTTGTAAGTAGCAGTGAATATGTCACGGAACATCACCAATAGGCGAGTGTATGACTGGAAGGCCACCCCCTGGCGGAAGCTAGAGCGGGTAGTTTTTAAGCTGCAAAAACGAATTTACAGAGCGGCACAAGAAGGCAATAAGCAGAAAGTTCGCAAGCTTCAGGGATTATTGAACAGGTCATGGTCCGCGAAGATGATAGCGGTACGACAGATAACCCAACAGAACCAGGGAAAGAAGACCGCCGGTGTGGATGGTGTAACAGCACTAACCCCAGAGCGTCGTCAGGAACTGGTAGGTCAACTCAGAGTCACCGGAAAAGCAAAAGCTAAACCTACGCGCCGCGTATGGATACCCAAGCCTGGACGAGACGAAAAGAGGCCATTAGGGATACCAACGATACACGACCGCGCACTTCAGGGGTTGGTCAAACAAGCGCTAGAACCAGAATGGGAAGCGTACATGGAAGCCAACTCATACGGATTCAGAGCAGGAAGAGGATGTCATGATGCGATTGAAGCAATATACATTAGCATCAACAAAAAACCCAAATGGGTGTTAGATGCAGATATTGCGATGTGTTTTGATAGGATAAACCACTCCGCGTTACTCCAAAAATTGAATAACACGTCACCAATCCGTAGGCAAATACGGGCATGGTTAAAAGCCGGGGTGATAGACGCGGGAACATTTCATCATACCAACGCCGGAACTCCCCTTGGGTGTGTAATATCCCCATTACTGGCCAATATAGCCCTACACGGGTTAGAAGAGAAAGTAATGGAACTGGCACACACAAAGAAAGAAAGGGAAAAACTGACAATAGTCAGATACACCGATGACTTTGTGGTCATGCACTCCGACCAGTCAATGATTGAGCAAGCACAAGGAGTGATAATGGAGTGGTTAAAGGGAATAGGGTTAGAACTAAAAGCAGAAAAAACCAGAATATCCCACACACGAGAAGGGAAAAACCCAGGGTTTGATTTCCTAGGTTTCAACATCCGACAGTACGAAATTGGGAAATATAGAAGCGGCAAATCAACCAACGGAACCCCCCTAGGATTCAAAACACTAATCAAGCCCAGCGAAAAGTCCATCAGGAAACATAAAGAGCGGTTATCCCAGATAGTTCGGAGCCATAAAGCAGCACCACAGGCAGCGGTAATATCCAAACTGAACCCGATAATACGGGGGTGGTGTAACTATTTCAAGAGCGTGGTGAGTAAGGAAACTTACACCGACATGGACAAACACCTGTGGGAAGTATTATGGCAATGGGCGACAAGAAGACATCCCAACAAAACGGGCAAATGGATTGCTAGAAAGTATTGGACACCCACCAAGGATGTACAATGGAACTTTACTAGCAAAACCAAGAATGGAGAAGGGATAGAGCTCACCCGACACGCAAAGACTGAGATAATCAGCACGTAAAGGTGAAAGGAACAGCTAGCCCGTTCAACGGTAATTTAGTCTACTGGAGCAAGAGGCTACGAAAAAGCCCGGACGTGAGTACTCGCGTACTTAAGTTATTAGAGAACCAAAAGGGCAAGTGCGAAATATGCGGACTGATGTTTATGGATGGCGATAAATGGGAAGTGGACCATATCATGCCAACCTCAAGGGGAGGTAAGGATTGGTACACTAACCTGCAATTGCTACACGACTACTGTCACGATTATAAATCTGCCTGAGGAGCCGGATGATGCGAAAGTATCACGTCCGGTTTTGAAGACGAGTCGGCCCGGTGACGGGTTGACTTAGTTTAATAATTGCTGGGAGGACCGTCGTCCTGTTCAGTCCCTGCTGCCTCTACAATCTCTATTAGGCTTTGTTTCTCATCAAGATGCAGGGCTGAGGCTATGTCAGCAGTTCATCTGTCACAACCCGGCGAGATTACCATCACCTACACAATGGGTCAATGTTAAGCGTTGCCGGGTCACAGACAGCTACACTCAACTGTGGTGGATGGCAATTAGCGACGAGCCCAAGGCTGACAACAGCAAAGTTCTGAGACCTTATAGTAAGAAGATGCAAAAGCTTCTAAGTCGTGGCACCTACAATGCTGGAAAACGCCCTTCTGGTCACAAGATAGGCCAATCTTCTTTCCTAAAAAATAATGGGGGAGCAATATCCCATAACGTATTAGAGATGGAGCCAATCAATCCAGATGCGGAAGTGCGTATTCCCGGAAGTGCATTTAGCCTGTCGAACACAACTTCGACTGATTTTTTCCACGCTGAATGCAAAGCAAGAGGAATTACGCCCCATCCGGCACGCATCCAGCCTCGCCTTGTTGATTTTTTTGTGCAGTTTTTGACCGATCCTGGGGATCTGGTGCTAGATCCATTTGCGGGCTCAAACGTAACTGGCTATGTAGCAGAGCGTACGGGGCGTCAATGGGTTAGTATTGAAGCTGAAGAAGAATATGCGAAGCAGTCTTTTATACGCTTTGAAGACCCAGAACTGAAAAAATTAATTTCGGCTCCAGAAGATACTGAGTCTGACTCCTAATCTTGAGAACGAGGAATTCCCGGGCTATGAACAGTCAGAAAAACAAAATTAGGCAACTTGGAACTGTTGACATTTTTAGTGAAAGGAAGCAGATAGCCTGAAATTGATGATTTTTACCCGCGTTCCCTGGCGGAGCCTCTAGTTGCGAATGGTGCAAGATCTGAGTTTTAACCTACTTTAGCTATGACGCGGGGGTTTGAACCCTCGCAATCTCCTGGGTAGTGCGAATAGCGCTCCCACGAGACAGGTCAGGCCGTGGCTAACAGCGAAGTGCATAAATTTGTATAGTGGGGTTGACAATAATGGGTTAGTATTGAAGCTGAAGAAGAATATGCGAAGCAGTCTTGTATACGCTTTGAAGACCCAGAAATGAAAAAATTAATTTCGGCTTGACTACTAATCTTGAGAACGAGGAATTACAGAGCTATGAACCTGTTAAACAAAATTAGGCAACTTGACATTTTTAGTGAGGCGAAGCAGAAAGAGCTATTCGTCGGTCGCCCATTTTGACTACGAATACGTGCGCCTCCTTGTTTGTGATGGCAGGAAGCATCAGCCAGGTGGTATCCCATTAGGCTGCTTCCTGCTGTGTTTCTACGACAATGAAACTGATGAAGAAGATGTCCGAGAAGCAGTGCTGCTGCGCGCCCTTGGTCCCACAAAGTTGCCGACAGATAATTCAGTTATCGAGGCAATGGTTGAATATTACAAAGATAATCTCGATATGAAATCTGAATTAGACACCCATACACGCTATGAATTTAGCTTTTCTGGTCTGGAGTGTCGCGCCCTGGGAACCTTTTATCAGGATAAGGCAGGCAATACAGCTTGTTCGCTATTTAATTAGTACAATAACAGCATTTAGTAAACCAGTTCTTAAACGTATCAGCATCAGAGCAAGTTCAATTAACTGTTCTAGCGCCTCCATTGCTCGTGTTGGGAACATTCTGACCAGTGACTTAA
>JACOMV010000143.1 GCA_014324065.1 Hormoscilla sp. SP12CHS1 | reverse complement strand
AGTACCAAAGTTATTGGCTAATGAAACCAACCAAGCTTTCACTGGTTCTAAGCTATTGCCTGAACGAATCGCACTGACTTATTTCTACCAGATGGCGGGCGATCGCCTCCCTGCCGCTTTCAACCGATTTTTCCGGTGTCCCGACAAATGCTATCCACCATTCTGTCACATCTTTGCGGGTGTGGTCAAAACCTGTTGATCCTCACGATCTCTCCGTTGTCGCCGGATTCCCCCTGCGATGTCTCAGCACCCTCGCAGGGAGATGAAGAGTGCTTCTGCGTCGGGCCGCGTGGGCGCAGTGCGCGTGGTCGGGTGAGCGTTAGCCGAAGGGTAGCACTACGGGGGGGGGTTTGGGGGGGATCCCAGATGTAACGGTCTGCATCACCACACCCGTTGTATCCCTTGAAGTATTGGAAACGGAAGAGTCGTACCCGGGTACGGAAGAGTCGCTTCGACAGCGGGTTACTCCTGCCAACTTGCGAATAGACCCTCAGACTTAGAAGGAATCGATCTGACGATTTCTGGTCCGGAACTCCAAGACACTCTCTATCCTCCCAGACTTGAATTGCAAGTTAAGTCAACATCCTCAGATATGGGAAATGATGACCCGATCCGCTATTCTCTGAAAGTAAAAAACTACAACGAACTCAGAAAAACCAGAATCTTAATCCCTAAACTATTAGTAGTCCTTTTCATCCCCGAAAACCCAGGGGATTGGTTAAAGCAAAGCGAAAGGGAACTTTGTCTCCGCAAATGCGGATATTGGTTATCCTTGAGAGGACAACCCGCAACTGACAATACCGAAAGGATGACTGTCTATCTCCCTCGCCAGCAACAGTTTACTGTTAATGCTTTACAAACTATCATGCAGCAAATCCAAACTAGAGGAACATTATGAAAGCAACTGTTTACGATTTTACTCTTTTGAGTCACCTCGAACCTCAGCAAATCGAAACTTATCTTACAGGCGCAGGTTGGCAAGAACACCACCGCATTCCCGACCGTTTTTCCGCGTGGACTAATGATAACTATCAAATGTTAAAAATTTACCTTCCTTTAGACCGAGAGTTCGAGGACTACCCTCAACGCATCTCAGAATTGGTAGAAACTCTGGAGAAAACGGAAGGGCGATCGCAACTGGAAATTATCAGGGAACTGATTACGGATATCCCTAATATTAACATTCAGGGATTGATCGTGCAAGTCCAATCTCCCTCTGGAGATCGCCTGAGTGGAGAGATAACAATGTTTGGAGTAGTGATTGACCAACTCCGCCAGATTAAAACTTCATTGTTTGACCGAGATTATATTATGGCTATTAAAGCATATACCGAACGCCTCCCCATCCGCTGTACGGGGGTTTAGTTAAAGAAAATAACGGTTTTATCCTGAAGAATAGCCATGATTTGAGCTTAGATTGTTCCTGGCAAAACTGATAGGCGAGGCGGTAGAACCGGAAGGGGCGATCGCCCCTTTTCGGAGGAAAGGCAAGAGGTTTCTGCGCCCAAACTTAATCGCCTTTTTTCCTTAACTAGGAGTGCCTATTGATTGAATTGCAAGGGGTGAGTTGATACCCAGTAAAATCCGGGATTTCAAAGTTGCTAAATCCTCTGTTGCTGCTTGGGCCTCGTAAAGAGATTCGGTTGCAGCAGCAAAGGCATCTGCATCTAGGGCATAATAAAGAGAATTAACGGCGCGTGCCTTTTGAAAAGCAGCTATGTAAGTTTCCAACTGCGCTTTCCCTTCTGCCATCTTTTCTTGTAAGTCCCACTGCTTTTCATCAAGCTGGTTAATAAAGGATTCTAACCTCGATCGCAACATTTCGTTACCCGGTACGCCTCCTTTGATTGCCTCTAATCCTTCATCAATAATTGTAGCGCTGATGCCAGTTTTTGCAAGGGCAAATTTGCAGGCGATCGCGGCAGCATATCGCTGTTGGGCAATTGAAGCACTCAGCAAATATGCGGAGAGTTCTGGGTCAATCAATTCTAAGCGATTTTCTGTCATTTTATCTTAACTCCTTGGCTGGTATTTCTTGGGGCTAGCGACTAGAGCGCCAGCGTCTTCAATAGCGCCAACGCAGTTTTCGCAAATAGGACGACCTGCTGCTACTGCAATTACTCGATCGTCATTTTTGGTAGCCCAAACAACAATATTAGCTTCGGCGTGACCGTAACCTGGAACTACGCTTTCTCCTGGTTGAAGTGCTGATTTTACTCCCGGTCGCAAGTAGCCATTAGGTTCACTTGTTTTTATGATAACTCTGCGGTTTTCCTGGGAGTCTTCCACTACAGCAGCTGCCATTGTTACTCTAGTACGAGAAGGTGATGACAAGGCTTCCTGTAAGGCGGTGGCTCGCAAACGTGCCACCCTTCCAGGCTCGATCAAAAGTTCTGCTTGCGTGTAAGATAAGGAGAGATTTAGTCAAATGAACAGAGCAGATATAGAATTGTTTGAACGTCAGCGGATGACCGAGTTAAAAAAACGTTTGTTTTCCCACGAACTCCTTCTGCAGTCGGAACGGCATCGACTTTGGTTGAGCGAAAAGGATGCTAATGAAGAATATCCGGTTTGGGAGCAGTTGGAAATACTTTCTGCGGTAATTTTAGGATATGTTAGTCAAATTATATCAACAGGATATACCGTTCAACCTACTAGGGAGGTGGTGGAGCATTTACATTCCCTGAGTAGTTTTGAGGTCGAGTCCGTTGTCAAGTGGTATTATACTGCTGCAAATGATTATCCCAAAATTCAGCAATATTTTGAACTTTTGGATTATTTACGTCTCTTGGCCTTGTCCTATGTAGAACGACATCAATTAGAAAAGCTATAGTCAGTATTTTGTCGAGCGGGTAAAGACGAAAAAAATACGGATAGTAAAACTTTATACTGAACGATCGCGCCCATGTTAGGCAAATTTTATATTAGCAATTGCCAGAGGATAAGTGATGAATAAGAGGACCCCAGAACAAGAAGAAGTCATACAAGAAGCGTTAGAGATTTTAGAGAAATACATGGCACCATCGAAACTAGCGCTTTTGATATCTATGTTACCATGGGATGGTGGGGATTCTGTAGCGATGCGCGCAGAGTTGTTTGCTGGAGAAACTGTGGATAGTTTGGTTGAGAAAATTAAAGATTATCAGAAAAGTAAACTCTCTCGCGTTTGAAGATGAGAGGGCGATCGCCCCCTCATTCTCCCAACAGGCGATCTCCCACTGCTGCACGACTGTTCCAGACTGCGGTACTGCGATCGCCCGGGTTTCCGAGGATGCCAGAAACCCGGTAACTTCGGCGAAACCGAGTACGAGACTTTCGCAACTGATTTGAAATTGCTATAATAGGGATAGTAGAGAGGATGTAGCCATGAGCGTTGTTATCGCTGACGAAATTTTAACGAAAACTCGCATGACTGAAGCAGAAATGTATCAGGAAATCGCTGTCATGCTTTTCCAGAAGGAAAAATTAACTCTTGCTCAAGCCAGTCGCTTTGCAAATATGCATCGCATTGCTTTTCAACACTTACTCGTAAGTCGTAAAATTCCAGTTCATTTTAAACAGGATATTAAAAACTTGCAGGAGATGGGCAGACTACGATCGTTATCAGCAATCATCCCCTATTAATAGTCGAAGCCAAAAGTCAAGGATTGATTGCTCGGGTGAAGCCCTTGTTGGATGCTTCGATCGACCAAGCTGGGTTCTGGGTTGCTGAATCTCTATATAACAGCGTTTTACGGCTTGTTGATGAGGAGCTTTAATTTTCGTGGCTTACAGATATGAGTACGCCCTAGAGATCACCTAGTTCCAGAGAGATCGCCTATTTCCCGGGCGATCTCTAAATGCTGTCGATGGCAATCCATTGCTTGGCTATACTGCCCTAGAAAACCGTAGGCTATTTTCAAAGAACCCAGCGCCATCCCCTCGCCAGCGCGATCGCCTATTTCCCGGGCGATCTCTAAACTCTGCTGAAGATAATCTATTGCTTGTCTAAACTGTCTTAGGGAAAAGTGGGTATTTCCCAAAGAACCCAGCGCCATGCCCTCACCAGCGCGATCGCCTATTTCCTTGGTAATCGCTAACCACTGCTGACAGTAATCTATTGCTAACTGATACTGCTTTAGGGAACGGTAGGCATTTCCCAAAGAACCCAGCGCCTTACCCTCGACAGCGCGATCGCCTATTTCCCTGACAATCGCTAAACCCTGTTGAAGGCAATCTATTGCTAACTGATACTGTCCTAAGTAATTGTATGCATTGCCCTAATTTACCAGCGCACTACCCTCGCTAGCGCGATCGCCTATTTCCCGGGCGATCGCTAAACCTTGCTGAAAATAATCAATTACTTTCTGATACTGTCCTATAAAACCGTAGGATCTTCCTAAATAACCCAGCACCCTACCTTCGCTAGCGCGATCGCCTATTTCCTTGGAGATCGCTAAACTCTGCTTATAATAATCTATTGCTAATTGATACTTCCCTAGGGAATCGTAGGCATTCCCCAAAGAACTCAGCACTATACCCTCGCTAGTGCGATCGCCTATTTCCCGGGCGATCTCTAAACTCTGCTGAAGATAATCTATTGCTTGTCTAAACTGTCTTAGGGAACAGTAGGCATCCCCCAAAGAACTCAGCACTTTTACCTCGCTAGCGCGATTGCCTACTTTTCTGGAGATCGCTAAACTCTGCTGTAGGTAATCTATCCCTTGGCTATACTGCCCTAGCTTATTGTAGACATTTCCCAAATTACCCAGCGCTATACCCTCGCTAGCGCGATTGCCTATTTCCCTGGCAATCTCTAAATACTTTTGATGGCAATCTATTGCGCGGGAGAACTCCCCTAGGGAATCGTAGGCATTGCCCAAATTTCCCAGCACCTTACCCTCGACAGTGCGATCGCCTATTTCCCTGGCAATTGCTAAACTCTGCTCAAAGTAATTGATTGCTTGAGTATACTGCCCTAGACCATTGTTGGTAAGCCCCAAATTTCCCAGCGCACTACTCTCGCCAATACGATCGCCTATTTCCCTGGCAACCGCTAAACTCTACTGAAGGTAATCTCTTGCTTTCTGATACTGTTTTAGGTAATTGTATGCATTTCCCAAATTTCCCAGCGCGTAAACCTCCTGAAGGCGATCGAGATCGCCTATTTTCCGGGCGATCTCTAAATGCTTCTGAAAGTAATCTATTGCTTTCTGATACTGCCCTTGGTCACAATATGAAGTTCCCAAATTTCCCAGCCCACAACCCGAGATATATATGTTATATATATCTCCTCTTTCCCTGACAATTATTTGCTCATAGTAATCTCTTGCTTTCTGATACTCCCCTAGGCGATTGTATGCATTTCCTAACCCATTCAAACAAATACTGTTCCAGAAATCATTTAAATTACCCCCCAATTTACTATACGGTTTTAATTTCCCCAACAGTCTGCTATACAGTTCAATTGTTTCCCTGTAGTAACCCCAAATACCCAGTTGATTGTCTAATTCTTCCTGCGTCGGCGTATCCATGCGGATCCAAAGTATCTTGGTAGCTTCTCCCCATTCCGACAACTCGCAGAGATGGTGAAACGCTTCCAAGTATCCCTGCACCTTCTCTATATTAGAATCATCTCGCGGTTCGTAGTAATTTAAGTTATAAAATGCCTTGCGGATGTGAGACTGTTCTGTCAAGGTCAACTCTCTTACTTCTCCCGTCCATATTTGATTATCATAGTTGCTAATCAAGTCAATTAGCATATTTATTCTCTTCTCATCCCGAATTGATCCCACTCCCTTTGCCAACAGTTCCTCCACTCCCATCGCCATGACATCGTTTCCATCGTTTTCCTGTTTGCTATCAGCATCTGAGACAGGCAAAACCAACTTCCTCTCTGGCACAGTATATCGCAACTGGAAGACATCATCTTCCGAAAGCTCTTGCAATCGCACCTGTTTGTATAATCTCTCCATAATAATCCTCGCTTCTCGATCTTTTAATTATCGGTTCTTCCGTTCTGTTATCAACTCTGTTGCTGGCATAACTCACCGCGTAGCACTGCCGTTCAATTCCGATCGAATGCCCGCAAATGTTCCAGCGCCACTCCCCTGATCATACTGTGCAGGCGATAGTAAACCTTGCTCTTAACCTTTTCAGACTCCAGCAAAAACCGACGCAGCAAGGTTTCAAATGCCAATTTTTGTTCCTCCCGGGGAAACTCGCCAATCAAAAACAACCAAGCTCTCCGATTTTCCGCCCGTCTATTCGTCCCCCCCATACAAAACAATCGATATGCCAGAGGGTAATCCTCGCGCAAGCGGGAAACGCTGCTTTCAATGCGCTTGCGCACCAAATCCTTGAGGTCGATAGTAAAGGTCAAATCTTCCCTATCCTGACTCGGATCCCCTTCCGTAGCAGTTTTCAGCCGTTCCACCTCCTCAATTTCATATCCATATTCATCCCAAAAAGCCTGAATGTCCCCCTCGTAGGGAGAACGAATTTCCCCAGCAATCACCCGCAGGGCCAGGGGGTGCCCTTCGTAGACAGCAATCATCCGGTCCAGATACTCGCCATCCACATCTGAATTTATCTCAACATTCCAAGCAGCAAACAGCATTCTTGCTTCTGTTCTATCTAAACCTTTCATCGGTTCCGTATGGTGTCGTTCCAAAAAGCGCCTCTCAGCGCCAACCGGGGGTCGGTATTGAGAAGTCAGGATCAGGCGCGATCGCATTTCCGGTACCGAGACCACCGCATCCAGGAACTTACCAAAAACAGGCTGCTCAAACCGGTGTCCCCCCTGAGTATCCGCCTGTAAAACCGCTTCCAACATATCTAGGACTAACAAGCAAGGTTGTGACTGCAATTTATGGACGATCTCCCGAACCATAGCATCTTCATTTTGCAGCAACTCAGGTTGAGAAGCCAAATTTTCACCCAAAACCTGCTGCGCCACCACCTGAAAGTCAAGAGACCCTTGATAAAAGCTGAGAGTTTTCACTAAGGGCAAAAACTCTTGCATCTGTGGTTCCCGCGTCAGTTGGGCCGCCAAAGAAGTCTTGCCAATACCCGTTATCCCCACCAGGGACAAAACCCGACAATCTCCCTGCAATTTAGCAATCAGTTCCCCAATCAGAGTCTCACGTCCCACCCAGCGAGTCAAGCCATCATCAAGTCCTGCTGCCGGTTGTTCTTGTTCTTTCTGCCCAGACTTCGACTGAGAATCTGTCCTCTGCGCCCCATAGCGTTCCAATGCCGCGCGGAAACTCTTCTTACTCACCTTTTCCCCTAACGCCTCCGACAGACGTTCCCACAGCTTTTGACCATAATCTCGCTTGAAAGTCGATTCAGCATAGCCGTGCTTTTCGGCTATCTGTTCATAGGTCTGCCCCTCAACTGACCCCTCAATTATAAACTTTTCCGGGTCTCGTAGGTGTTGTCCTTCAAGAGCGAAAATCGCCTCATCAGCAATCTGAAAATATTCTTCCGGCTTCAAGTCCAACTGACTTCTCCTGTACTTTCCTGTACTTTCCTGTACTTTCCCATACTTTCGAGTACAGTTACAACTTTTTTCTATATTCCTGAATTAATCCTACTTTTACCCTCTCGCCGGTGGGCAACGATATTAGCTACAACATAATTGTAGAATAAGAGGAAAGCAAAATGGCATTTCAAACCAACAGCCCCAAGCGCGGCGAAATCTATCTAGTACAACTGGGTTCCACAATTGGTTGTGAGATCCGCAAAGACCGTCCGGCGCTGATCCTGCGGAATTCAAATAGTCCCCTCACCTGCATCGCGCCCCTAACCTCAAAAGTACATCAAAACTCTCCCACCACAGTATTCATCAAAGCTAATGAAGGAGGATTGAATTTAGATTCATTAGTCTTGCTAGAACAAATGAAATCCATAGATAAGCAAAGGTTGCTCAAACGCTTCGGTAATGTCACCCCACAGACCATGAAAAGAGTCTATATTGCCTTCAAGAGAACCTTTGGTTGGAAATAAACCGTAGCACTGCCCACCAACGCTCATCCTAAGCATTACCAATACTAGGCGAAATTTACAAATCTCTCGCTCCCAGGTTCAGCGATAATTTTACCATATCTTATCACTTGACACGAGAGGCTCTGCCTCTAGATTACGTTCCCTGCCAGAGTCAGGGAACGAGATATTTTTTAGCTGGCCACAAGTTGAGATTGGTCTGAAACCGCACAACTGGAAACTGCCCGTGATCGCGATCGGGCAAAAGTTTCTGGGTTAATTGGTTAGAAAATTGTCATGGAGCGGTAATCAATACTTCTCGGTTAAGCATGGCTACAGGTACATTTGTCATTGCGAGGGAGGGGGTACGTAGCGATAACTTATGCTCAATTGAGTCGCGCAGCGTTGCGAGGCACGAAGCAATCCCCCCCCGAAGCAATCCCCTCGTCTAGTATAAGATGAAGAACACTCCTGCCTCGTCGGTGAGATTGCTAGCCTTCCTGGCGTCAGGCCGCTGCGCTTTTACGAAGTGCGCGTAGCGCTACGGGGGGATCCTGGCGGAGATCCCTAAAGCGATCGACCAACTCCATCTTTTGCAACAACTTTACGGGACTGTTTTCATTCCTGAGGCTGTTTATCGAGAACTAACCGATCCCAGTTTTCCTATCGCTGGCTCGACTGAAGTACAAACTTTTGATTGGATTGAAACTTGCGCCGTTATTAATCGCACCTTAGTTGATTCACTCAGCGATGAACTAGATATTGGAGAAGCTGAAGCGATCGCACTAGCAGTTGAGATGCAAGTTGATTGACGAACGTCGCGATCGGCTTGTAGCAGCTAGACTCAATCTTCGATACACGGGAATCTTGGGGATCTTGGTGGAAGCAAAAAGTCAAGGTTTGATCGATCGGGTGAAGCCCTTGTTGGATGCTTTGATAAATCAAGCTGGGTTCTGGGTTGCTGAACCTCTATATAACAGCGTTTTACGGCTTGTTGATGAGGAGCTTTAATTTTTGTGGCTGACAATGAGTACACAGATTACCTAGAACCAGCACGATCGCCCCTCATTCTCCCCACAGGCGATCTCCGGCCAAGCTTCACAAGCATTCACCGTATTTTTCGAGCACCTCCTCTTCTGATAGCTTAGTTAACTTTGGCGGTCCCCCACCATGCAATTCGCTATCGGGATAGGTTAATTCCCAATAAGATTGTTCGACTGGTTCCTTATACAAAGTAGTCCAACCATCTTCTCGATCGCTCACCTTAACAAAGTTAGATGAGATCATATGTTCTATAATTTTATATGAAGCATCAGGCACAATCTTGCCTGCTTGGAAAATCCACTGTCCGACAATCTCGTTTTTTTTGCTAGCATACTTCATTCTTTACTCAATACCCAACATGATAACGGGGCGGGCGAAATATGCGTAGGTTGGGTTGAAGTCCCTTACCCAACATGATAACGGGGCGGGCGAAGTTGCTTACCCAACATCCTGCTGTTGATTACATCCTGCGGTTGAGTTTCACTACAATTATGCTAAACGATCGCCCCCTCATTCTCCCAAGAGGCGATCTCCCACTGCTGCACGACGGTTCCAGACTGCGGTACTGCGATCGCCCGGGTTTCCGAAGATGCTTAGAAACCGCGAGACTTTGACATCGACTTTACATCTTGCAGAGGCTAAAAGCAAAAATCCACAAAAATAGGCTAAATCATTTCTAGACAATGCGGACAGTGGGTTTTAACCCACTGCGGGCCCTGAAGCAAATCGAGAATTTCGCTTCGACAATGCGGACAGTGGGTTTTAACCCACTGCGGGCCCTGAAGCAAATCGCAAATCGAGAATTTCGCTTCTACAATTATGCTCAACGATCGCCCGTATTTGATGGCCACCCCGATGCCTGGTGCGGCGCAACGGTTGCAGACGGGTGTGGTCAAAAATAGTTGGTACGTTGTCACCTTCGCGAGTGGCCAGAAACCGGGTTTCTTACAATATTCTCAAATTAGCACCATAGCTTGTCGCAGAAACCCGGTTTCTTGTCTGGTTGACTACAGCGGCGCAACGGTTCCGGACTCTGTACAGCGCTTGTGGAAGTGCGACTAGATGTGATACCATAGTTAGTTAGACCTCTTGAAAATATAAATTTATGCTATAATAAGATTTGAGAACTTAAATTTGGAGATGTAAATGCTATGAGCTATAGTTATACATGGACATAT
>JACOMV010000142.1 GCA_014324065.1 Hormoscilla sp. SP12CHS1 | reverse complement strand
CATGAAAATGGACTCCTAACATTTGAAATGTCAAACCTTGTCGTAGATAAATCAAGGTTAAGAGTATTTGATCTTCCACTAATAATTTAGGGAGACTAATATAGGTAGCCAGAGTATCTTTGGTTTTACGTTGCAAGACACTCAATACTGCTAAAATAAAGGCGGTTTTCCCTATGCTAATGGAACCGTATACTAATATCCGCTTGCGTTCCCGACCTCGTAACAGGTTAAAGATCCGCTTTAACTCCTGGGTGCGACCCGTGAAAACTTTATCTAGGTTGGACCGCAAGCTGGATGCACTTTCAGAAAATGGTATTTCCTGAAGATTCCAGCTAGTGAATATGCTGTCCGTTTCATCCCAAAGTCTGTCGGTCTCGTTCATGCTATTTGTTTCTCTCCTTCTTTGGCTTTAATTATCAGCTTGATGATTTCCCGCACGTCATCTGCCCGTTGCTTATCCTCAATGGTATCATAAATCTGACAGGCTTGGTTTAATCTTTCTAAGGCTTCATCGATAAATATAATTAAAATCATTAGTCTGCCTAGTCCGGCTTGGCAGGCCGCTATTCCCCGTTGATGCTCGATAAATTGGTAGATGCGGAGGGCATCACCATAATGAATGCGGGCTTTGTCTAGGTTACTCATTAAATGATGGGTGCGGGCTATTTGGTATATTGTATCTGCACGTTCTTTGAGGTTTTCTGTTTGGCGATAGATGGCGAGGCTTTCTTCTAAATGGGCTAGTCCATCATACCAGCTTCCTCCATCTATCAGCAGTTTGCCAATTTCATATTGTATTGCTGCCCGGTCTTCGGGAAAGGCTTCCCGGGTGTATACTTCTAAGGCTTTTTTATAGGCCGCGATCGCCATTTGCCGATTTTCGGCCCTGTCTCCTACTATTCTGTGACTGTAGGCAAGGCCCAAATTCTACTGAGTAGAAGCCCAGTCCGTGGGGAAAGCTTCTTGAGTGCGAACCGACAAAGCCTGTTGGAAGGCTGCCAGGGCGTTTTCCTGATTTTCGGCCCTGTCTCCTTTTATTCTGTCACTGTAGGCAAGGCCCAAATTATTCTGAGTAGAAGCCCAGTTGATGAGGAAAGCTTCTTGAGTGTAAACCGACAAAGCCCGTTGGCAGGCTGCCAGGGCGTTTTCCAGATTTTCGGCCCTGTCTCCTTTTATTCTGTCACTGTAGGCAAGGCCCAAATTATTCTGAGTAGAAGCCCAGTCCGTGGGGAAAGCTTCTTGAGTAAGAACCGACAAAGCCTGTTGGAAGGCGGCCAGGGCGTTTTCCTGATTTTCGGCCCTGTCTCCTACTATTCTGTTACTGTAGGCAAGGCCCAAATTATTCTGAGTAGAAGCCCAGTAAGTGGGGAAAGCTTCTTGAGTGCGAACCGACGAAGCCCGTTGCAAGGCGGCCAGGGCGTTTTCCAGATTTTCGGCCCTGTCTCCTTTTATTCTCTCAGAGTAGGCAGCACCCAAATTATTCTGAGTAGAAGCCCAGTAGGTGGGGAAAGCTTCTTGAGTGTAAACCGACAAAGCCCGTTGCAAGGCGGCCAGGGCGTTTTCCTGATTTTCGGCCCTGTCTCCTTTTATTCTCTGAAAGTAGGCAAAGCCCAAATTATTCTGAGTAGAAGCCCAGTAGGTGGGGAAAGCTTCTTGAGTGTAAACCGACAAAGCCCGTTGGCAGGCTGCCAGGGCGTTTTCCAGATTTTCGGCCTTGTCTCCTTTTATTCTGTTTCTGTAGGCAGCGCCCAAATTGTTTTGAATAATCGCCCAATTTTCTGAGTGACTGTCGCGGGTAAAGACTGTCAGGGAGATTTCATAACCGACGAGGCTAATTTCCACGTTCGCCGCCTGGTTGCCGAGGGGAAATTCCAGGATGAGGTTGCTGAAGTTGCTGATATCTGAGGCGATGTCTTCTGCTTGGGATGGTTTTATCTCGGAAAGTCGCCCTTCTGCCCAGGTTCGCAAGACGGCGTGAAAGTTGTCATCGAGTTTGTCTAGGTTTGCTTGCAGTAGGGGGTAGACTGACTGAGGACTAGGATCTTTTGAAACTGCCTGCAACACCTCCGTCAAGAAATTAAAATATGCTTCTGAGTTCGCAGTATTCTGGTTTCCCTTTTCTGCTATATTGTCAGCTTCCCGTTCCATCACCTGCACCAACGTTGACTGCTGCTTCAATATATCACACATTTTGTGCTATTGCCTGGTTTCGTTGTTTCCCCATAGTCAGCTGTCCGCATGGCAACCAGCGTACCGGTTCCACCCCTGCCCGATCGCATCTTTGGAGAAGAAACCGGGAAGATTCAGGAAAAGGTCGATCGGGAGTTGATGACTATAGAATCAACCCGGTTTCTGAGAAGACAAGACCGATCGCCCCCAGAACCAGAACCTAAATTATCAGGTCGAACAGCGCCCGCTCGGGTTACGGCTTGCATGACTTGAGTGAGGACAGAAAATATAATAGCAGATAATTGGGCGAATAACCAGTCATAGGCGATCGGCGGTTTTCAGTCGATCGCGGGGAATAAAAGGTTGGGTGAAAATGAGCATATCTATCGACTTTCCCGATAAGCTGTCGCGCATTTAAATTGCATGGCCAAATACTGAAACTATTGCTATCAATTACTTTCCACATTTTCAATTTGTAATTTTGAATTGCTTAACTTGACTGGCTTCGCGGCGAGGCCCCGGGGAAAATTTCGGGGAAAAAGGGGTTGACATATTCACCCGATTTGGTATATTGGAACCGACAAGAGCGCCAAGCAGGGGATATCTCCTGTTGCAAATAAAAGAGATAATCAATAAATTGAGAGACCAGACCGAGACAGCAGGCGTAGTCGCGCCCCAGGAAGCAGAGAAGTTAAAGAAGATCCTCAACTGGGTACACAAAGAAAAGCCGGGGAAGTTGACAGCCAGGAAATACGTGCTAATATTTCTCAAGCAGCTCGTCTTAGATGTAGAGGCATGGCTAAAAATCCAATCCCTGCCAACGTCCGCTGAGGCGTTTAAGCGCATGTCACCAACCCAAAGATATTGGTATAGAGATTTATTTCCTCTATGGTTAAGGAATTATGACCCCAAGTTTTATAAATGGAAACGCAGCCTGATGAAGGGAGAGTACGCTTCTGCGGATAGGGAGTTAATAAAACCACTGATTGATCGGATATAAAATTGTCAAGAGGATGGGGTGTCCCGTTTAATAGCATATCTGTCAATGGCAACGGATATAATCGTAAGTAATAATCAAGAAAAACCCCTCTGTACGCAACTGACTCAAAGTGCAGATGAATATACTCAAGAGAAGGAGGCAAGCTGGGAAGAAACTCTCTGGTACTGGGGCATAGAGAGAGGAATATAATCCAGCTATAGAGGATTATGTAAATCAGGTGGTTAACATCGCCAAGTATAATAGTGACAATATCAAGTACCAAAAATTCCGAGCAATAGAACATAATCCTATTTATTCATCAGGAGTACATTATGGTTACTGAAACAAAGATACATTCATCGATCGAGCCTTATCTAACCGAGTTAGGGGTCTGGGAAGACGGCATTCTGACATATCCGATTCCGAACCCCAGCCCAGCAGGCAAATAGCTATTATTTCGTACATCCCGTTTGGGCGAAAGAATACTTTGAATGTTGTCACCGGGATGAGGCATTTCATTCCCTCTGGCAAGGGGCAATCGGAAGCTGGGATGGCAAAATTGTCGTTGATGTCGGCTGCAGTCCGGGCAACCTTTTTGCTGCCTTGGGAGGAACGCCCCGCTTACTCATTGGCATTGATATTTCTAAGGGTGGATTGCAGATGGCTCGAGGACTGGGTTATATCCCTATCTTGGCAGATGCTCACCAAATTCCTTTCGTATCGGGTTTTACGGATATCGTCACCCTCAATGCGACCATCCACCACTGTGACGATATGGCAAAAGTGTTGGCAGAAGCGGCTCGTTTAGTCCGTCCCGTCGGAATGTTGATTAGCGATCGCGACCAACAACTGACTTCGATGGACTTTAAGGGAATTTTCCTGTGGCTTTCGATGGACTTTAAGGGAATTTCCCTGTGGCTTTGGAAGTTTCGCTTACTGGTGTTCAGAGTGATGAAGCGAGGTGCTCATAGCAACCAAGAACAGCAAGATTGCATGCTGGCAACGGAAATTCATGCCGAATATCCGGGAGATGGTGTCACCCCAGAACTCTATTACAACACCCTCGAGCCAATGGGGTTTCAGGTCAACCTTTATCCTCACAATAATAACGTTGGCGCTCCTGCTTTGCAAGGAAACTACGGTCGAGCTAAGTTTCGCTGGCGTTTGTTGCAGCAACTCTCTGGCATCAATCCCAATTCTCCAGAAGCGGCTATGTCTCTAATGTGTGTTGCCACTAAAAAAAATTAAATTCGTCTCCTCATCTATTCCTATTAATAGATATATAGGGGCGAACTGCGCCAAGCTGCCCGATCGGGCGAAAAATAAACGCTACCGTTTGCTACCCGCGTCGTGAGATGCGGTAGCGCTCGTCACCAAATGCATGTTTCCCGATAACTTGACTCGACTCTGGCTTCGCGGCGAGGCCCGGGGGAAAATTCCTGGGAAGTTGACATATTGACCCGATCGGGTATATTAGAATAGACAAGAGCGCCAAGCAGGGGAGATCGCCGGTTGCAAATCAAAGAGATAATCAATAAATTGAGAGACGAGACCGAGACAGCTGGCGTAGTCGCGCCCCAGGAAGCAGAGAAGTTAAAGAAGATCCTCAACTCGGTGTCCAAAGAAAAGCCGGGGAAGTTGACAGCCAGGAAATGGGTGCTACTATTTCTGAACCAGCTCGTCTTAGATGTAGAAGCGTGGCTAAAAATCCAATCCCTGCCCACGTCCGCAGAGAAAAGCGAGGCATTTAGTCACCAACCCTGAGATATTGGTATAGTGAATTATTTCCTCTATGGTTAAGGAATTATGACCCCAAGTTTTATAAATGGAAACGCAGTCTGATGAAGGGAGAGTACGCAGATGGGGATAGGGAGTTAATAAAAGCACTGATCGGTCGGATATCAAGTCGTCAAGGGGATGGGGGAGTATCGCGTTTAATTGCCGATCTGTCAATGGCAACGGATATAATCGTTAGTAATAATCAAGAAAAACCCCTCTGTACGCAACTGACTCAAAGTGCCGATGAATATACTCAAGAGAAGGAGGCAAGCTGGGAAGAAACTCTCCGGTACTGGGGCATAGAGAGAGGACTATTTATCAGCTATAATCCAGCCATAGAGGATTATGTAAATCAGGTGGTTAACATCGCCAAGTATAATAGCGACAATATCAAACCAGCAAAGTACCAAAAATTCAGATTAGAAAAGCGCAGAAAGCAGAAAGTAAAATAGGAGGCCCCGGGTGACAGAAAACACCAATTCCCGAGAAGAACGAATTGCCCAAGTCATGGAAGCTGTAGAAGCAGCGCAACAATTGCAAGGGGACTGTCTGAATTACGGCCTAGACTGTATCGATCGCTATGTTGATGTAGAGGGAGAATGGTGCGACACATCGGATGAGGAATATTCGAGGAAAGAAGAGATGATCGAGTTTCTCTCCAGTGAGGACAAAGTAGCGGTGCGGGTACGAGAACGGCTCAAAGCCGAGTCAATTTCTCAAATAGCAGTAGCGTTGGAAACATGTCTGGGCATTTGCGAGGAAGAGAAGAGAACTTATGGGGTGAAAAATATTCTCGCAGGTTCTCTGGTGGGGGCGATCGTGCGCGAGAAAAGGGTTGAAGAGGATGAGGAAATCGAATTGCTGGACTTAGCAGAAGAATTGCTGGAGAAGTTGGACGATATTTTTAATTAACCGTTTGTAGTAATCGTAGGTTGGGTAGAGGCACGGATACTGTTGGCGAATGTGTTACCAAGCATCTTACATTGAGTATTACTAATAGCCCAAGTAAAGATTTCTCGTTCTTGTAGCACGCTTGATTTCTTCTTTCGAGATGGATTTCGCCAACAGCATCAGGCACGAAACCCAACCTACAGTTGCTGATTATTCATCTTGTTCGTAGGGTTGTCCCAGATAAACTTCGATCACCTGGGGGTCATTTTGCACCTCCTCAATGGTACCCTCGCACAAAACTGCACCTTGATGTAACACGGTCACCTGGCGGGCAATTTGGCGGACAAATTCCATATCATGTTCGATGACAATAATGGAATGACTTTCGGCCAAATTCAACAGCAGATCCCCCGTTTGTTCGGTTTCGGAATCCGTCAACCCCGCAACGGGTTCGTCAACTAGCAGCAAGTCCGGTGACTGAGCCACTAACATGCCTATTTCTAACCGTTGCTTTTCCCCGTGAGAAAGCAATTCTGCCTTCATTTCCGCTTTCCCTATTAGCCCGATGGTTTCTAGCAGGTTTTTAACAGTATTTCGTTCGGCGACGGATGTCGGTTTGAAAAGAGTCGCAAAAACATTTTGATTGCGGTTACAGGAAAGGTCGAGATTTTCCCGGACTGTCAAATTCAGGTAAACTCTCGGGGTCTGAAACTTGCGACCTATTCCCAGGCGGGCTATTTGATGTTCCGATAAGCGTCGGGTATTTCGGCCCTTAAATAGCACCCGTCCTGTTGTTGGTTGCACCTTCCCAGTTATCACATCGATAAAGGTGGTTTTTCCCGCACCATTGGGACCGATGATGACTCGCAGTTCCCCCGTATCCATGCTAAAGTTGAGCTGGTTCAGGGCCTTAAAACCATCAAAGCTAACTGTGAGGTTCTCTATTTCTAATATTTTACTATTCATGGGAGAATTGCTGATTGCTTGTACGAAGTGCGCGTAGCCCTATTGCTAATTGCTAACCCAATGCGATCGCCCCCTGATCGCCGACTCTCAACGGTCGCGAGTCGGCAAGAAACCGGGTTTCTGCGATAAATGATCGTCTGAGGGCGACATTTGTATAAGAAACCCGGTTTCTCAACCCACGGGCGATCGCCCCGACATGCGATCGCCCTTTATTCAGCAATGAACAGCCGGGGCACGGCAATAGATAGATATTAGATGATAGCATTATATTATGGATGCCGTGCCCCTACCCCATGCACAAATATCATGTCCGTCAAAATGCGATCGAGAAAATATCCTGCCCGTTGATGATGTGATTGTTATGTAGGGGCACGGCATCAACAGATTATCGGAGAAAAGGAAAATGCGATCGATCCTCTTCTTACGGCCCAAACCCTCACGCCCCCACATGCGATCGCCCCCACCGGACAGCGGTAGCAATGAACAGCCGGGGCACGGCAATAGATAGATGTTAGATGATAGCATTATATTATGGATGCCGTGCCCCTTGTATGCTAAGAGTAGTCTAGTGGAAGAGGAGGAAAACACACTCTCCACTTCGGACAGGTGTTGCTGGCGTACTCACAATTTTCCATTCTCCATTCTCAATCATCTATTGTATCATTTTCTAATAATTCCCGTTCCCGCTGCACTTCTGGGTCTGACTCTAAACTGGGATAAGTTACTACTGGCTTCTCCAAAAAGATCGCTCGCACTTTCTCCAGCCCCTGAAAGCGCAACCAACCAACGACACCATTAGGAAGTACAGTCACGACCAGCAGAAACAAAGCCCCCTGAAAGAACAGCCAAACTTGGGGAAACTGTTCGGACAACAAGCTTTTACCATAGTTAACAATCAGGGTACCCAGAACCGCACCCACCAAGCTAGCGCGACCGCCCACAGCTACCCAGATTACCATTTCAATGGAGAAAGCAATATCCATCGCTTTCGGAGAAATAATCCCAGTTTGCAGGGTAAACATCGCCCCCGCCAGTCCGGCCAACCCAGCGGAGATAGCAAATACCAGAACCTTATAGCCAGTCGGGTTGTAACCGGTAAAACGCACGCGACTTTCATCATCCCGAATTGCCACCAGCAAGCGTCCAAAGCGTCCGCTGGTCAGCCAGCGACATAAAGCATAGGTTGCGGCCAGCAATAGCACTGTAATAGCATAGAATGCTAACTGAGTTTTGGAGTCATTGACTCTGGCACCCAAAATTGTTTTGAAAGAAGTTAAGCCATTAGTGCCGTTAATTAACTTTTGCTGACCGTTGAAGAAGTTGAAAAACACAATAGTTGCCGCTTGGGTGAGAATGGAAAAATAAACTCCCCGGATCCGGTTGCGGAATACCAGATAGCCCATAATTGCCCCCAGGATAGCTGGAATAATGACCATAGCAGCGGTAGCAAAGAAAAAGGAGTCAAATGGTTGCCAAAACCAGGGTAATTCCGTGACTCCGTACAGACTCATGAATTCTGGCAGTTGGGTGCCCGCATCCGCCGGTATTTGCAGCTTGATGTGCATCGCGATCACGTATCCGCCTAGGGCAAAAAAGACCCCATGACCCAGACTTAGCATGCCAGTATAACCCCAAATCAGGTCAATGCCCAGGGCCGCGATCGCCAATGCCAGAAAACGCCCCAGCAAATTCAGGCGAAAGTCCGACAGCATCAGTGGCATAATTAAGATTAGCAGCAAGGCGATCGCCCCCACAACTGCCGCCTCCAGCAACAATAGCTTGCGGCCTCGGCCCTTTTTTCTAATCCCGCGTCCTAAAACTAAATCTAGCATTATTAGGCTTTAAGCATCAACAGTCCGACCTTTCTGAGGAAACATGCCAGCGGGGCGAACTTGCAAAAAAGCAATTATCAGGGCAAATACCATCACCCTGGCCATACTGGTTGTAGCAAAGAAAGTCAAGAAATCAGTCAGAGGCTTAATCTCCGTTACCATTAAAGCAATTGTACCAGAACCGATCAAGTAGCTAGTCGTCCCGATCGCGATCGCCGCCACAATGCTGCCCACCAGCTTTCCCACGCCTCCCACAACCACCACCATAAAAGCATCCACGATATAGTTTCGTCCCGTATTCGGTCCTACAGAACCCAGCAAACTAATAGCGCAACCGGCCACCCCTGCCAACCCCGAACCCAAGGCAAAACTCAGGGCGTCAACCTTATTAGTAGGGATGCCCAAACAGGCACTCATACTGCGGTTTTGGGTCACCGCCCGGATCCGCAAACCCCAGGGCGATCGCTGCAAGAACAGATAAATGCCGACAATACAAAGGACCGTTAGCCCAATTATAAACAGTCTCACGTAAGACAGTTGAAAATTATTTCCGAGGGGCAATGCCAAGCCCCCCCGCAACCATTCCGGGGCCGTCACGTCCACATTTTGGGCCCCAAACCAAGGTTGAGTTACTGCCAACTTAAAAACCTGCCCTAGCAAAGCCGCCGTCGCCCCAGCAATTCCCGCCGACAATGGTAACATTATCAGCAATACCCAATTGCGAATGCGAGCAAAATAAAAATCATCGCGCTGGCGAGATATTATCCATAACCCGCCCCAAAATAGCAAGCAAAACAGCAGAATGCCAATTACCATCTGCCAACTGACGCTGCGGACAAACTGCTGCAAGATCAGACTCACCCCCCAAGTTGCCAACAGGGTCTCCAAAGGGCGTCCGTAAAGATATTTTATCACCGATCTTTCTAACAGTAAACCTACCGCTGCTGCCACGATAAAAGCAGCGGGTAAAGCCACAAAAATGTAAATTTCAAACAGAGGACCGCCCAGCAACTTGAAGCCATTTTGCACGACAAAAGTTGTATAGGCCCCCAGCATCATCAACTCCCCGTGGGCTAAATTAATCACCCCCATCAGCCCGAACGCGATCGCCAAACCCAGGGCCGCGATCAGCAAAACCGCCCCAATACTAATCCCATTAAATATTCCTTCTAACAGTAATTCCACCTTCCTCCTCTCTGTTATTGCGATCTCGAAAAAACGGCTACCTTAACGGTCTTCTGAGGCTCCTGCCTCCGAGAGAACCCGTGCCCGTCGGTCAAGAAACCGGCTTTCTCTGATGAAAGCATTTATATCTCGTTGTCATCTTGACAACCAACCCTGTTTCTAGCTTCTACTCGATGCTCTAGTCAAGTCTATCATATATTTAAAATGCTATTAATTGTTAGCTGTTAATCTTAGTAATGCTTCATCCTTACCCCATCTCCATTCTCCATTCGTGGCCAGAACCAGTTGCCAAATTAAACTAAGTCAACCTGTCACCGGGCCGACTCGTCTTCAAAACCGGACGTGATACTTTCGCATCATCCGGCTCCTCAGTTTCATCATCCTTGTCA
>JACOMV010000141.1 GCA_014324065.1 Hormoscilla sp. SP12CHS1 | reverse complement strand
TGATGGGAACAAATACGTTTAAGAACTGGTTTACTAAATGCTGTTATTGTACTAATTAAATAGCGAACAAGCTGTAATCCCGGGTGCATCTCAGTTTGGCAAATTGAGAATCGAGAATTGAAAATTGAAAATTAAAAATTGAAAATGGGGCTATTTTCCATTCGCAATTAGCAATTAGCAATTAGCAGTTTTTAATGCGAAAAGGCAAAAGTGAGATGCTCCCGATCGCCTGAGAATAGGAAACGCAAGCACAAGGAATCTTGTTGCTTGTTGCTCCTTGTTCGTATTTATTGCTGATAAGAGTTCTATGAAACCCAACTTCTCAGTGATTGGTGCGATGAAGTGTGGTACAACTCAACTGTACCATCTTCTACGTCAGCATTCGGACCTGTTTATGTGTGACCTAAAAGAGCCAGGTATGTTTGCAGATAGCCTTGACGAGCAGAGGTGGGACTGGTATGAATCGCTGTTCGTGAAGGGTAAAGACAAAACAGCAATTGGCGAAGCCAGCACTGCATACACCTACAATTCGAGTTTTAGCGCTCCCAGGATAGCCAAGCACTTGCCAGATGCAAAACTTATTTATATCACCCGCGACCCATTGATGCGGATGGAGTCACATTGGATGCAAGTATGTAGGAATATAAACCAGAGGGACGTCCATCTCAGGAGATGGTATTTTATCAGAGAATTATCCAAGACTGTGTCTATATCGAAGTTAGCAAGTATTAGAAGCATATCAGTGCCTACAGAAAATACTTCCGGGACCTCAGACCTGGTGCTGTTCTTAAAAGACTTGGTGGCTCAGCAAGAGGCTACTATAGAAAAATGCTTCGAGTTCTTGGGTCTAGAACCCAAGGTGCAGATTCACAATTCGATAGAGTATCAGAATAAAAGTGTTGGTCTGCATTTTCCTGGAAAACTCCAGCAGTATCTGTTGCGAGTCAAGCCTTTATATCGGATAACTAAAAAATTGCCGAAAACGCTGACGAAGCCGCTAGCAAGAAGATTGAGCAGAAAGATTGACGCTAGACCAACCTGGGATCCAGAAGTAAGACAATGGGCAATTGACCAGCTGGCGGATGACACTCAGCAGTTCTTAGAGTTATACGGTAAGCCCCCTGACTGGTGGCCGTGTTAATCCCTGATTTTTGGTAAGCTGATAGCAGATAGATCGCAATTATTGCCATGCAGCCCACAGACTCCAGTAAATTTACAAATAAAGCTTGGGAAGCGATTGTCAACTCCCAGGATGTTGCCCGTCGCGGAAAACATCAGCAGTTGGAGGTAGAACATGTGGCGATCGCCATGTTAGAACAGGACGGCATTGCCAAGACGATCCTGGATAAAGCTGGCATTGACCCAGTGAAGCTATCTCAACAGCTAGAACTATTTGACTCCCGGCAAAAAAAATCCCCAGATGTCGAGCAATTATACCTGGGACGGGGCTTGGACGTGATGCTGGATATGGCAGAAGAGGCACGGATGTCATGGGAAGACGAGTATATTTCTGTCGAACACATGCTGCTTGCCTTCGCTGAAGATGAGCGCGTCGGTCGCCAGTTAATTAGAGGTTTTAACTGCACCCGCACCCAGTTAGAAGGGGCGAGCAAGGACCTGCGGGGCAGTCAGAAGGTAACGGACCAAAGTCCAGAAAATCGCTACGCTGCCCTGGAAAAGTACGGACGGGACTTGACAGAACAGGCTCGCACCGGTAAGCTGGATCCGGTGATTGGCCGAGATGAAGAAATTCGCCGCCTGATTCAGGTATTGTCTCGCCGCTCGAAAAATAATCCAGTCCTGATCGGAGAACCCGGGGTGGGGAAAACCGCGATCGCGGAAGCCCTGGCCCAGCGAATAATCAATAACGAAGTGCCGGAATCTCTGAAAAACCGCCAGTTAATTGGCCTAGATATGGGGTCTCTAATAGCTGGTGCTAAATACAGAGGGGAATTTGAAGACCGGCTGAGAGCGGTATTGCGGGAAGTCATCCACTCGGACGGTCAGATCGTGCTGTTTATCGACGAACTGCATACGGTGGTAGGGACCGGTGCGGGACAGTCCAGCGCCATGGACGCCAGTAACCTGCTGAAACCGATGCTGGCACGGGGGGAACTGCGCTGCATCGGGGCCACAACCCTGGACGAGTACCGCAAATATATCGAAAAAGATGCCGCCCTGGAACGCCGGTTTCAACAGGTGTTTGTCAATCAGCCCGGGGTAGAGGATACTATTTCGATATTGCGGGGACTGAAGGAACGCTATGAAGTCCATCACGGGGTGAAAATTACTGACTCGGCCTTGGTAGCGGCGGCGATGCTATCCAGTCGTTACATCACGGACAGATTTTTGCCCGATAAGGCGATCGACCTGGTAGATGAAGCAGCGGCGAAGCTGAAGATGGAGATCACTTCCAAACCAGAGGAACTGGAAACCATCGATCGCCGGATCATGCAGCTGGAAATGGAAAAGTTGTCCCTGGAAGCGGAAGTGCAGCGGGAGGCCCAGGAACGATCGCGCCGGATCGAACAAGAAATTGCCAGTTTGCAGGAACGCCAGCAACAGTTGAACGACCAGTGGCAGGGGGAGAAGCAACTGTTGGAGGCGATCAAGACCCTCAAGGAAGAGGAAGATAAGCTGCAGGTGCAAATCGAACAGGCAGAACGGGCTTACGATCTGAATAAGGCGGCCCAGCTGAAGTACGGACGCAAGCAAAAGATAGAGGACGATCGGGAGGCAAAGGAAGCGCAATTATTGGACATGCAGACCGGCGGTTCGGCCCTGCTGCGGGAACAGGTGACGGAAGCAGATGTGGCCGAATTGGTGGCGAAATGGACGGGGATACCGGTCAACAGGCTGCTAGAATCGGAACGACAAAAATTATTGCAGCTGGAAACATACCTGCACAAGCGGGTGGTAGGGCAAAATGAAGCAGTAGCAGCGGTATCAGCAGCAATACGTAGGGCCAGGGCCGGGATGAAAGACCCGCAACGTCCGATCGGATCCTTTTTGTTTATGGGACCGACGGGAGTAGGGAAAACGGAACTGGCCCAGACCTTAGCAGAATGCTTGTTTGATAGCGATGATGCTATAGTACGGCTCGACATGTCCGAGTATATGGAGAAGCATTCCGTGGCGCGGCTGGTGGGTGCGCCTCCAGGATATGTAGGTTATGAGGAGGGAGGGCAGTTAAGCGAGACGGTGCGCCGGCGACCATATGCCGTAGTGCTGTTGGATGAGGTGGAAAAGGCCCATCCAGACGTGTTCAATATCTTGCTACAAGTGTTGGATGACGGACGAATTACCGATTCCCAAGGACGCACGGTAGATTTCCGGAATACAGTGATCGTCATGACCAGTAATATCGGTAGCGACCATATATTGGATGTGGCGGGGGACGATACTCAGTATGAAGAGATGCGCAAGCGGGTGTTACAGGCCCTGCGCAAGCAGTTCCGCCCGGAGTTTCTCAACCGGGTTGATGATACAATTCTATTCCATGCCCTGGATAAAGCTGAGTTACGACAAATCGTGGGAATTCAAATTCAGCGGATGGAAAAGCTGCTAGCAGAGCAAAAAATAACTCTGGAACTGACCGATGCTGCTATTGACCATTTGGTAGAGGCGGGTTACGATCCTGTCTATGGGGCCCGTCCCCTGAAACGGGCCATTCAGCGGGAACTGGAAAATGCGATCGCCACCAAAATTCTGGAAAATACCTTTGTAGAGGGCGATCAGATTGCGATAGACTGGGTGGAGTGTACTCTAAATTTCAGCAAGAAACAGCCAGTTTTGGTTTCACAATCCCTAGTAGAGACTGTACCCACCCCGGCGATAGTCAGCGTTACCAGGCGGGAGCCTGGTAACGCTGGTGAGAGACCGTTGACATAAATATGTAGAAAATTGGATAAATCTTGACAAATTATCAGGGGATATGATAACCTGTAGATATTCGTAGAGGCGATCGGCCATGACAAAATCTTAGCGTTCTACAAACAAAGTAGTAAAAGTTACTACTGAGGGTTTCGATCTATTGAATGGCAGATTCTATCCCCATCCAATTCCTCTCACCTTGGAAGAGGTTCCAACTGTTGAGGAGTTCCAAGAATACTACGACCACTGGGGTTTGAGTCAGCATTCGGATAAGAAAATACCTTGAGTCTAGGGTCTTGTATACTCGACAAAATCTCCAAGGTAGAGTCTGTTGAACCATCATTAACCACTATTAACTCAAAGTCTGTAAATGTTTGCCTTAATACAGATTCTACAGTCTCTCTAATTGTTTTTTCTCCGTTGTACGCGGGAATAATTACCGAAAATTTTACCATCTTATTTCTTTTCCTTATATATCCCCTCTCCAGCAATGCCGATTTTTCTCAATAGATCATAGGGTATTTGCAGTCCCCACCACCTTCTGATAGTTCTGGTCTGTACCGCTAAATCTACTGCTAATTTATATCCCCAGAAAATTATTCGCAACGGTCCTCTAAACATTCTCGCCTGTCCCACTCGATCCATCGTTGACCCCGCGATCGCCTCAAACATCGCTACCCCGATCGGTCCGCGGACGGCCCGAGAAATCGGACGCATTTCTCTACGCCACCTATAGGTCTTGGAGACCTGGGGCGGTAGCTTGGTGTTATCATGGATATGTCTTGCCTTTTGGTAAGCTGTCAGTTCCCGATCGGTCCGCGGACGGCCCGAGAAATCGGCTGATTGATAACATTCTAATATGCAGCTGTCATATTCTTCTGCCAGAAACTTACATATCTTTTTGAGAGTCTCCTCCGACTTAAGCACTAAATCTTCATATTTAATTTCAATATACAGGTCTTCTCCTAATTTTCTACCTGATTCTATACCCGCATTCACCATTTCACACCAATATGCCGCTTGCTTTTCTATTGCTACTCCGTACCATTTTGTATTTGCTAGAGACAAGCATACATCCCTGCCATCCCGAATCAGATGTATAAACTTTGCCTTGGGGAAAACCTGATGTAGGCGGTCTATCTATTTGACATACGGGGGCGTCTTGTCTCCCTAGCGGGGTTTATTTTCCGGGTTACTACAGTTTGGGAATACGGTATTAATTAGTTCGCTCAGCAGCGGCTGTTTTAGAGTCACAATTACCTCCTTTAGCTGGGTATCAGCTATCTCCCAATCTTTCCATCGATGGTGTTTCGGTGTTTCGCGATCGTCCGAAACTCTATTTCCTGCTGTTCGGAAGTCAGGGTGCATTTAATGGCAGTTCGTCCATTAGATCGGATAGGAACCACGACTCCCGGGGGACGCGCAAGCGGGGATGTTCGTTCATCATCAGTCTCAGCAGCGTCGTGCCCGATCGATCGATCTGCCCCTACGATAAAAAATGGCTGATTTTTTTCCCTTTCACTCATACTCCTGTCTCTTTGGGCAATATACCCTCAGCATACTAACTCTCTTGTCACCTGTCTTCCCCACAAGCCTTACTGCCAAAGAATAGCCCCCTGAGTCAATATCATCTAATGGTATGATTGAACTTGGCGTCTCATATATTTCCTCGAAGGCCAACGTAGGGAAATCCGAATCTGCATGGGGGGGTTCGCGCGTCCTCAAATGAGGATGTTATACCAGAAAATAACAATTAATTATCTTTTAGCTAACTTATACAGCAGGTATGACTACAATCGAACAAGGCACTATCTCGATCCATACCGAGAATATCTTCCCCATCATCAAGAAGTCCCTTTACTCGGACCACGAAATCTTCCTCCGAGAACTAATTTCCAACGGGGTGGATGCGATCGCCAAACTAAAGATGGTCTCCCATAGCGATGAATTCTCCGGTGAACTCAGTACTCCCGAAATCCAGATTACCATAGATAAGGAGAAAAAGACTCTCTCCATCTCGGATAATGGCATCGGCATGACGGCGGAGGAGGTGAAAAAATACATCAACCAAGTGGCCTTCTCCAGCGCCGAGGAATTTATCGAGAAATATCAGGCCAATGGCGATAATGCCATCATCGGTCACTTTGGACTGGGTTTTTACTCCTCTTTCATGGTAGCACGGAAAGTTGAGCTTGATACCCTATCTTACCAAGAAGGGGCCCAGGCGGTTCACTGGAGCTGCGATGGAACTCCATCCTTTACGCTAGAAGATTCGTCTCGCAGCACTCGCGGCACTACCGTTACCCTCACCCTTCCCGAGGAAGAACAGGAATACCTAGAACCGGCACGCATCAAGCAGTTGGTCAAGACCTACTGCGATTTTATGCCCGTGCAGATTATGCACGATGGCGAGCAGATTAACAAGCAAGAGGCCCTTTGGCGATCGTCCCCCAGGGATCTCAAGGATGAAGACTATCTGGAATTTTATCGCTATTTGCACCCATTCACCGAAGAACCCCTGCTGTGGATTCATCTGCAGACGGACTATCCTTTCCTGCTGAATGGGATTCTTTATTTTCCCAAGCTGCGACCGGATGTGGATGTCACTAAGGGACAGATTAAGCTATTCTGCAATCAAGTATTCGTCACCGAACACTGCGAGGAGGTGATTCCGAAATTCCTGCTACCCATGCGGGGAGTAATCGATAGTCCAGATATCCCCCTGAATGTCTCCCGCAGCGCCTTGCAGATGGACCGCACTGTCCGCCGCATCTCCGACTTCATTGCCAAAAAAGTGGGCGATCGCCTGAAAGAGCAATACCGGGACAAGCGTGGGGAATACATCAAAAGCTGGAAAGACCTGGGCACATTTGTCAAGTTCGGCTGCCTCAACGACGACAAGTTCAAACAGCAAGTGGAAGATATCGTCATCTATCGTACCACCTGGGATGGCAAGGCCGATCGACAGCTAGCGGAAGTGCAAGTGCAAGGAGATGCTTGGCAAGAAGTCGGTCCTACCAACACCGATGACAAGGGTAATACCTACAGTACCCTGAAGGAATACCTGGAACGCAACAAAGAACGCCACGAGAACCGCGTCTTTTACTGCACCGACGAAATTACCCAGACGACCTACATCCAACTGCACAAAAATCAGGGCCTGGAAGTCCTGTATATGAACTCCTTCATCGACTCCCACTTTATCAGCTTCCTAGAACGGGAACACTCAGATGTTAAGTTCTCCCGGGTAGACGCCGAGATCGACGAAAACCTGCTGGACAAAGAGAAAGATTCCGAAATCGTCGATCCCAAAACCAACCAAACCCGCAGCGAACAGATCCAAGAACTGTTCAAAAAAGCCCTGAATAAGTCGAAACTCACCATCCGCACCGAAGCGCTGAAGTCGGACAACCCCCAAGATTCTCCCCCGGCTATGGTTCTCTTGCCCGAGTTTCTGCGGCGGATGCAGGAGATGAATGCCTTGATGCAGCAACAAACTGCTAAATTCCCCGAAGACCATACCTTACTGGTAAATACAGCTCATCCCCTGATCCAGAATTTGGCCACTCTATCTCAAGGTAGCATCATTGGCGGCGAAGGCACATCTCCCTCTGCCGAACTGGCTAATTTAATTTGCCATCATGTCTACGATCTGGCCCTGATGGCCCAAAAAGGCTTCGACGCCGATGGCATGAAGGCTTTTGTGGAACGCTCAAATCAAGTGCTGACCCGCTTGACAGAGCAAGCAACTAAGTAACATCTCCGCTGCCACTGTTGGTAATGACTATCACAAACCCGGTTTCTCAGGAGAAACCGGGTTTCTTTGACTATACTTTGAAAGGGTCATGGATGCCTGAAACCCCCATGATTGCGTTTTTGACATCTTTAACTCCGATTTTTCTGAGGTTTGTAGTGAGGACCTCACTACAAACCTCAGTACTCCGAACTCCGAACTCGCGTTAGTCACCTATGGGTTCTCCCAACGTGAGTTCGACCTTCGACCTTCGACCTTCGACCGGGCGCATCCAGAAATTGCTCGAATCTTCGTTCCGTGAAACAACGCATCTTCTTCGGCCCCCCAACCGCTGGCTGCGCCCCGCAGCTCCCCGGGCCGTTTCCGAAAAACCTAGTGCTGTTAGTCTGCAAAACCTAGTGCTGTTAGTCTGTAAAACCTAGTGTTGTAAACCTAGTGCTGTTAGTCTGTAAAACCTAGTGCTGCTTTCTCAACTACTAAGGGGTGTGGTCAAAACCCGTTGGTAGCCCGAACCCGTTCCCAGGCAGAGCCGTGGGAACGAGGGGCCCGGCTACATGAACAAAGCCCGCCTACCCCCCCTCTCCGTCACCAAAATCATCAATCACTTTCAGGGCTATTTCATCTCCGAAGGTGTATCTTTCCGGTTGACTGACTATCGCATTGTACAGAGTTCTTTCTGATGGGGTCGATCTCGGTAGGGTCGGGTCATTAAATAACGCCTCTATTTTGGCCTTTGCACGTTCTATTGCCGGTCCCCCTGCGTTCAGCGCCGCCGGAGATACTCTAAAGTTACTGGCATTCTTCGCTCGTTCGAAGGAACGCAGCACCATCGCCGTCGTCAGCAATATCACCACCAACATCACCATTGCCACCGTCGGCAACACAAAGCCTGATGTCCTGTGGCGTCGTCTTCTGCGTCCCCTACCTAGCAGACTGGCCAATAACCTATTTATCAAACTTTTGACCAATTTTACAGACATCCGCCACAGATGTCTGAAGCTTTTTTGTAGTTTCCTTAAAAACTTGCCTATCGACATGGTAGCCTTCCTGATTTTACTATCTCTAGATCCCCTTTCCACCCACCTACCTCCTGTCTTAGCAACTCTAGCGTTCCGCTTCAACAGTGAAAAAACTTAAACTTGTCTTAGTAGGTTTTACAGGTTTTATCTCTAAATAATTACCCATATATCTCTCCGATTTCATTACTTATCCTTTACCAGAGATTAAAGGGCCCTTCTCAACCTAGGATGCTAAATTTATAGCTCATGCCCCTGAAACTCTCCCTAATTTCCCAGATTAGATCCCATCAATCTGAGAAACGCTATATAATACTTTCTACGGTCGATGCACCACCAATCTGAAGTTATTTTTCACCCGGGTGAGGGACACCCGTAACTTAGCACTCTTGGCTATTAAGGGTGAGAGGCGAAAAATGCTGTACCTCACTAGCCTGAAAACCGCTATATCTGCGGCTAAATGATACCCTATTTCGGACTCTATTATATAGATTACCCCATCTTCCTAGAATACTTATCATCTACAGAAGGCTTTTCGGTTCCGAACTGTCCTGATTGTCACTTAGCCTCTGGTCTCGCTAGTGAAACGCTCGGGTGCGGTCACTGTCAACACTGCACTTAGGCGAGTGGACTTTGGGTTTCACCATTGTTTTGAGGGGTAACCGGTGCTAGCCATCCCAGTCATCTGCGTACCCGGTGAAGTTTCTACTATACGAATCCCACCTCTATTATATAAGCCCTCAGGAGTCGTGCCCATATCTCCCTGGAACTATTTAACGCTGAAACCTTTCCCGAACAATTGTTTTAGTTGATGGCGATCGCGAGAACAATATTTCCACAAATGATTTAGACGCGCTATAGCACATGATGGCGAGTTGTTGACCGAGGGCCAGCGCTCCGAGCTATCACTAGCGCTTGATTCGAGGTAGTTGCCCGGAGCATCTCCTAATTCTGTATTATTCTAACGATACAATCCAGAATCCCCCCTTCCCGATCTGCCAGTGTCTGAGCTGCTACTTAATGTAGATTTAGATTGATTCCCGCTTCCTTAGCCATTGCCTGTAGGCTCTTACGTTCCAGAGTCTTAATTGCCTTAGTAGAAAGTCGCAGCTTTACCCAGCGATTACCTTCGGGCCACCAGACTCGCTTCCACTGGAGATTAGGCTGCTGTAGTTTATGGGTGCGCCGGTGTGAGTGAGAAATAGCATAGGCATTATTGGCCTTTTTACCCGTGAGCTGACATCTGCGAGACATAAAACACCTCTATGATAACATCGGTAATTCTAGATTATAGATCATTCGTGACAGCCGTCGAACTCATCTTGACCTGTATCCTAACGGAAAAGGTCGAAGGGGGCGCATCCAAGCACCACCACCGGGATGGAGGCAACTCCGCCAACCATAAGATACGCTATACGGAGGATACAGAGGGGCCTATAATCATGCCCCTGCGCAGCGGAGGGGGCGTTACCCGGGGAGCTGGGGCTTTGTTCCTGTAGCCGGGCCCTTTAGGGTTCGGGCCGCCTGGGTGCGGTCACAAGTAGTTGATAACCCGAAGGGGGCCTATAATCATGCCCGCGCGGGCTTTGTTCCTGTAGCCGGGCCCTTTAGGGTTCGGGCTACCAACGGGTTTTGACCACACCCAGGTCGAACTACGAACTACTTACCAACGGGCGCAAGACCACACCCCCGATTTGACTCCGGCCAAGGAGGTGCTTACTCCGGCCAAAGAGGTGCTTACCTCGGCCAAGGAGGTGCTTACGTCCGCCTTGGAGTAACCTTTTGCCGCCACCGAATGACTCTTGTACTCAGTGGAATGACTCAGTCACTCCAGGAAATAAATAGTTAGTTCTGGAAATAACTAAGTTTTCCCGGGAATAACTTCCTCACTCCCGGGAATGACTTGCTCATTCCCGGATAAAATATTTCTATCAACGCCATTTAGGGAGAAAGCCCAGAGTCTGCTTCGATGTCTAAAGGGTACAGTACTCGTACTACCCTTTAGACATCGACATTTTGTCCCGTCAAGTGATGGGTGCGGCTCAAAAGTATCCAGCGATTGGGAGAGAGCGTGAATATGACCACTCGCTGGGAGACTGGGAAGGCAGGCTGTCGGAAAAGAGTCCAAACGGGTGCGGTCAAAACCCGTTGATCGTTTATGGGCCCTCCCAGCTGTCGTATACCCCTGTAGGGGCGAAGCATTCTTCCGCAAATTATGACATAAATTTACAGATGTCCTGTCCTCAGGCTTCGCCCTGCACCCCGCGAGAACTCCAGTGTACCAACTGTTTGTGACCACACCCAGTCCAAACGGGTGCGGTCACAAGTAGTTGATAGTCAAGTGTATCTGGTGATGCATTCTAGCCCCTGCACGCTCCAGGCCCCTTCCGCTGCGAGGAGAGGGCCCGAAGCGTGGCTTTGTACCTGTAGCCGGGCCCTTTACGGGGGAGGCCGAGTACCAACGGGTATGGTCAAAAGTAGTTGATAGCTGGGTGCAGGCTCCGGGAACCCTCCGCTGCCCGATGCATGTAAAATAGCCCGCGTACGGGGGAGATGGAACCGTAAATAGTACTGACAATGGTTCAGTAGCGAGTTCGGGGGGAGCCACGGAGTTAGCAAACAGCGAAACGACCAACACGGCTTGGAAGTTTCCAGTAGATACGGATAATAATGGGAAGTACGACAGCTTTACTCTATACGGAATATATTTCCGCAGTCCGCCTATTGATGACGACGGAGATCCGGCGAGACCGAGAACGGCCTTAGAAGCGAGAACACCGCCGATAGAGGAGTCTAACGAGAGTGCTCTAGGTACTAGCGCGGGCTCGAACGGTTGGCATAAGGTGGGCAGCGAACTACGGAAAAGCTTTTATGTATACGCGGCGACGGTGCCGATAACTGTTGAACCGTCGGCGATCGCGAGTGTTGTGGAGATGGGCGCAGAGGAGAGGTACGAAAAATACCAAGGGAATAAGGGATTTTCGGCGCTGGAGATGCAGCAAGACATTGGTAAGATCCCGCTACAGTATCATGCAGTTTGGTATCAGGACGACTTATCGCTGACGTCAGGTACTGCATTCAGGCTGAATGGACGGGTATTTACCAATAGCAATCTGTTTATTTCAGAAAACTGCGATGGAGGAGACTGCCCAATCAGGCTGTATTTAATCAGCTCTCCAGCATCTTGCTATTTTAACGAAGAAAACTCCAAGACAGTTGTAGGGGGTAATTTAGTTAATGGAGGTGCAAGTTGGGACAGCAGCGTGATGACCTATGCAGTGCAAGTTGATATGTTTAATGAAGACCTGGCAGTAGGATCGGATCCCAGTTCTCATGATATTACTACAAGTACATCTCAATCTATAGTGAGTGGTGAGGCTCCCAGAAATGTGGCTTATAACAATCAGGCATATGAGGAGCGCATAGATTTTCTGACAAGATCGGCTCTCGATGGTTCGGGAGGAAGTTACAGGGTCTCGGGTGGGGACGTGACGGAGGACAGGAGAGATCCGCAAGTGGTGAAAACGCGGGTGGAAGCGAGGCTAAAAGAAGACTCATCGCTAGATCCGGACACGGTACGGTTGGAAGAAATAGAACTAAGTAATAGGACAAAATTAATTGTAGGGAGCAGTCCCTGCGTTACAAGCGTTTCCAGCGTTCTGGCGCCCAGGCGATGTGTAATTAATTTTGTCTAACTACTTATACATGAGAAATCGTACCCGCAGAGTACCTTTTAAGGAAGTGGCCAGTGGTGTTAGTGCATTGGGCACCTACGATGTAGATATCGACAGCGATGGGTTAGCGGATCCCGCTCCAGGTGTGTTCGAGGGCGATCCTTTTGCATCAGTGTCAGCAGGAGAGGCAGTAGAAGGGCTGCGACCGCCGAATACGTGAGCATTTCCGACAGTGCCGACAGATGGAATACTGGTACAGGCTATACGGGCCTGAGCTTAAACATTAACATTAGCGAGGAAGTCGCTAAACCGGGGATGACAGAACCCGGACAACAGGAAGATCAAGAGTACGAAGAGTACCTGGGCGATCGGATCTTGCTGGGAAACAACCTGCCAGCGCTGTGGTATAAGGACTCTCTGGGTGACTTTGTGGGTGATGACGAAACCCAAAAGCTTTCGGGGATTGACTGGAATGCGGGGGACGGAACTCGCTATCGCAAAACTCGCGTGCAACGGTTGGATGACTTGGGAACGACTAACCGCAACGGCTTCTGGGAAAGAGCAGCGGCTGAGGAACCAAGCCAGAGGCTGGAAAATAAAGGTGGTCTGCGAGTGGTAACCGGTGCAGGGATATATGTGGATGGTCTTGATGTTGCATCAGGAGCTTACTTCCCGCGTGAGCCAAGATCTTCATTCTTACCACGTGAGCCAAGATATTCATTCTTACCACAGCCAACATTGGGGGCGGGTATAGATGAACCTAGTGTTAGGGGTCGAGCTGGGAATCACTTCCCAACCCTCCCATTCGGAACCGGACTTGCGACTTTCACCGCATCCGGCT
>JACOMV010000140.1 GCA_014324065.1 Hormoscilla sp. SP12CHS1 | reverse complement strand
AACAATAGTTTCGCCACCGCCGAAAGTGTCCTCGTCTGGGGATGTAAGAACATTGCGAGGCGATTTTGTCTTGCCAGAAATGAAAGCACAGAGGATGGTGCGGCGACTGGGGCGCGGAAGTATCGTGGATGTGATTCCTCTGAATGATGATTTAGTAGTAGTCTGTGCTGGGGGTGGCGCGGCATTGTTCGATCTCAGTAGTGGCGAGGCGCTGTGGGAGATAGACTGTCCTGCAAACTGCGGCGCTGTCAGTGCTGATGGTAAGCTGCTAGCTTTGGGAAGCGACCCATATATCTACTTATGGGATTTAACTACGGGGAATTTCCTGCGACAACTTCAGGGACATACAGACTCTGTGAACAGTGTAGCATTCAGTCCCGATGGCAGGACAGTGGCCTCTGGGAGTAAAGATAAAACCCTGCGGTTGTGGGATGTGACGAGTGGCAGTGAACTTCGACAACTTGAGGTTCCGAAGAAACAACACTATGTGAACTGTGTGAACTGTGTGAACTGTGTAGCCTTCAGTCCCGATGGCAGGACAGTTGTCTCTGGGAGTAAAGATAAAACCCTGCGGTTGTGGGATGTGGCGAGTGGCTGTTTCCTGCAAAAACTTCAGGGGCATGCAGACTCTTTGACCTGTGTAGCCTTCAGTCCTGATAGCAAAACAGTTGCCTCTGGGAGTAAAGATGAAACCGTGCGGTTGTAGGATGTGGCGAGTGGCAGTGAACTTTGACTACCTCAGGGACATACATACCCTGTGATCAGTGTAGCATTCAGACCAGATGGCAGGACAGTTGTCTCTGGGAGTAACGATAATACCCTGCGGTTGTGGGATGTGGCGAGTAGCAGTGAACTTCGACGACTTGAGGGACATACACCCTCTGTGTACATTGTAGCATTCAGTCCCGATGGCAAAACAGTTGCGTCTAGGAGTAAAGATGAAACCGTGCGGTTGTGGGATGTGGCGAGTGGCAGTGAACTGCGACAACTTCAGGGACATACAGACCGTGTGGAAAGTGTAGCCTTCAGTCCCGATGGCAAGACTGTTGTCTCTAGGAGTGTCTCTAGGAGTAGAGACTCTATGAGTAGGGATAATACCCTGCGGTTGTGGGATGTGGCGAGTGGCAGTTTACTTCGACAACTTCAGGGACATACAGGCAGTGTAGTATTCAGTCCCGATGGCAGGACAGTTGTCTCTAGGAGTGACGATAAAACCCTGCGGTTGTGGGATGTGGCGAGTGGCAGTTTACTTCGACAACTTCAGGGACATACAGACCGTGTGGAAAGTGTAGCCTTCAGTCCCGATGGCGGGACAGTTGCCTCTGGGAGTAGTGATAATACCGTGCGGTTGTGGGATGTGGCGAGTGGCAGTTCACTGCGACAACTTCATGGACATACACACTCTGTGGACAGTGTAGCATTCAGTCCCGATGGCAAGACTGTTGTCTCTGGGAGTAGGGATAATACCCTGCGGTTGTGGGATGTGGCGAGTGGCAGTTTACTTCTACAACTTCAGGGACATACAGACCGTGTGGAAAGTGTAGCCTTCAGTCCCGATGGCAGGACAGTTGTCTTTTGGAGTAAAGATAAAACCGTGCGGTTGTGGGATGTGGCGAGTGGCAGTGAACTACGACGACTGAAGGGACATACAGAATCTGTGAAACGTGTAGCATTCAGTCCCGATGGTAAGTTTCTGTTATCTGGGAGTGATGTAACACGGTTGTGGGAACTATAGTAACTATCAAGGCGGTAGGGGGGTAGCAATCAAGCAGAACTTTACCATCAACCCGGTGCGTTCAAAAGGATTTGGCGGGGGCGTTTAGCGCTAGCATTCGGGAAGGTAACGCGGTAAACGAATAATTCCTCGAGAGTGTCTAACTCCTTGATTTGTTTTCTCAGCCTGGAATTCTCCTCTTTAAGAATTCTCAGTTCTTCTTGGGCAGAGTCTGAATTCTGAAGTCCTGACTTCTGCCGATCTGGATTGCTTGGTGGTTCTGGTTGATTATTAATCATCTTTATGGTATAATTTACTAGCGCTTAAGCAATTGCACCATTCCGTTTGATTATGTACTATATTAGCAAGTTCTGAATGAACATGACCAAAAAAATAGGCGGGCAATATGCCCACCCGGAGACAATTAAGCACCAGAAACTGTGCCTACATGCCCATAATCTCGTAACCAGCATCCACATACAGCACCTGACCTGTAATACCGCTGGCCAAGTCGCTACACAAGAAAGCAGCCGCATTCCCCACCTCTGTCTGAGTCACGGTCCGTCTCAGGGGTGCCACCTGTTCGACATGATGAATCATATCCAGGATCCCCCCCACAGCAGAGGAGGCCAAGGTCCGAATGGGACCAGAGGAAATAGCATTGACTCTGATATTTTGCGGTCCCACTTCCGCTGCTAGGTAACGGACGCTCATTTCTAAGCCAGCTTTGGCAATTCCCATCACGTTATAATTGGGAATCACTCTTACTCCCCCTAAGTAGGTGAGGGTGACAATACTACCGCCATCCGTCATCAAGGGTTTCGCTGCTGCCGTCATCTGGCTCAGAGAGTAGGTGCTGATTTCTATTGCCCTCATAAAACCTGCCCGCGAGGTATCGCTGAAATCTCCACTCAGTTCCTCTTTCCCCGCAAAGGCCAGACAGTGAATGAGAATGTCCAGGCGTCCCCACTTCTCCCCTATCGCCTGAAAAGCTGCCTGGACTTGGGCGTCATTTTGGACATCGCAGGGCAAAAACAAGCTGGGAGAAAGGGACGCTGTCAGTTCTGCGACTTTTTTCTCATACCTTCCCTTATCATCCGGCAAGAAGGTGACCCCCAGGTTAGCACTGGCTTGATGCAGTTGTTGGGCAATGCCCCAGGCGATCGAGCGATTGTTAGCGATACCCGTTACCAGGGCGTTTTTTCCAGTCAAATCAAGCATAATCTCTAGATTTTAGGTAAAATTGGGTATTGGTGGTTTGGAAAATCGCGGACCCGTCTACCAACTTAGGGTATTATGGTCTACTGGTCAATGTCGGCGATGCGCCGCACATCGAAGGGGCCCAGCAGACAACTGGTTGCTACCCAAGGTAATATCCCCAATGCCATATAAACCAGCGCCATAGCCAGGCGAGGCAAAAATTCTGTGACAACAAGCGCTTTCAACCAGAAAGATAAGATATAATTAATCTTACCTATTAGGTGTTTTATGATCAACTGCTGACAATATTCATAAGTTGTCCGAGTTTGTTGATTGGCAGGCACCGGGCACCGATTAAGACGAAGAAGATGGTAGTAACTGACACCAAACCTCTAGCAGATGCATTCCGTCAAATGAGTGGCAGCTCATATCCGCCGGTTACAGAAAAGTTTGAACGGAGCAAAACGATTTTTTTTCCCGGAGATCCAGCGGAACGGGTTTATTTTTTGCAAAGTGGTGCGGTAAAGCTATCCCGGGTGTACGAGGCGGGAGACGAAATAACTGTGGCGCTGCTGCGAGAAAATAGTGTATTTGGCGTCCTGTCCCTGATTACGGGGAATAAATCAGACAGATTTTACCACGCATTGGCTTTTACTTCCGTAGAGTTAATGTCCCTGCCCATGGAACAGGTGCAGAAAGCACTCAAGGAAAATCCAGAACTGTCGATGATTATGCTGCAAGGGCTGTCTTCGCGCATTTTGCAAACGGAGATGATGATCGAAACTCTGGCACACCGGGATATGGAATCGCGACTGGTCAGCTTTCTGTTGATCCTGTGTCGGGATTTTGGAGTTTCTAGCCCAGATGGGATGGATGGGATTATGATAGATCTAAAGCTATCTCATCAGGCGATCGCAGAGGCGATCGGTTCTACGCGCGTCACGATAACTCGCGTGCTGGGGGATTTGCGATCGGACCAGCTGATCTCGATCCACAAGAAAAAAATTACGGTCCATGACCCTGTGGCCCTCAGCCAGCGATTCGCATAAGCAAAATAGAAAGTACATGCGATTGCGCTGCCCATGACCATCGGTATCATCCTGATTGTCTCGATTTTGCTCTTAGGCGGTGTCCTGGCGACACTGGGCGATCGCATTGGCACGAAAGTGGGCAAGGCGCGGTTGTCTCTGTTCAAGCTGCGTCCCCGGAAAACTGCAACTCTGGTGACGATCGCCACGGGAGTGACGATCGCAGGCACCACCCTGGGCATCTTATTTGCCACTAGCGAACCCTTACGGCGAGGCATATTTGCATACGATCGAACGCTAAAAAAACTCAGAGCCGCCCACCAGGAATTAAAAGAAACTAGAGTCCAAAAGATTCATGTAGAGACCCAGTTAGCCCAAGCGAGAGATCGGCACGCAGCGGTCCAACAACATTTAGATGAAATTAATCAGTCTTTGCAGGCAGCACTGGCACAACAAGGGGTTACGGAAGCGAAACTGGCGCAAGCTCATGCTCAACTGTCAAGGGTTTCTGGGCAAATGGAAACCCTAGGGGCTGAAATCACTCAACTGCAAAGGGAACGTCAAGAATTGATCGGACAGCGGGATGAGGTGAAACGGCAAATTGCTAGACAAGATCGAGCTATTGCCCAGCGGGACAGGGAAATTACTCAGCTAGACAAGCATATTGCCGAGCGCGACCAGATCATGGACCAGATGATTGCTCAGCTAGACAGCAAAATTGCCCAGCGGGACCAGATGATTGCCGATCGGGACGATATCATTGCTCAGCGGGAACTGCGCCTGAAAGGATTAGAAACCGAGCAGTCCTTTCTGGAACGGCAAGTTAACATGCTGCAACAATATTATCAGGAATATCAAGAGTTGCGTCTTGGCAATGTCGCCCTGCGACGAGGTCAAATTCTTGCTGATGGGGTCGTGCGCATCCTCTCACCTACGGCAGCTAAAGACGCCGTAGACCACCTGTTGCGCCAAGCTAACAAAGCTGCTATCTCTCAGGTGACTTATCCCCATGGCAATGCCGCTGTTGACGAACAGGTGATTCAAATTACTCAAGCCGAAGTTGAGCAATTGACTAATAGAATTAGTAATGGAAAAGACTATGTGGTGCGCATTCTTTCAGCGGGTAACTACGTGTATGGAGAAAATGCCGTGCGCGTCTTTGCCGATGTAGCTGTTAATAAAATCGTATTTCTGACTAACGAAGCGGTGGCTTTCGGTTCTGTTGATGCTTCTAGAATGAGTGAAGATGAAATCCTGCAACGCCTAGATTTGCTGATAGCATCTTCTAAATTCCGCGCCTGCCGTGCTGGGATTATAGGTACTACCATCCAAATTGCCGATGGCAGTCCTAAAACTCTGGTACAGTTTATTGAATACCTCATGATTACCAAAGAACCACTGGAAATTAAAGCTGTGGCAGCAGAAGTGACCTATACCGCTGGACCCCTGAAAATAGAACTTGTCGCTATTAGAGATGGCGAAGTCCTGTTTCGTACTTAAACTAACTCAGACACCTGGTTTATAGATATCTCGAATGATTTCTACCCGCTATATGTTCAATAATTATCCTCCAACTTCCCCGGTGTACCCCGGGAGCAAGCTCCGGGACCCCTCCGCTACTCAGTGCACTACCCCGGGCACACCGCCCCATCAATCAGTGATTTTGGGTTTCGATCCAGGACGAGATAAGTGCGGGATCGCTGTCATGGCAGACGACGCCCAAGTCTATTATCATCAAGTTGTCCCCGCTGCTGAGGCGATCGCCACTATAGATCGCCTGCTTCATCAATATCCCGTCTCTTTGCTAGTAATGGGCGATCGCACTACTGCTAAAGCTTGGCAACAGCAGATTAACCGCAATTTATCCCAACCACCCCCGATCGTTACTGTCGATGAGCACTACAGTAGTCTGGAGGCACGCGATCGCTACTCGCAAATGTACCCTCCCAAGGGACTAACACGCTTAATTCCCCAAGGCATGCGCCAACCGCCCCGTCCCGTCGATGATATTGTTGCTATTATTTTAATTGAACGGTACATTTTAATTGAGAATTGTTAATTGTTCATAGACTTTTAATTGAGAATTGTTAATTGTTCATAGACAATTTTCGATTCTCAAATTTGAGCGCGGATAGTGAAAGAATAATCTTCTCCAGGTTCAAGCTGATAATCCTGCTGTTCTAAAAACCGAGATAAAGGTTCTTGAATTAAAGCACGTCCCAAAGAAGGCTTAACAGACAATTCTCCCCGGCAGAAATTCCACTGAAACTCCCACTGATAGGACTCAGCTATCACTTCCCCTTCCATTTTTCCTTGCATCCAGGATTGTGATAAGACCCGGACATAAGCGGTGGTTTCCGGTAAACGTCGAGAACTCATTTAATCTTCTCTGCGTACACATTGCAGTATTTCCTGATGCTGCATCTCCTGGCCGCGCTAATCGTACATGCATAGGAGATACCGCGCGACCATTGTAGAGACTCATCGCCTTTTCCACTCCCTGTCTGAGACTTAATTCCACCGCATCGACTACTAACTGGATTACCTCTGACATTAGCTGAGTTTCCGATGGAGAAAATTTCCCTAACACGTGAGAAATGGTATTCTTGTCACTGGTGGTGTTATCGGAAGGACTGCCGATGCCAATCCGCAGGCGGGGAAAATTTTGGCCTCCTAAATGGGCGATCGCGCTTTTCATGCCATTATGGGAGCCAGCGGAACCTGACAGGCGCAGGCGCATCCTCCCTAAGGGCAGATCCATATCATCATATATTACTAGGACCGATTGCGGTGGCAGCTTATACCAATCTATCGTCGCTCTGATGGCCTGTCCCGATCGATTCATATAAGTCTGGGGCTTCAGCAAGCGAATTTTGCCCCCTGGGGCCAGAGTGGTTTCCCCGTACATCCCCTGAAATCGCTTATTTTCCGATAGGGAAATCTGCCAGATCCGCGCCAAGGCATCGACAACATCAAAACCGACGTTGTGACGAGTGCGATCGTACTTAGATCCAGGATTCCCCAAACCGACGAGCAGCTGGGGAATCACTAATGTTTTATCACCGGTATCTTCTGCCATTTATCCTGGTTCGGAAGCCTTATCTGAGGCCGATGCTACCACTTCTTTGGGCTGGGACTCCGATGATTCGGGCCTTGCAGCTTGCTCGATTTGGGCTGCTTCCCGCTTAAACTCGGTCTCGAACTCCTTGGACGCCTCCTGGAAGCCTCTGATCGCTTTTCCCATACTGCGACCGATTTCGGGCAACTTTTTCGGACCAAATATCAACAGCGCCACCACCATTATTACCACTATTTCCGGCAGACCCATGCCAAAAATGTTCATCTCTACCTCCTCCTGAGACTGCAATGCTTTCAGGATAACCCGGGCGATCCGATCTCCCTGACAAAAAGTTATCTCGTTCTCAGACAGAGATCTGAGAACGAGAGTCGAACTCTTTAGTACCGACAACTAGCCGCTTATTTGCCCAAGCTGGACCAATCCACTGGCAGCCCATCAAGGATCAGTGAGGAATTGTAGATTTGCAGGATAATCAGCAAAAACACGAAAAACAGCAGCATGAACACGGCCATCAGGGGGGTGGTGCCCCAACCGGGAGTCACCTTGCCGTACTCGGAGTTCAGCGTTCTGAGGATATCTCCTAATCTGGTTTGTTGTGCCATTGGTCTCAATCGTCTCTCTCAAATGAGATTGGTGTAACTTTTTGCAATATTATAGATGATAGTCCTTAAATTTTTATTGAGCGCATGGAAACAGCAACTGTTGTGACTATTTCGATCGCCGTCTTTCTGATCTGCATCACCGCCTTCTCAATCTACACCGCTTTCGGGCCCCCGTCCAAGCAATTGGACGACCCCTTCGAGGACCACCCCGACTAACAGTGTTGACTGGTGACTGGTAAGGCAAAAGTCTTGTCCCATCCTGGTTGGGGTTTTCTGCTGAGTCTGACCCCTTATCTTGCCTCATAACCTTGCCGTACTGTTCCTGCTGACTGCCAGCTGCCAGCATGTGGATAAAGCGCATAAGTAAATTCACGAGATCCGCGATCTGCTTCTGGGTCTGGCCAGGTTCCACCCTGTAGCAATGTCAAGCGCAAGCAGTCCCGAAGAGCATCATAGCCATATTTGCAGTCATTTAACAAGCTTACCTCATAAACATCATCACCCTGCTGCAGCCCACCTGAGAGCGGGTACTTCCCATTTGGTCTCGTTCGCGTAGCGTGCGCGCAGCGCATTCTTGGGCGGTCGCCATCAAGTCGGAGTTGCACTCACTGCTGTACGCTCTTCAGTTTAATGCAGACCAGTTACAAGCCTACTCTGGCTTGATGAAACGGCATTCCGGCTATAAGCAGCTCGTAGATCCGCAACTGAAAGCTTTTGAAACCTACGAAGTATTGACTGTTATCCAGTCAGAATAGGGTTGTCTGTTGCTCCGGACTGGCTGCACGCCAGTCCGGAGCAACAGACAACAGACAACAGACAACTAACATCTATTAGGGGCGATCGCCCGCACTGGGTAGAGTGGCCAAGGCGATGCGGGAACCGCCCTCTTGCGGCAGGATATCCAAAACCTGCACTACATCAGAGTAAATCGCCGTTTTCGACGCATACAAGATAATCAATCCCCGAGAATACTGGGCTCGATAGCGACGCAATTTCTGGCGCAACTCATCGGGTGTCAGGACGAGGTCTTGTTCCACAAAGGTTTGACCCGCCGCATTAATGGTGACAATCAACATCTCTTGCATCTGAGAAGTTCCCGTGCTAGTCTTGGGAATATCGACAGTAATTGCCTGTTGACGAGTCAAGCCCACGGCTGCTAAGATGAAAAATGTTAAAATGCAAAAGATGACATCAATCAGGGGAATAATCTCAATCCGGACATCTTCACCTGGTAAATCTCGATCAATCTTCATTAGTTTCCCTCTCCATAGCGGACCAATGCTGGCGGTAAATTAATTATAATTCGCTTCCCGCCCTGCGAAATAGCTTCACCTGAGTAAACAGCAAGCCGCCAAACAGCCGATAGAAAGCTAGGGCGACGATCGCCACTACGAGGCCAGCGGCAGTGCTAATTAAGGGTTCGCCAATGCCCAGGGTAACGCCAGCAGTGGAAGCGGTTCCCAAGTCACCAATTCTAATCTCCCCCAGGGAGTTAATCAAGCCTAACACTGTACCCAACAATCCTAACAGGGGAGACAGGGCAATTACGGCTTCTAAGGATTTTTAGCCCCGCCGCATGGATGCTAATTCATCATCTGCTGCTGCTTCCAGTGCGAGTTTAAATACTTCTGGTTCGGGATTTTCTAACCGCAAGGGGATATAGAGAAACCGGCCGATAGGCTGATTGCTGGCCTGTCTGGCAATCTCCGGGGCAAAGTCCCATTGTTGACGGGCAGCACGCAAAATTTGTTCGATAATCAGTTTTTCCTTGGTTAAGACAGTCGCCCAGAACCACAGCCTTTCAATTATTGTACTCAGGGCCAGGATCGATAGGAACAGCAATGGTCCCATGGTCAACCCGCCCTTTTCAAACAGTTCTGTAATTATGATGATTTGTTGTTGCATCTAGATTCCTCTGGTCACCCGGCTGGGTTGCTTCTCTTTAATATTCTATAATTTTATTAGTCGGGTTTCCGTAAATTTGGTAGGATATCCCCACTGGTCGATATTCCTTGAGTTTATCACAATTAAGGTAATTGGAGGACTAAACATGCAAAACCCGATCGAATCAATATACAACTGGTATCGCAACACCCTGCGCCATCCTAAGTACCGCTGGTGGCTGATCCTGGGCACTCTCGCTTATATTTTCTCTCCCTTTGACATTTCCCCGGATTTGTTCCCTATTTTCGGTCAAATTGACGATGTGGCGATCGCAGTGTTGCTGGCCTCGGAAGTTTCTCAGATGCTAGTAGATTACATTCAATCTCGTCAGGCGAACCGGAACAGTCCCGCTGCTGAAGAACCAGAGACCGCCGGTACTACGGTAGATGTGGATGCGGTGTCTGTAGATTAGCTACCACGCCCCGCCGAACCCTAAAGGGTCCGGCTACAGGAACAAAGCCCACGCTTCAGGCCCCTTCCGCTGCGCAGGGGCTAGATTACAAAACACCAGATGTACCGAACAACTGATAATATTATAATCCTCTCTTGATGGAGATAAGATAAGTAGTTAGACAAAATTAATTACACATCGCATGGGCGCCAGAACGCTGGAAACGCTTGTAACGCAGGGACTGCTC
>JACOMV010000139.1 GCA_014324065.1 Hormoscilla sp. SP12CHS1 | reverse complement strand
AAAGCCTAATTGGTTTCATCAGCCAATAACCTCGGTAATCATGAGGGTTCAAACCCCCCCCTCCAAGTACGGGAGAGACTCCGGTCCTTAGTGCTACGAAGTGACATCATCGCGGTGCGGAGCAAGGACTTAAATGCCGGCCAGCTGGCAGCCAAAGCCGGTGACGCCACTAGGGAAGATGCTCATGACGAGAACAAACAAACCTATTTAAGCCTCGTTAAGTTAAACCAGCGTAATAAGGCTGAAACGCTGGCCCAAAAGGGAAATGGTAGCTAGTGTTAGTTTCGGTACCTGGCTAACAACGTACTCAAAGAGCTCCCGGGGTAGTATAGGGGTCTAAAAGCATCAACAATGATACCGAGGAACGAATTCACCTCCAGTGCGCTGTCCGCCTGGTATGTCTATCGGGGGACAAGTTAGATGATAAGCGCAAGCCACTGGGGGAGGGATGTTCCAAGAAGCCAATGCCTAGGGTAATGCCTATGGATATGCAGACATGGGACGGTGAATAGGATATGACCGGGACAAATAATCCTGACTACTATCACGGAGACCCACTCCCACGGGAACTCGGTTATGACTTTCTGGTAAAACGGTCCAGTAAATAGTGATACTAAAGGTTTGCCGGCAGCGCCACTCACAACCAGAATAGGGATAAACAAACAGGTCGTAAGGCTAAATGGGGGTAACCCTAATATAAGCTACCCATGACAAGGGCCTATTATCCAGTAGCCGGATGCGGTGAAAGTCGCAAGTCCGGTTTCGAAAGGGAGGATTGGGGGGTAACCCCCAGTTCGACCCCGACCTACCAGGTCGCAGTAGATATCCCGGGCCCGGGTCTCATCAAACTCCTCCCCGAAGTTAGCGACAAAGTCAAAGGGAACCGAGAAACCGCCACCCCCCAATGCTGCCCCAACTGTCATTGGCCTGGGCCATTCTCACCAGCTCATCCAGGCGATCGCTCAACAATTCATCTCGATCCCACGGGTTAGTATTTTCAACACCGCTCTTGGTTGGGTCGGTATAGACCGAGAGGAGATCCGGGGGACGATCGCTGGGGACTAGGGTCGGTGCAGACATCGATTCAGACAATTCAGATTCAGCAGCGGCGGACATGGGGGCCCCAACGCCTGTCTCCAAACCTACTGCTGGGAATCCAACGTTTGGGGTTTCAGAAGCCGGACTGGGGGTTTGCCCCGTGGGGGACTGTTGGTCGAGCAACTGATAATAGTATAACTCAAAGAATTGTCGATCGCACCTCAAATCCACAATCGTTACAAAAATATACAAACTTCAGATGACTGGCATCTCTCTAGCAGAACATTTAATATAAGCCCCTTGCCCCAGATGCTGTAGATTGGGATAACAACTGCGGTGTGAGACCATTTTACAACGAAACCTGATGCTTTCGCCTTCACATCCGCTCCGACGCAAGGTTAGGTACGCAAAGACCTAGGATTGTTGGGTTACGCTATCGCTAACCCAAACTACCACTCAACGATTCGGACTATTGAATCAAACCGTCAATTCGTCGGTCTGTACGGGAGTGCTGAATGGTGGACATTGATCAAGAGATTGCCGTCGGCACCACGAACATACCCAAATGTGTACTCCACCTTCACTTCCTTACCGGTCTTTGCATCCTTAAAATAGTAGTTGCCCATGGCAACAGCAGAGTCGGTGTCAATGATAATGTCGGCATTTTCAAAGCGGACCGCACTCCATGGCTGCAACGCGAAGCCCTTGTCTTCATCCACGATACCGCCAACGAAATAGGAGACGGCTTCGTCCTCAGTGAGGCGAAACTGATCAGTCGAAGCCTTAGTCGGCTTGAAGAGGACGGTGCCTTCGTCGTAGCCGTAGAGCGTATCTACGTGCTCTGCTGCCAACGCCTTATAGTCGCCAGGATTTGAGGCTCTGCCGATCGCAACGATGCCGTCAGCCCACACTTTCTGCGCCTCGTTGACCTCGGCTTCTGTGATTGGCTGCGGGATTACCGGACCACCCTGACCACCCTGACCACCCTGACCACCCTGACAACCCATAAGAAGAACCCCGACCACGCTGGCTGTAAGAACTCCTTTAATCATAGTAGTTTATCCTCTGGTTATTGAAAAACAGGAAAGTTGTTAATCGCCCGGATTCAGCGATGACAGACAGCATAACATAGAACAGTGATGTGCTTCACCCAATCCACACTTGTTACAAAAATATACAAACTTCACATGACTCGCATCTCTCTGGCAGAACATTTAATATAAGCCCCTTGCCCCAGATGCTGTAGATTGGGATAACAACTCCGATAATGCGCCTCGCTAACAAACAACCACAGAATGCGAGTCCGCCGATTCTGAGACAGCGCGGGGCAAGGAGCATAACCATCAGTGTAAACGATCAGGCCATCGTAATCCCGATGTTCCTCCAGATAGGCCAAAACCGGGCCAAAATTCGTCCCACCTCGTCCCGTTAACTGGACCTCACGCTGGGCGCGACGGAAGGTCATCACATCAGTTGTAATCTCAGCATCAAATTGAATCACATCGATCGCGGGCACGCCGTAGTTAAAAAAGCGATTCACCACCGAAAATCCCTGCCGCAGCTCTTCGGTCCCCATCGAGCCGCTCACATCAATGGCAAAGAGCAATCGGGTGGTAAAGTCACGACGGCTGCCCATGTAGGCGAACCCATAGCGGCGATTCGGTTTCATCCGGGTTAGCCGCCGCTGTTGGCTGAGAATAGAGGTGCGAAACTTGCGCAAAACCGCCCGATAGTCCAGCTTGGGGTGCAGATTCGCCAAAATCTGTTCCCGCAACTTGCCCCCAATGCTGCCCCAACTGTCATTGGCTTGGGCCATTCTCACCAGCTCGTCCAGGCGATCGCTCAACAATTCATCTCGATCCCACTGGTTAGTATTTTCAACACCGCTCTTGGTTGGGTCGGTATAGACTTCTAGGAGATCCGGGGGGCGATCGCCCCTCGGTTCTGAAGTCGGCTCAGAGTCCTCTGCCAATGCGGGTGCAAATGATTCAGATTGAGCAGAACCAGACGATCCGGAGGCAGGTGCGGCATCAGCTTCCCCCGTCCCTGCTCCCGGTGCTCCAGAGACTGCCTCCTCCGGACTGGGGGACTGTTGGTCAAGCAGCTTGTGGTAGTAGAACTCGAAGAATTGTTGGTCATAGCTGCGATCGCCAAAGACATCCCGCGCCCGAGGAAACGGCAGCTCGGTTTGCAAATATTCCTGGAGCGTTAAATTGCTGGCAGCATAGCTAATCGCGGAGTGAGCTTGGCGGCGACTGTAGGGGTGTTTCAGAAGAATCCGTAGAGCTTCAAAGCGCAGGGTTGCTTCCAGGTGGCGATCGCTCAACTGCTCGATAAAATCCGGATTGTACTCAATCCGGCCCCGTTGAACGCGAATGGTTTGAATGCGTGGCTCAGAGACCAAAGCGTGACTGGTCCAGGTGGCCAGCAACAGTGGCTCAACGAGCAGCCACTTTTCCACAATCCGAGCAATGCGGTGACGGGCGATCGGTTTCATCCTCATATCGCATTTTAATAGTTATCAACACGACCCGACTTCAGTCAACTATCTGTTATGGTTTTGGCGGCAAAAATCTCTGCGGCGCTCAGTTGCAATTCCGGGAAAGCCAAAGACTCAATCCTCTCGTTTCCGGTAAACAGCGTTACCTGATACTCCCCATCCACCAGTTGGTAAACAGAGAGAGTCGGTTGTTTGGGATTGCCGATAAACCGCCGGCCGCCTAGACCCAGATAATCCACAATCCAGTATTCGGGTATACCCATCAGTTCGTATTCCCCGACCTTCCTCAGATAATCATCTTGCCAGTTTGTACTGACAACCTCTATAGCCAGTCCCACGGAATCTCCCTCGGTAATAATCGATTCTTTCTGCCAACGGGGTTCCTCGGCCAGTTGCGCTTTATTAAGGACAATAATGTCAGGTTGGTAACCGGATTTGTCATGGATCGGTTTCAGCAAGCAATCGCCGGGAATTGCACAAGGTAATTGCGATCGCCGAATTTCAAAATGGAGTTCGCCAGCAATAAAACCGATAACACTAGAATGTTCCCCAGTTCCTAAAGGCATTTTTACTATCGCTCCATTGTGTAGTTCGTATTTACCGGTCGCGTTTTCCGGATACCAGTCAACAAATTCATCGAATGATAGGGGTGTGGTTAGAGTCGCAATCATAGTTATTCAGCACGAGAGATTAAGACAAGAGAGGGATTTTCGGGTTTACACCTCGATCGCCTCCAAATACTCCGACAAGAAATCAATCAGATCCATCGATTCAGCGACAAAGCCCATAGCATCGCTAAACTTGGGACCTTGAATCAGGGAGGAAAAATGGGCGATCGCCTCCTGTTGTTTGGCCTTACGGAGATACTGGAGATATTTCAACAGATTCTTCCGGGCATTATCCGCTTTTGTTTCGGGGCAATGCCCAGCATTGAGCCAGAGTAAAACCCGTTCGTTCAAACTGGCAAAGTCCTGAATCTCCAGGTCTTTGAGCTGGCTGGAATGCTTAGAAAATTGCAACAGGAGTTGCTTGGGCTCCAGACCCCTTTGGGTAGCGAGGCTTTGGCTAAAGGCTAGACTAGCCCGACTCCCCACCATACCGGCAATCAGTTTGAAGTGAATCGCTTCCAGCTCTGTATGGTTGCGAACAAAATCCGCGACTTTGGCCCAAGCGCGGCGATCGGGGGTTTTAATCAGGCCAGCGGTGGCGATCGCCGCATCCGCATCCGGATTGTCACCATCAAGATACTCCGGATGCTGTTGGATAAACGTCAGCACCCGTGAATCGATATCCTGCCCGGCAGCCCAAAGCAGCCAATCTTCCACCGTAGGCACAAACTCGTAGAGATTGAACCGCGACACCAGAGCCGGATCCAGCTCCGTCAGTTGATATTCTTCCCCCGCATTCACCGCAGCAATCACAATACTGCCAGGGGGTAGGGGTTTACTGGCCAAGGTTTTGTTGAGGGTCAGGTCTTGAACCGCCTGCAAAATTTCGGGGCGGGCCCGGTTAAGCTCGTCCAGAAAGAGCACCACCGCGCGATCGGGGGCGGGCCACCAGTAGGGGGGTAAAAAAACCGAACGGCCCGTTGTCTCATCTTTATGCAACAAGCCAATCAAATCCCCCGGATCGCTCATCTGACCCAAAAAGAACGGGATGACGGGCATGTTCTGGCGCTGACGGTAGAAATGGCTAATAATTTCTGATTTGCCAATACCATGCTTGCCCACCAGGAGGATATTTTGCTCCGGTGGGGTCAGTTCCAGAACTTGATAGAGTTCGCGGGCATCAATACGAATCATTTTCTTCTATCTGCTTCGCACGGGGCAAAGCCCTACATCCTTCTGCATTTTAACTACAAATCCTGATGACGAATCCAGTCAGAACGGCGATAGCCCCGCTTGAGATTGGTTTTAAAGCGAACACCAGTGTTGTAAGTTTCGCGGAGAGCCTGAATTGCGGTTCGCAATTTGGGTAGCACCTCCTTAAACTGGTTAAAGGGAATCAAAATAGCAAAGTAGTCTTGGTCAGACAGACGAATAATCAGCTTGAGCTTAATACTATCGACTTCGGTGGCAAAGTCAAATCGATCTTCCTTGGCAATTTTACGCACCTGAGCCAAGATAGCTTGCACTTTCAAGTCTTTCTGTTTTTGGCGCTTGGCAGCCTGGGCTTTTTGCCGGTCAACCCGCTGCAAAAATGCTTGGACCAGGGCAACCACCTCACCAATGTCTGAAACGGGGGCGGGCGATCGCTCGTACCCTAAATCTACCCAGAGCTGTTGCTCCGGACTCCTGAGCAAATGTAAATGGGTGTGATTTTGATACCAGCGATCGCTTGATTCTTCGAGCAGAACACAACAACAGAGGTCGTTGGTGGGGGGCTGGTCTGACCCCACTCGGAAACGACTGTAATGGTGACAGTTATCATTCCGCTTGGCGCCAGCGAGAGGCTCAACTCGCGCCAACAAGTCTTCCGCCAGCTCTAGGGCCTGTTCGGGGTCAACGCTGAGGGGTTTCCCCCCCGAGATATTCTCCCGGAGGAGCTTTTGCAAACTTCGTGATGTGATAGACATAATATCAATTCGCAATCGGGTTTCTACCAGATATTGAAGGTTTTACCCAAGGTGGAAAAAAGAAACCCGGTTTTCTGTTTTTGTACCCGAGGTTGGTGCGATCGCCTGCTTGTGGCAATAAACCGGGTTTCTACCAGATATTGAAGGTTTTACCCAAGGTGGAAAAAAGAAACCCGGTTTCTGTACCCGAGGTTGGTGCGATCGCAAGTTAAACTAGCGATCGCCTGTATTGAGTTGTTTTTCTAAGCGGCGACTAGCCACAGACATAGCATAGCAAAAACACCAGTACAGTACCCCTACGAATAAGTATACCTCGGCATAGCGCCCCAAAAACTTGGGATTAGCTAAAACTGCATTACCGATGCCCAGCAATTCTACCAGTCCTACCAGGGCTAGCAATGTTGTATCTTGAAACAAACCGATGAACTGACCCACGATCGCGGGAATGACCGCTTTGAGGGCCTGGGGTAAGACGATCAGTCCTAAGACCAAGGGTGTATTTAATCCTAAAGCTTTCGCCGCTTCCGTCTGACCTCTAGGAACTGATTGTAGTCCCGCTCGGACATTTTCCGCCAGATAAGCTGAACTGAACATCGTCAGACCAACGATCGCCCTTAGCACCCGGTCCGGTCGCATGCCCTCTGGCAGGAACAATGGGATCATAATTTGTCCCATAAACAGAATTGAGATCAGGGGTACTGCCCGGACGAATTCAATATATAGAACGGAAAACCCGCGCACTACTGGCAGGGTACTTTGTCTTCCTAATGCTAGCAGAACGCCAATGGGAAAGGACAAGACAATACTGGTCACTGCCATGAAAACAGTCAGCATCAGACCCCCCCAATTACTGGTGGATACCTCTTTTAATCCCAAACCTCCAGCCATCAACCATAGGACAATAAAGAATGCCCCAAACCAGGCCAATGATAGCCAACGCCCCAAACCCGGTATCTTTTTCCCTACTTGCTGACCTCCCCAAGCAGTTCCGACTAAGACCCCCACCATTAACAGCAGTAACAGGCGATAAATAATTGGGACTGGCACTAGCATTAATGCCCCAGAAGCTACCCCGACAGCAATTAATATTTTCCCACCGAACAGTTTCCGGCTTTTTCTTGCCAATACTCCCCAAGACAGTCCTGATAACAGGACTGCGATCGCCAAGATCGCCCAGATGCGCCAATAGTCATCCTGAGGATATCTACCCACAAAAAATAAGGCCAGGTTGGCTTGCAGTACCCGCCACTGGGCGATCGTCGTAGCCCAAACCAGAAATCCTTTGATAGTTTGGAAGAATATGCCGCAGAGTATTACTGTCAGCAGACCGTTGTACCAGGTACTAAATAGGTTTTTCTGTATCCACTTTACCGGATCTACCTTGAGTTCTGGTGGCGCTTCTATATTAGTATTTTTGGGATTAATGGTTGTCATACTTCATTCGGTGTGATCAAAACCAGTTGGTTGGTAAAGTAAAAAGTGTATGGCTGCACGCTCCGCTCCGGGCCCCCTCCGCTACGCAGTGCGCGATCGGGGGGTCCTCTCGTGGGGGCCAGGATGCCAAGACCGGGTTTCTTCATCAACTCTCGCTTTTCCTCTCGTTACCAGGTTCTAACTGAGAACGGTCTTCTGATTTTTCTGAGGTTTGTAGTGAGGACGGAAGTCCTCACTACAAACCTCAGTGGCTCCCGTCTCCTATTTTATCTAGACATCCGTGCCAAGTCAAGTCTGGAATATGTTTAATAAAATGGTATAAGAGGTACGAAACCCAACCGGCTATTGGGTAACGAGATCCTTTTTCTATTGCGATGTTTTTTTAATTGTGGGCGATCGCCCAGACATGATATGATGCTTAAGGGACGCTAAATTATCACTAGCTTTCTTGACGATTATAGTACAAAAATGATTTCGGACCCTGTGCGATGTACTCCGCGCAGTGGGAGTACATCGCAACACGCTACCGCCATTCATCCTTCATTAGTTACCACCTCCGGGCAGGCGATCCACGCCTACCTTTCTTTTAACTGCACCGCTTTATTTAATAAGTTCATGCTAAAAGATATAATCAGATCTAGGATCAGGTATGTAATCATAAATAGCAGTATCACTTCTATGGGACGACCCGTTTGGTTGAAGGTCGTATTCACTACTGAGTACAGATCGGGATAGCCGATCGCCAGGGCCAAGCTGGTGTTTTTGGCTAAGTTGATATATTGACTGTTTAATGATGGTACTATCACTCGCAATGCTTGGGGAAATACTACTAACCGCATCCCTAAACCCGATTTTAGTCCCAAGGATCTTGCTGCTTCCCATTGTCCTTTCGGTACTGATTGGATCCCTCCCCGGACTATTTCCGCGATGAATGCACCCGTGTGAACTATTAATCCTGCTAGTACCGCTGCATACTCGATCGTTAACCGCAGTCCTCCTGCGATCGCCCCCGTTTCTGTTACTTCCGGTCTTTGCCAACCTAGTCCAAAGATGATAATTATTATCCCTGCCATGCCCATAGCTGTCAGCACTACCAACTCTTGCTGACCTGATGCTGCTTGTTCGACCATGATTTTGGTTCGCAACCGCCATAGCAATACTGCCCCGATCACCCCCACGACCAGCACTAGCAACCACATCCACGCTGCTATACTATTACCTGGCCAAGGAATATAAATTCCCCGCTTACTCAGGAATATCGGACCTGGCCACACAATCTTTTCTGACAGCTGGGGGAGACTGAAGAACACGGCAAAATACCAAAAGAACAATTGCAGCAATAGGGGTGTATTCCTTACTACTTCTACATATACTCTGCTCAACTTCCGCAGTAACCAATTTTCTGAAAAACTCGCCATCCCCGCTGCTATTCCCAATCCTGTTGTCAGGGCGATCGCCAATAGGATCACCCGCAGTGAATTTACCAATCCTGCTAGTAACACCCTGCTGTAGGAGTCAGAAGATGAATATGCTATTAAGCTTTCGCTGATATCAAAGGATGCGGCATTTCCCAGAAAACCAAACCCAAATTTAATCCCCAACTGCTGCATATTCCGGTTTAAGTTGCTCAAGAGCACCCCTGCTACCAGAATAAACACTAATACGGCTATGACTTGCAGTGCTATACGCCAGAACCGATCGTCTCGCCATAGAGGGATTTTATCATCTTTGTTCCTGGTCATCTTGCTAATTGCTAACTTTAGCGGAAAGGAGGAGAATAAAGCAAACCTCCACGAGTCCAGAGGTCATTTTGACCCCGAGGTAGTTTTAATTCTGAATTCTTCCCCAGGTTGCGATCGTATACTTGCCCGTAGTTTCCTACATGCTTGACTATTCTAGCAGTAAAATCATTACTCAAACCCAAACCCTCTCCTAAATTCCCTTCTACTCCCAAGAAACGCCCGATCGTCGGGTTATCCGATCTTTTCATCATCTCCACATTAGCACTTGTGATCCCCAACTCCTCTGCTTCTATCAAACTGTAGGTCACCCATTTCACCACATCAAACCAGGCCGAGTCATTATTAATTGTCGCTGGTCCCAGAGGTTCCTTGGACATAGTTACATCCAAAATTATATGCTCTTGGGGATTGGGAAAGTTACTGCGGCGGGCTACTAATGCTGATTTATCTGCCGTCACTCCCCCACAGCGACCTTCGACGTATGCCGCAAAGGTAGCATCTGCCTGCTGATATGCGATCGGGGTAAAATTCACTCTTGCTTGGCGCATTTTATCGGTTAAATTCAGTTCCGTGGTCGTCCCCGTACCCACGCAGATAGATGTGCCTTGCATATCTGGCAAAGACCTGATGCCACTATCTTTGCGGACCATCATCTCCTGACCATCGTAGAAAGTCGTCGGCGCAAATTCCATGCCCACCAAACTATCTCGACCGAGAGTCCAGGTAGTATTACGAGAGAGGACATCTACCTCGCCACCGTTGAGGGCAGTAAACCGTTCGCTAGCTTCCAGGTTGCGGTACTCTACTGCTTCTGGGTTGTCGAACAAGGCCGCCGCCACTGCCCGACAGACCTCCACATCTATACCAGAATATTTACCGTTTGAGTCTACAAAGCTAAATCCTGGTAAAGTTCCACTGACACCACAGATCAGCTTGCCCCGTTTCTTTACTATATCCAAGCGACTTTGCTTCTGCTCTCGCAACTCGTTACCACAACCCATTATTGGTGCAATAGCAAGCAGGGTGACTAGTAGCAGAGGTTTCCATCTAGGCATCGGTTTTGAGAATAAAGTAGACCCCCGCGAGTCCAGAGGTCATTTTGACCCCGTGGGAGCTTGAATTGGGATTTTTCCCCTAGGTTCCGCTCGTATATTTCCTCATAGTTTCCCACATGCTTGATTATCCTGACAGTAAAGTCATTAGTCAAACCCAAACCCTCTCCCAAGGAGCCTTCTACGCCCAAGAAACGGCGGATGGTGGGGTTATCCGATTGTTTCATCTGTTCTACATTAACCCTTGCGATCCCTAACTCTTCCGCTGCTATCAAACTGTAGGTCGTCCACTTCACCACGTCAAACCAGGCCGAGTCGTTGTTCCTCGTCACCGGTCCCAGAGGTTCCTTAGACATAGTCACATCCATCAGGATATGCTCGGAAGGATTGGGCAAGGTACTGCGGCGGGCGATCAATTGAGATTTATCCGATGTCATGCCCTGACAGCGCCCTTCTGCATATGCTTTGTAGGCCGGGTCCCCCTTCTGAAATGTCACCGTTTCGATATTTATCCGAGCTTCGCGCATCTTGTCTGTTAAATTCAGTTCTGTGGTCGTGCCTGTTTGCAGGCAAACTTATTTACCACTCAGATCTTGCAAAGTCCTGATGCCGCTATCTTTGCGCACCATCATCCCCTGACCGTCATAGAAGATAGTCGGCGCAAATTCCATCCCCACCGAGGTATCTCGACTGATAGTCCAGGTAGTGGTACATGAGAGCATATCCACTTCCCCGCCATTGAGGGCCGTAAATCTCTCTGTCGGGTCCAGGTTTCGGTACTCTACCGCTTCTGGGTTATCGAACAGGGCCGCCGCCACTGCTTTGCATACATCGACCTCTAAACCGGAGTATTTACCGCTTTCATCGACAAAGCTAAATCCGGGGATATCACCGTCCACTCCGCAGAGCAACTTACCCCTTTTTTTGACTATATCCAAGCGACTTTGCCTCTGCTGGACCTTCTGTGTTATGCCACCACAACCCATTATTGTACCAATAATGGGTTGTGGTGGCTAGTAGCCTTCGAGACGTCCATCTCGCCATAGGTTTTTGTCCTTGCTCTCCAATAGCATAGAATAAAGTAGACCCCCGCGAGTCCAGAGGTCATTTTGACCCCGTGGGAGCTTGAATTGGGATTTTTCCCCTAGGTTCGGCTCGTATATTTCCCCATAGTTTCCCACATGCTTGATTATCCTGACAGTAAAGTCATTAGTCAAACCCAAACCCTCTCCCAAAGCTCCTTCTACGCCCAAGAAACGGCGGATGGTGGGGTTATCCGATTGTTTCATCTGTTCTACATTAGCGCTGGTGATGCCTAACTCTTCCGCTTCTATCAAAGCGTAGGTTGTCCACTTGACCACGTCAAACCAGGCCGAGTCATTATTCACCGTCACCGGTCCCAGGGGTTCCTTAGACATAGTGACATTCATCAGGATATGCTCCGAAGCATTGGGCAGGGTACTGCGGCGGGCAATCAATTGAGATTTATCTGATGTCATGCCCTCACAGCGCCCTTCCGCATATGCTGCATAGGCCGGGTCAGCTTTTTGAAATGTCAGGGTCTCGGCCTTTACCCCTGCTTGGCGCATCTTGTCCGTTAAGTTCAGTTCTGTAGTTGTCCCTGCTTCCACACAAACTGATTTCCCTGCAAAATCTTTCAAGGTCTTGATGCCGCTGTTTTTGCGCACCATCATCCCCTGACCATCGTAGAAAGTCGTTGGCGCAAACTCCATCCCCACCGAGGTGTCTCGACTAATGGTCCAGGTAGTATTGCGAGAGAGCATATCTACTTCGCCGCCGTTGAGGGCGGTAAATCTCTCCGTCGCGTCCAGGTTCCGGTACTCTACTGCTTCGGGGTCGTCGAACAGAGCGGCGGCCACTGCTTTACATACATCCACATCTAAACCGGAGTATTTACCGTTCTCATCGACAAAGCTAAATCCGGGGAGACCACCGTCCACTCCACAGTTTAGCTTGCCACGGCTCTTGACTGCATCCAGGCGACTTTGTTTTTGTTGTGTGTTATCGGTCTCTGCACAGCCCATTACTGTTCCCACGGCAAGCAGGGTGGCTAGTAGCATATTTTTCCATCTTCCCATAGGTTTTTTACTCTCCTTAGAGTTACTTTCTGCGCGCGTTCCCTGGGCACATAAGCTAGAGTTGCTTCTGCGCTCCCTTATCACTCTTGATATTAGCAGGATTTGTATTGCCTATACTTTATCCCTTACCTACTATCGGACCCGCGTTCCCTGGCGGAGCCAGGGAACGCGCTGGTTATGTTAGGAAGTCTGCTGATAGACGTTGCTGAGCTATGTCCCGGATCAGGGATGACCTAGACTGGATGTACTTCCCGATCAGATCCGCCTCCTCCTCGACCAGCTGACGATCTCTGCTCAGCTGCTTCACCAACCATTGCACTAAGCTGGCATCGTCCAGTTTCAGCAGCAGATGCGCTTGGCTATTTTCGATCGCCGACCATAGCTGACGTAGCATTGTGGGAGTCATCTTCCCTCCACCTTAATCTTTCTTTTATATTTCCATCCTACTTATTCTGCTTTCTATCACAGGCTTAAACCAAGCATAGTTACCAAAAATACAAATATCTTCAACTTGCTATATATTACTTTACAAAACGGCGATCGCCAGCGGTGTTCCCTGGCGGGAGCCAGGGAACGAGGAGGGAGGGGAATGGAGAATACCGGACTCGAACCGGTGGCCTCTGCGGTGCGATCGCAGCGCTCTACCAACTGAGCTAATTCCCCTTACCGGTGACGAACTGGGCAGGTGTTTGCTCTATTCTAGCAGTCGATCGGGGTTTGTGGGGGTAATTCTCCAGAAAAAATTTGTTGAACTCGGTCTAGTTCTAATTCTATCAGATAATCGACAGTCCAGTTGGCAAGCCGCTGGAGCATGTGAAAGGGATAGGTGTTGGCCACCCCGACCACCTGCATGCCAGCACCCTGGGCGGCTTCTATGCCTGCTGGGGTATCTTCGATCGCCAGACAATCTTTTACTTCTAGCCCTAGTTCCGGATGCAGTTGCTGGAGTCGTTCCACCGCTAGCAGATAACTGTCTGGTTCTGGTTTGCTGACTGTAATGTCATCTCCTGCTACTATGACCGCAAAGTGGGGCAATAGCTCAGTTCGACTTAACACCAGTTCTATCTCCCCACGCAATGCGCCGCTGACCACCCCCATTTTCAGCCTGGCCAGCCGTAACTTATAGATTAAATCCTCTACGCCTGGGTAGATGGGTAGTTTCTCTTGGGTTTGCACCTTCCGCTGGTATGCGATCGACTTGCGGTCTATTAGCTGCTGCAGGTAGCGGTCATTTACTACTCGGGCCCGACTCTCTAGCAGGGCCTTCAGACAGGCCCGATCGCTTCTGCCCAGACATAGTTGCCGGTACTCTGCGGGGTCAGGTCGCAGGTTTTCCCCCACCAGTATTTCATCTATGAGCTGCTGGTGGATATCCTCGTCGTTGACGAGCGTGCCGTTGAAGTCAAATAAAACTGCTTTCAGTGTCATACCAGGATCTTAAACTGCTGGTGCGGGTACAGATAATTGACAGTATAATTAATGGCCGCCATGGCTGCGTCACACGGCACTCGCTCGGCGCGAACGGAAGCTACTTTAGGTTTCACGCCAGATGTCACCTGATGCAGCCACTGGAGTAAAAGGCTAAGGAAAAGCCCGGATGTATCCAGGCGAGTACTGAAGCTACTAGACAGACAGAAAGGAAAATG
>JACOMV010000138.1 GCA_014324065.1 Hormoscilla sp. SP12CHS1 | reverse complement strand
AAACCATGTCCGTTGACGTATAATGCCTATTATACATGGAATTCAGCCGCTTTAGGGGGAAGTTTTTGTTTAAGTCCCGTTAAACAATCTTCTGATTATTTATGGCGAAGACAAGCAATTAAGAGCCTTTCACAACCTTTGTCGCCATCGCGGAACTCAGTTATTACGATCCGTTGGTAAAGGTAAAAAATTCATCACCTGTCCTTATCATGACTGGACATACACCTTAGAAGGAGAATTATCGGTTGTTCCCGATCGCAAATCCCAATTCTCCGATCTGGACATGAGCCAACGGGTGCATCTCACTTTTGCATCTGTGACCTATCAGATACTTTTATCTCTGATAAAATTTGTTGGCTTTGGGTGCATCTTGATTTTGTAAAAACATCATTTAAAAAGGGCCCCATTGAGATAAGCACAACGCATCTGAAAATATTTTAGGAACCTTGAATATATTCCATTGAGCCCCTGAAAGTTTTACTCGTGTTCCGATACGTTTAATCACTGATTCTCTTGAACCAGAACCGATAGAACTCACTGATTATAGCTGATAATACTGATAATCAACTATTCGAGAACGATGTTTTTCCAAATAATTGCAAAAATTTCGATCGCGTGTAGCCGTGTAGCGACAGCGACGTAAGGAGCCTGTGCAGCCATGCAGCTTTCTTTTTGAGGCGATTAAATAATAATATTGTTTCCTCAACTTTTCCTGACCAGATTCGAGCAGAAAATCTCGGGTGCATCTCATATTTGCAAATCTATCTGTAGGGGCGTTTAGCGCAGCAGCTAGCATTTGGGCGACAATATTAGTCATAGATAGACAAATTTACTGTCCAAATGCTTCGCCCGTGCGAAACTGAGATGCACCCAGCAGCGACTCTGCTGGCAAACCCACCAGCATCGGTGCAAATAGCGATTCCGGGCATTTGCTGCTTGGAAGCATTATCAGTATTAGAACAGGATAAAAAGTCTCGCAAAAGTTTCGAGCAACAGCTCAACGTTCAAATAAATCAGGCACAGCGAAATCTGATTTCACCTCACGGTCTCTATTGTTCCACTTACGACAGGATCGCACGGAGAATGAGGCGCTAATTAAGGATGTAGAGTCAAGTTTGTTTGAAGCCCAAAGCATGATTGAGACAAAGGCTGAGTTAATTGCGCTAAATACTGAGATGCTACGGTTAAGCAGAAGCCAAACTATTATTACGGATAGTACGGAAATTTAATTCTGCATTGCATCCTGGTCCACAAGCGATCGCTTTACCGAAGTGAAGGTGTTTCTGAGCGGGAATGTAAATGATTTTGCTGTGTCCCCCGGGTAGTGCGAGTAGCGCTCCCGGGGGACACAGGCATGTCGGAAGTGCGAGAGGCTTTGCGTCAGGCTGGGGTGAGTGATTATTTCCGTCAGACAGGAGATTTACTGGGTTGGCTGCAATCTCAAGCCTAACAGAATATGATAGAATATCAGCAATGAGGAGAGAAGATGATTGAAAATTATTATGAAGCGGCGACGCGAACGAAATTCCGTATTGTTCTCCCTGCAACAAGCACGTCAAATGAGATAAAAAGGCGATCGCGTGAATGGTAAATCGCCATGCGCCGGGTCTTTCAAGGGGTGGCGATCGACTCTGAAGAAAGAATCGTCATGTTAATTGACGTCCAAAGTAGAGCGATAAGCGAACTGGACAAAAAGGATTTCCTTGGCTACTTGAAAGCGGCTCAAGGTGTAATTCCCTTTGGGATGATGGTTGACAAAGAAGAGATGCAGATATATGCTATAGACAGTAGCAATCTGTACGAACCAATTTGCACGCTGAAAGTAGTAGAGGTGCTTTGTCGTTATGACCCAGAAATTGGCAACAAACAGAAGTCGCCCTTTGGTCTGGGGCGGTCTTACTTGACTGGAAAAGTTGAATCGTGGCTGCGAGACTTGGCCTATAATTGGAAATCTCCGATACCCCCAGCGGTAGACCAAATGAAAGCGATCGGTTTATTGCAGTTGCTAGAAGGTGGTACAACTTCATCAGATGTGGAGATTAGAATTGATATTCTACATAGAAACTAACTTTTTGATGAGCATTGCGACGGGACGCGACCCTCAAGCAGGGACTCTGCTACAAAATACCCCAGAGTCAGTCCAGATAGCAATTCCAGGCATTTGCTGTCTGGAAGCATTATCCGTCTTGCAAGAGGATGAAAAATCTCGTCGTAGTTTCGCTCAACAGCTTAACATTAAAATCAACCAGGCGGAGCGAAATATAACCTCACCTACCGCCCAGTCTTTACGGTTCTATTTGGATCAGGCTCGCGACGCTAATCAGACGCTAATTGGAGAAACTGAAATGCGCATGGTTGAAGCCCTTAACCAGATCGCGGCCCTGGCTGAAATAATTGCCTTGAGGAATGATATGCTACAATCGAGCTTGAGTCAAACTATCATTCAAGACCGTACTGACAACTTGATTTTACACTGTATCTTGGGAGATGCCCGCGATCGCCCTACGGAAGTGAAGGTGTTCTGTAGTGGCAATGTTAACGATTTTGGTACGTCGGAAGTATGAGAAGCCTTGCGTCAGGTTGGGGTGAATCAGTATTTCAGTCGAACTCAAGATTTTCTGGGTTGGCTGCAATCTCAAACCTGACAGGATATGATAGAATATTAGCATCAGCAATGAGGAGACAAAATGATGGAAACTTATGAAGAAGCGGCGAGGCGAACGAAATTTCGGATTGTGCTCCCGGCAACCAGCACGGAAAATGGATATAATGGCCGATCGGGAAAATGGGAAATAGCCCTGCGTCGGGTATTTCAAAGCGTGGCGATCGACTCGGAGGAGAGAGTAATCATGTTAATTAAATCCCCAGGGATAGAGATAACGCAACTGGACAAAGAGGAGTTCATTGGCTACATGAAAGCAGCTCAAGGGGTAATTCCCTTTGGGATGATGGTTGACAAAGAAGAGATTCAGATTTATGACTTAGACATTGCCAACCTGTACGAACCAATTTGCACGCTAAAAGTAGTAGAGGTGCTTTGTCGTTATGACCCGGAAATTGGCAACAAGCAGAAGTCGCCTTACTACTTAGATGCTAGCTACCTAGTGGGAAAAGTAGAATCGTGGCTGGATGACTTAGCCTATCGCTGGAAGTCAGAAATACCTCCAGCAACAGAACAAATGGAAGCGATCGGTTTATTACCGCTGCTAGTAGGTGGACAGACAAAATCAGACGTGGAGATGAGAATTGATATTTTACATAGAAACTAACTTCCTGATGAGCATTGCCACAGGACGGGACCCCGAAGCATTGACTCTGCTACAAAACCCGCCAGCGTTAGTCCAGATAGCAATTCCATGCATTTGCTGTCTGGAAGCTTTATCCGTGTTAGAACAGGAGGAAAAGTCTCGGAAAAATTTTGAGCAAGAACTGGATATTCAAATCAACAGGGCACAGCGAAATAGGCTCTCGCATGCGGCCCAGTCGATCGTATTTCATTTACGACAGGTTCGCGATAATAATCAGACGCTAATTGGAGAAACTAAGGCGCATCTATTTCAAGCCTTTAATCAGATATGGAGCCAAGCAGAGCTAATGGCGTTAACTGCCGATATGCTAGAGTCAAGCTGGCGTCAAATTATCATTCAAGACCGTACCGACAACTTGATTTTACACTGCATCTTGGGACACGCCCGCGAGCATCCTAGGTCGGAAAAAGTGTTTCTAAGTGGCAATGTTAAAGATTTTGGCACGTCAAAAGTCCGAGAAGCCTTGCGTCAGGCGGGAGTGAGTCATTATTTCAGTCGGACTCAAGATTTTATCGGTTGGCTACAATCTCAAACCTAGATGACGATATACTTGACTATGATGTTTAATAATTTGCGGACCTTACTTGTGGTTTTCCTATTGATAACGGCGATCGCCCTTAGCGGTTGCAACCCGACCTACTTCACAACCGCAGCTGCTCAAACACCCCGTTTGGTGCAGAGCATTCTGAGCGACCCCAATAGCTTTAACTATGTCCTCAGTCAAGGCGCACCGAATGTTTTTGGGCTGATTTACGAAGGGTTAGTCGGTCAAAATGGCTTCACGGGGAAAATTGAACCTGCTTTAGCGGAATCTTGGGAAATCTCGGAAGATAATCAGCGGATTGTTTTTACTATGCGATCGGGACTGAAATGGTCGGATGGAGAGCCTCTGACCGTAGATGATGTAGTTTTTACCTACAATGATATCTACTTAAACGAAAAAATTCCCACGGATATCAGAGACATTCTCAAAATTGGTGAAGAACGGGCGCTCCCGACTGTGAGAAAATTGGATAACAGGCGGGTAGAATTTACTGTCCCTCAACCTTTTGCTCCGTTTTTGCGCAACACGGGGGTGCCGATTTTACCCGCCCATGCTTTGCGAGAAGCAGTATACAGTTATGATTCTCAGGGAAACCCGAAGTTTCTCTCTACCTGGGGAACGGATACCGATCCTGCTAAAATTATCTGCAATGGACCCTATACTCTGGAGAGCTATGTTCCCAGTCAACGAGTCACTTTTCGCCGTAACCCTTATTTCTGGCGTCAAGACGATCGGGGAAATTCTCAGCCTTATATTGAGCGAGTGGCCTGGGAAATTGTCGAATCAACAGATAACTCCTTTCTGCAATTTCGTTCTGGCGGGTTGGACTCCCTCAGCGTCTCCCCCGAATATTTCTCTCTGCTGAAGCAAGAAGAAGATAGAGGCAAGTTTACTATCTATCTCGGCGGCCCGACTCTGACTACGACTTTCTTGGTGTTTAATCTCAATCAAGCAAGAAATCAAAAAGGCGAACCCTTTGTAGACCCAGTTAAGTCCCGCTGGTTTAATACTAAAGAGTTTCGCCAAGCAGTCGCTTACGCGATCGATCGCCAGAAAATGATTAACAATGTCTACCGGGGACTGGGAGAACCGCAAATTTCCCCCATTTACAAGCAAAGTCCTTACTATATTGGTGCCGAACAAGGTCTGAAGGTTTATGACTATGACCCTCAAAAAGCCAAGCAGTTGCTGCGATCCGCAGGATTTAAGTATAACCAGGAAGGAGAGTTGTTTGATGCCCAGGGAAATCGGGTCCGCTTTACAGTCATGACTAATGCTGGCAATAAACTCCGGGAGGCAATCGGGGTGCAAATTCAGCAAGATTTGGGTAAGATTGGCATGCAGGTAGATTTCACAGCCATCAGTTTTAATACTCTATTGGACAGGGTTTACAGTCAGCGAAACTGGGACAGTTACATTGGCGGTATTGGTGGCGGTGGCGTGGAACCGAATGCGGCCGCAAATCTCTGGTTAACTGAAGGTGGGTTGCATACTTTTAATATGGGCCCCCAAGAGGGTCAACCTCCTATAGATGGTTGGACTGTTTCTGACTGGGAATTGGAAATTGAACGGCTTTATATTAAAGGTGCTGGGGAACTGGATGAAGCTAAGCGCAAGGAAATTTATGCCCAAGCTCAACGGAGCGCTCAGGAAAATCTGCCCTTTATCTATCTGGTTAATCCTTTGGCCATGACTGCGGTGCGCGATCGCATTCAATCAATCAAATACGCCGCCCTTGGAGGTGCATTCTGGAACATTCACGAACTGCAAATTGTCGAATAGGTAATAGCGCAGCCTGTTCCCGGGCTCCCGGGAACGAGGAGAATGGGGAATGGGTAATATTAGCCTTTTTCCACCCTGGTGAGGTACGAACTTAGCACTCTTGGCTATTAAGGGTGAGAGGCAAAAAAATGCTGTACCTCACTAGCCTGAAAACCGCTATATTCAGTTATGAATTAGGTTTGATTGTTGTACCAATTTTCTACAGGAATATCCCGCACGGTTTGGATGCGTTGGAAGTCACTATCCGCAGAAACAAGAACAAGATCCTGTTGGATAGCAATTGCAGCAATCCATAGATCGTTGTCATCGAAACCAATATCTGTGATTTTCGTTCTTCTTCTCTGGTTTTTCTCCTTAGGAGCAAATTCATCGATCGGTGCTGCTTTAAGTTCCCCATAAATCACTGCTGTAATTTCATTAGCAAGATAGATTCTGAGGTACTGGAGAAAATTGTTAACATTTGCTAAATTTTGTTGCTTCCGTTCCGATTTTTCTGCCATAAACACCAGTTCACCCTGCACAATGAAGCAAGTTGCCAAGTTCTCTGTACCGATCGCGATCGCGCGATTAGAGACCGTAGCTTCTTTGGCGATCAGATAACTACAATGATTACTGTCCAGTAAATACATATTTTACAAGAGCTGATACTTAGGGCTGATACTTAGAAAAATCAATCTGGCTACGGGTATCACGGACTATTTGCAGACACTCTTCAAAATCATCTCCTTCCCACCCGCCTTGATAGTCTACCAGAGATTTTCCTGAAGCTGGACGGTAGGGTAGAGTCTCAGGGGGTTGTTTTACTATTGACTCGGAAGAAGTACGAGACTTTAGAAAGAGAAGAAACTCTAAGGCTACGCCCAAAATTTCCTCGGGAGTTTGTTCAATTTCTTGACGAAATTTTTCTCTAATTGATGTTTTGGGAGATGTTGATACAGGCAAATCTACAGGTTTTGTCATAACTTCCCTTATTTCCATCAATTGTTCCTCCATTAGCTGACAGACATCCGATATTTAAGAGTCTCCTGGGTGAATAAGTGATAAGCAAATCTTATCTACACGCTTGCATCAAGGGTTTCAGCCTTTTTTCCTCGCCAAATGTATGATGCTATACATTTTACACCAGATCACCGAGCCATATTTAACTATTATAGCACAGATCGCCCGCTTACCAAATGTTATTTCTACGAGCAAATATAAATAGCAGTAATTATAACTAACTCTGGAGGCAGAGCCTAGAGCTTGGTCGCTGTAGAAGTAGTTGACAAAAAAAACATGTGCATGCACTAAAATTGGTTGCTTTCCGTTCGCGCAGCGTAGCGATAGCGTGTAGCCATAGGATGCCGTAGGGGCGAAGCATTCAGGCAAAAAAAAAATATGACATAAATTGACAGATGGAACTATCTGAATGCTAGCAGCGGCGCCGCTGCTGCGCTAAACGCCCGCCGCGTCGTGCAGTGTACCCGTAACAGCGGAAATCCATGATAGAGTAATGGCTATGTGGTACGATCGGGAGCAAGAAACGCAGAATTAGATGATCCATTTATTGAGGCGGTATGGGGCGATCGCGATCGCCCTAATCATAATCACCCAGATAAGTATTGTCAGTTGCACTCCACGGGAAATACCTAGAAAATCCCAACTGGTGCTTGCTACCCTGGGCGACCCCAAAACCTTTAACCCGGCACTGAATCAGGAATTTCCCAATGTTTTTATCTTCACCTTTGAGGGGTTGACTAGGGAAAATGGCATAACGGGGGAAATAGAACCCGCCTTAGCAGAATCTTGGGAAATATCCCGCGATCGTAAACGGGTTGTTTTTACCCTCAGAAAAGGATTAAAATGGTCTGATGGTCAACCACTGACAGCGGATGATATTGTCTTTACCTACAAGGAGGTAGTCTTTAACCCGGACATTCCTACGGATGCTAAAGATCCCTTGCGCATAGGGGAAAGGCGCTCATTTCCTACAGTCAGAAAACTGGGCGATCCTCGCCTGGTGGAATTTACCCTTCCCGAACCATTTGCGCCCTTCCTGAGAGCGACTGGAGTGAGCATTTTACCAGCTCACGTGCTCCGAAAATCAGTGCTTTCCCTGGATGGGGAGGGAAATCCTCAGTTTACTTCCACTTGGAATACGGGTACGCAACTATCAGCAATTGTAGTCAACGGTCCTTACAAAATAGAAAGTTATAATCCCAGCGAACGAGTCATCTTTACCCGCAATCCTTATTACTGGCGTCAAGATGCAGAGGGCAATCAACTTCCCTACATTGACCGGATTGTCTGGCAAGTGGTAGAATCGACAGAAACCCAACTGCTACAATTTCGATCGGGGACATTAGATATTATGGGAGATTCCCGTCCCCTGCGTCCGGAATATTTCTCTTTGCTGAAGCGCGAGGAAAAGCGCGGCAAGTTTACGATTAAGATTGGCGGAGCGTCCTCGAGTACGACCTTTATGGCGTTCAATCTTAATCAAGCTAAAAATGAAAGGGGAGAACCCTTTGTAGATCCCGTTAAGTCGCGCTGGTTTAATAGCAAGGAATTTAGACAGGCCATTGCTCATGCACTCGATCGCCAGCGGATGGTTAATAACATCTTTCGCGGCATAGGGGTCCGGGAAAACTCTCCCGTTTCCGTGCAAAGTCCTTACTTTCTCTCTCCCGAAGCGGGGTTAAAAGTTTATGAATACAATCTGGAAAAGGCGCAAGAGTTGCTGCGATCGGCAGGATTTCAGTATGACAAACAAGGGTTACTGTTGGATGCAGAGGGAAATCAGGTACGCTTTACCCTGCTGACAAATGCAGGAAATAAAATTCGCGAGGCGATCGGGGTGCAGGTCAAGCAAGATTTGGGTAAAATAGGCATACAGGTGGATTTTCGCCCGATCGCCTTCAGCACCCTGGTCAGCAAGTTGACCAACACCAGGGATTGGGAAGCTCATATAATCGGTTTTACGGGTGGGGTAGAGCCGCACAATGGCGCCAATCTTTGGACCAGCAGCGGCGGTTCCCATCTGTTCAATCAAGGACCGCAACCAGGAGAAACATCCATTCAAGCTTGGCAAGTTTCCGACTGGGAACGGGAAATAGACCGACTGTTTGTCAAAGGGGCTCGGGAGTTAGACGAACAAAAGCGCAAAAAGATATATGCGGAGTTTCAGCAGCTCGTCCAGGAGCAACTGCCTCTGATATTCTTGGTGAATGAAGTGACGATGATGGCAGTGCGCGATCGGGTCACGGGGTTAAAATACTCGGGACTGCCTAGTTGGGGACTCTGGAATATCTATGAAGTGAAAATTGATGAGAATGGCTGAAACCAGGTTGATGAGTAGGGTGGGCACCGCCCACCATTCGTGGGTGTGGTATTTTTTTACCAACTGGTGCAAGACCACACCCGTTTATAGCTTCTATCTTAATTCTGGGATTGAGATGATATTTACACTCGGCGTGCAATATCAATTTGGTAATCATCCTTAATCTTCCGGAGAGGAAACTGCACGAACTGGGCGGACCCCGTCAGTTTCCAGTCAAACAGGCGCAGCAGATGAGAAGCGAACACCTTAGTGACTACCATCGCCATCTGGGCTCCCAGACAGGCGTGGACGCCACCGCCAAAGGCAATGAACTGATACATCTTTCCCTCGCCACGCTCTGGTCCAAAGCGATCGGGATCGAATAGCTCCGGTTTGTGAAAATGATCTGCCATCATGTTAGCAATCCGTGGCTCGGCAATCAGAACCCAGCCCTTCTCGTATAGCACCCCATCCAGCACCACAGACTTAGTGAGCCGACGGTTAGCAGTTGAACTCGGAGGTAGGGTGCGCAGTGTCTCCTTGATAGTCGCTTCTAGAAATAGCATCTGCTTCAAATGATCCGGTTCAAACCTGTTGACATTGCTCTGTATACCCATCACGTCTGCTTGCTCTTCCCGCACCACCTGTGGGTGTCGCCCCAGTTGGTAGATCAGAGAACATATCAGTGCGGAGATCTCGTAGTGTGATGCCCATAACTGTAGTAGGCATTGATTCTCTATCAAGTCATCACTAAATACCCCATCTGGGTTTTCCTGCTGGCCAGCTAGCATCATCGACAAAAAGTCCGCAGTAGGATTAATTGGGCCCTCTTGCCGCCGCCTGCGAATCACTGCCCTCATCAAGTCGATCAGCGCGGCTCGTGCCTTGAGTCCCCGACCATAGGCTGTGAAACGGGACTTCCACTTCAACAAGCCATAGAAACCATCAAAATATGTCTTATACAAAGCCTTTAGTTCTGCCTTCGAGGAAAGGGGTAGACCCTCGAAGCTAGTCCTCTCAGAATCATTCAAGCTGACTCCCAGCAGCAGGGGGACGAGCACGTCAAAGCAGATCTTCTCCACTGTCGGGTAGGAGTGCTATGCTACTGGGGGCGATCCAGTCCTGGAGGCTACGCCCGATCGTCTCATTGATGTGGGGCGTATATCCATCAAGGGCGCGGCCAGTCAGGCCCGGTCCCAGGGCAGTTTTGCGCTGGCGATGTAAGTCAGGACGCTGAAACAGGCTGTAGGGACCAAACATGTCCATTGTCGTGGGTGGCAAGGCAATCTCTGTATATTTCAAGTCCCCATTAAATGCCATTTGGATTGCTTTAGCAGACCCGACAAAGACCGTAGTGCCACCAAAGACACCTGTTTTGAAGCAAGGACCGTATTTTTCCAGATTTTGGCGACAGAAACTATCAGGATTTCCTATGTAATTAATAGTATCATACCACTTTTGCTTGCGTGGTGGAGTGGTAGTCCCGATGGGCGGTCCTTGTGCATTCCCGAGTACTACTAACCTAAGTTGCTACCTATAAAACCTCAAAACCTAAATTAGCCCAAATTGGCCAAAATTGCCTTGTGATTTACCCCAAAATGGCATTTTTGGCATTTTTGCGGAGAAATTTACCAAAAATGGCTGTCTGGGACGTAGAAATTTTTATAGGTCGCAACTTGAGTTACTACCTCGATCGTCTGTTGGTTCATGACAATTGACCTCTATCAGGACTTCTGGTGCAAAATGTAAGTGTGCTACCATTTTACCTGAATTCGATCGCCTGTGAGCAGCCCGAACGTCCAGTCGATGTGCGATGCGTAGTACGAATAGCGCGCGCAGAGCACATCGAAGCAGTTGCCCGTGTTCTTCATATGAAGTGAAAATTGATTAGAATTAAGAAACCATGTATATGGGAAAAACCTGGTTTCTGGGCTATTATTGAAATGTACCGCGCGAGCGATCGCGTGGCGGCACAATGGTTACAGACAGCGGCGCAATGGTTGCAGGGTGCGGCACAATGATTGCTCAAGCATCCCCCGATCGCCCGTTACCCAATCCCCTGCTACAGTAAGGTGGGCAGTGCCCACCCTACATGAATTGCTACTTGACAGTGCGAGCGGGTATTTGTTATCATAGAGCTAGTGGGCTAGAAGAGAAGGAGGTAAAATATGGCAGCTATAGATCGAGCGTCACAGGAACAAGTGTTAGCCTTTGAGCAAGCAAAACAGAAAATAATAAAATGTAAGCTGTCTCGAAAGCCAGATGAAAATTACAGCTTGTTCGCTATTTAATTAGTACAATAACAGCATTTAGTAAACCAGTTCTTAAACGTATTTGTTCCCAT
>JACOMV010000137.1 GCA_014324065.1 Hormoscilla sp. SP12CHS1 | reverse complement strand
TGCCACAAGTTTTATCCCATCGCTGTGCGTATCTCAACGATTTAATTTAGACTGATTTGACAAAACTGACATGCTCCCGATGGCAAAACTGAGGAGCCGGATGAGGTGAAAGTCTCAAGTCCGGTTCTGAAGACGAGTCGGAGGGGTGACCCTTTGGCTTAGTTTAATGGAATACATTCTTCAGCGGAATCTTTGCCTCGCCCTTCCTTAGAGAAAGATTATTGCTGGTTGCCAGCTCCAGCAGCTTTATCTCAGCCGCAGTCTTCGCAGCAGAGCCCTCCTGGACTATCCAGACTAGAGAGTTTCTTAAAGAAATCCAATGTTTTGGTAAAAGGGGAGTGCCTAAATCCAATATTCATAGAGGATTGTTACAAAATGCCTCTAGGATGGACAGACCCATCGGTACAAAGTCCGGCAACGGAATTAATATAAAACGCAGAATTGCGTTGGGAAATGCTCTAGATTGGCGAATCGCTACCCTCGCCCTCAAAAGAGTTATCTACCTTTATTCCATTGGATACGATGAATCACGATCCAGTAAATGAGTCGCCACTAGAAAGAGATCGCGTGGATCGCCAGGCCGTGAAAAGTTTAGAGAGTACAGAGGCTGTGGCTTCGGACACAGCAGAGGCGATGCTGCTGCGCAGCTACGCGAACTTAGAAAAAACTCCAGGTCTTAAAATTTATTATGAGTGGCTGCTAAAGTCACCCAGACGAGTGGCTTACATGAGTAAAACACAACGTCGGGCACTGTCTTTGCTAATTGAGTTTGGTTTAGCTAAAGAATATCGCATAAATCGAATAAAAATGGCCAAGGCGATCGCGCCCGATAGCCAGACTGTAGAGGGTGTAGAGAGTACAGAGGTTGTGGAGACTGTAGAGGCTGTGCGCGATCGACAGACAGTGGAGACTGTAGAGACTGTGCCCGATCGGCAGACTGTAGAGACTGTGCCCGATCGGCAGACAGTGGAGGTAGAGGCTATACCCGATATGTTTAGATTTGTCGTAACCTTCTAGGACCGAAGCGATATTGACAGGATCTCATACTCTCTAACCTCATAGCCAGCTAATTCCCCCTTGCTGGTATTCAACACCCTGTATCTCCGCATTCTGCATTTTTTGAGTGTCAAACCTCACCAATTCTTGAGCAATGCCAACCACAGGACAAAATTTGGCGATCCGCTTCACCCACGTAAGGGTTGTATCGACTCGATGTTGCAAACTCGGTGGCAACCATCCTTCTGGACGCTTGCGGTTTAAGAATCTAGCTTGCCGATAACGAGTTTTACGATTGCGACGGGAACGCCGCACAGCTCTCCGTTTTTCGAGAGCGATTTTAATCTGCTGGCTTCGGTGAGTCAGTTCGGCAGCCCAGATAACCAGATTATTCTTCAACAGAGCAATACCAGTTGTTTTGCTGCCAGGATCGATCTTGAGAAGGCAAGCAGCAGGATTACAGCTTACTGCTTTTTTCAGAACGATCGTGAACGGATACCGCCTAAATACCGAGGCTTTGCCTGCTTTGAGGAGACTACGAGCCATTCCTGGACTACAAGGAGTCAGGGGTTTTCGATTGGTGTCAATTACAAAAACAGAATTAGACATGATTTCGTCTCTTCTGAACTATCTATGTTCGTAACGTTGGCTTCGCTCGGTTATTCCAGCTTTTTACGAATGCCGCACTGGCTTTTCAAACCCAGTTGCCTGTTTAACGACACTCGACAGAGCTTGCAGCTCAAGCTGCGCGCGTACCCCAAGGTGTCATGACTGGAATAACGTTTACCCTTCCGGGTGAGCTTGACCAACCTGAGTAGCTCCAGAACAGCTTTCGCAGTCTTTAGCTAGGGTTTGTGGTTGGTCACAGGAATAATTTTTGAAAGCGACTACTTGAACTAGACTTTTCTATACTACACTAAGATTACAGATTAGTCCACTTATTTTGGAGAAAAAAAATCATGCCTACATTACCACGCACTTCAACCAGCGAAATGGAAGTCACCAGCATCCGTTTGGAAAGGGAACTGAAGAATCAACTGAAGCGACTGGCTGGAGGTCAGGGCTATCAAGTGATGGTGCGAAATATCCTCTGGAACTACGTCCAGCAGAAATCCGGTCAATACAGGTCTCCGTTGGTGCTTGATGATATCCGCAGCAGTGTTGATGCGATCGCCCGCAAGGAGGAGCGCTGCGCGATCACCGGTGATGTCATTCGACCGAATGAGCCGATGTTATTAGGTCTCACGGCTCACGGAGACTTGGTGCCCCTCAGTATGGAGTGTTTGGCCAGATAGTCCCCTCATTGGCATTGCACCGCAGGTAAGATTGTAGGGGCGATCCGCTGGCCCGATTTTTCCGGAACGGTTCGCGATCGCCCCTATAAACGTTTGTCTTAATTTTGCTGCTCTCCTACTGGCAGCAGCCAGTTCCGCTGGATATATACACCCATCTCTATCAACCCGGTTTTTTGCTCGTACCGGGTTTTTCTCGATCTCTGATACTTTAAATAATGCAACATCAGCGCAGTTGGGCTGTGTCCCCCAGTGCTTTTAGCGCTCCCGGGGGACGGGTTCATCTCGCTTTTGCGTCGCCGCTGGCGAAAATTAGGATATTTGGAACTGCTGTGGGTAAGCTGTGAGACATTCAAATTGCCTAGTCCCAAATGGCCATTATGCTTGAAACGCTTATAGCGAAGGACCGCCAAGATTTGACCCTCAGTCCAAATATGCAGTTTAGATGCGCGACAGCTTATCATTTACTGAGGACTAGAATTAAGAAACCAAGTAGATCGGTGGCAAAAGATATTTACCATAATGCTGTGAGAACAGCCATTGAAAAAGAGGGCTGGACAATAACCGACGATCCTTTAAAACTGACTATTGGTAAACGAGATCTATTTGTATATCTCGGAGCCGAAAAAATCATGATAGCAGAACGGCAAGGACAAAAAATTGCAGTTGAAGTGAAGAGCTTCATCAGTCCGTCTCTCGTTAAAGATCTAGAGAATGCCTTGGGTCAGTATATTATATATGCTAATATCATGGCACGAGTAGAACCAGATCGCATTCTGTATCTAGCAGTTCGAGTGGAAATTTATAAGGAATTATTCTCAGAAGAACTCGTGCAAGTTGTTCTCGCCAACAACCCCATTAAACTGATTGTATTCGACTCAAAACAGGAGGTAATAGTAGAATGGATACTGTAGAGGCATATCGCCGGCTCATCTACCAAACATTGTCAGACTATGCTAGTATACCTTACAGTCACGGTCAGATAAACAGTATTGTCATTGAAAGTCTCGATCGCAACCATTTTATGATCGTCAAGGAAGGGTGGAATTCCGAACAGCACATTCATCACTGTCTGGTTCACGTTCAGATCAAAAATGATAAAATATGGATTCATTTTGACGGCACGGAAGACAGCATTACCGAGACATTGGTGGCCGCTGGAGTACCCAAAGATAAAATCGTTCTCGCCTTGCCTTCCATCCGCCCCACGTCAGAAAACATACAGAATACGCGATCGCTTAAATTAGACGGCAGAAAAAAATATCTTGCTGAGAGGAGGTTGGAAGTGACAGCCCTGCCACAGATTACCATGGAAGTGATTGACGATCGCTCCCCCCATTTGCCCGCAGTCATAGCTTTAGGTGATGCCCATAAAAAAACTCTGAGCTTTTTTCCCGAAGGTGCTTTTATCCAAAAAGCTGAGAGAGGCCATATAATTGTCGCTCTCGATCGGAAACAATGTATTGGCTATTTATTATATTCCCTTTCTGATTCTTTCGATCGCGTCACTCTCGTCCATCTGTGCATCGATCCATCATATCGCGGTTATGGCATAGCCAAAAAGCTTGTGGACCATCTGGTCGGCATTACCAAAGAATATCGTGGCATTGGGTTAACCTGTCGCCGGGATTATCAGTTGGAAAATTTTTGGCCTAAGTTGGGTTTTGTCGCTCAATTTGATAAACCTGCGAAAACTCCTAAAAAATTAAACACATATTGGTGGCTAGACTACGGTCATTCTGACCTTTTTAATTCTGCTGCCCTTCGTCAAGGGGAAGATAAGTTATCTGCCGTCATAGATGCTAACATTTTTTTCGAGCTTGATGATGATGAAAACACTGCCGAATCTCAATTGCTATTAGCTGATTGGTTAGAAGATGAATTGAAGTTGTGTTTAACTGATGAAATTTTTAACAGTATTAATAAAATTAGCAATCTAGAGGAGAGAAAAGTCAAATACAATTTTGCCCAAAAATTTACTCGCTTGCCCTGCGATCGCTCAAAGTTCGATAATGTTTATGATTCCCTAAAATCTTTTTTTACTGCAAAAGGAATATTCTCAGAATCATATCTGCGCAACATAGCTAGAACTATGGCATCAGACGTGCAGATTTTCCTGACCCAAGATCGGAGAATATTGGATCTGGCGGACGAAGTATACGAACAATTTAAGTTATCCATTCTCTCTCCTACGGATCTAGTTATTAAATTAGATGAGGTTCGCAAAAATACGGAATATCAGCCAGTGCTTCTGGCCGGAACTTTTTTAAGACATGTGCGGATTAACACTGGCAAACAAACTATTTTATATAACTGCTTTCAAGCTGTTAAACAGGGTGAAACTAAAGCCGAATTTCAGCAGAAGTTACGTCGGTTTGTGGCAGAATCAGATAAGTTTGAATGCTTGGCGGCCACCGAAGGAGAAAATCAACCAATTGCTTTAGTAGTGTACGATCGACATAAGCAGCAGGAGTTAGAAATTCCCATGCTGCGGGTTGCCGATCGCCCGATCGCCCCTACTATTGCCCGTCACTTAATTTTTCTGGCGACATTAATTTCCGCTCGCGAACAGCGTCAATTTACCAGAATTACCGATCGCCGCTTGTCGGAAATAGTTACTACCGCTATTCACAAGGATCATTTTGTGAATGTCAAAGATGGCTTTTTGAGGGTCAATATAGCTGTGGCGGAAACCAAATTGCAGCTCTCACAGCGACTTACTGATTTAGCGAATAGTTTGGGCCGGGAATATAATTTTTGCCTTAATTTTGCTAAAATTATGATAGAGGGAAAAAAAATGAGCATGTGGGAGATGGAAGGTTATCTATTTCCTGCGAAGATTATTGATGCCGATATTCCTAGTTTTATCGTTCCCATTAAGCCTTTTTGGGCTCATAACTTATTCGATGTGAGATTGGCTAATCAAACCTTGTTTGGAGCGAGGAAACCGGATCTGGCGATCAACCGGGAAGCAATTTATTATAAATCTAATAAGGGACCGAAAGAATTAAAGCCGGGGGTGAGTGGGAGAATTATTTGGTATGTGAGCGATGATAAAGACCGGGGATATACGGGAGTAAGTGCCGTGCGCGCTTGCTCCCGGTTGTCCGATGTGGCGATCGGCAAACCCAAGGAGTTATATCGGCGCTTCCGCAACTTGGGCATCTATGAATGGCAAAATGTATATAATGTAGCTCGCTGCAATCTGAAGCAGGATATAATGGCGATCGCATTCAGCGATACGGAATTGTTTAGCCAACCAATCGAATTGAAAAAAGTTCGGGAAATTATCTGCAAAAAAGTGCCAATGCAGTTGCCTTATTATATATCTCCGGAAATTTTTGCTATCATTTATCAGATGGGCACTGAAAGTTAGGTTGAAGTTCATGGAAAATACGGTTCTATTATTGTCGATGCAACCGGAGTATGCCAAGAAAATATTTAATGGCGAAAAGACGGTAGAGCTGCGTCGGGTCCGTCCCAAATTAATTGCTGGCGATCTCGTTTTAGTCTATGCTTCTTGTCCTCAAAAGGCTTTATTAGGTTTATTTGTAGTAGAAGAAATTCTTGAAGAGTCTCTAGAGGATCTTTGGCAGATGGTAAAAAATAAAGCGGGGATAGGCAAAAATAAGTTTTATAGCTATTATCAAGGTAAGTCGGTCGGATTTGGAATTTGCTTGCGCAAATCACAGCGCTTTAGCAAACCTGTAAAGTTAGAAATTATTAGACAGCATTGGGCGAAATTTTATCCTCCCCAAGGTTATCGTTATCTGAAAGCTAGTGAAGTGAGTATAGTTGAAAGTTTGGCTGAATGCCAAATTGGGGAAAGTTATAATTTTAGTGAGGAAATTATATCGTGATCCATAAAAGCAAGTTAATCCGGCTATTTCAGGAATTTATTAGCTCCTATCTATACACCGCTGATGGTCTCAGCCAAAAAGCAGCCTATGAAAAGCAGCGTCAGCAAAGAGACCATCAGTTGCAAGCGATCGCATCAGAATCAGCGGAAACCGAACCCATATTATTACAGCTATTCCCCGATACGGATTTGCAATTGACTGATGTCAACCAGGTAATCTCTCTGCAAATTCCGGCATCGCGCGATCGCCGACGCGAGTTGCTGGCCCAGCGGACAAATTTTGATGTTTGCGCTCTGAAAATTATCCAGACGGTAGGAAAAAACCTAGTTAATTTTCTCCATCGCTGCCAAAACTATCCCCATCAGCTATCAGCAGCTTGCATTAAATTTTACCACAAACCCTACTCTCAGAGCTTTTCAATTCCCGCGATCGCGCCGTTCCTGAATGGCCTGCAACCCGATCGCTTTCTGGCGATCGATGGTCAATCCCTACAGGTAATTAACTATTTTGGCCAGAAGGATTATACCGATCAGTTAGCAGATTATCCTGCTGTCAATCAGTTGGGACAGGATCTGATTGCTCAATTGGCTCAGGAGATGCATCAACCTGGGGTGCCAGCACTCAAAGATGGGGATTTGTTCGATCTGTTCTGTCACTGGCTTGTGGATGAAAAAAAGGATGAATTGAACGCCAGAATGGTTGGGGAAAAACCTGTTTTTGGGGAGCAGGTTAAGGAGGTAGAATGGCAACCGGAATATCCTTTAGCTGCATGGGCTGAGGAGACGGGCTTGACGGTATCGGAATTGGAGCGATGGGTACGGGCGATCGAGCGAAAAAAGCAAGCCATTTTATCGGGAACCCCGGGAACGGGAAAAACTTTCATTGCTCAAAAGCTAGCGCAACATTTAATTGGCTCTGGTGATGGGTTCTCGGAACTGGTACAATTTCACCCCGCCTACTCCTATGAAGACTTTATTCAGGGTATTCGTCCCCAAACTCAAGCCGGACAACTCTCCTATCCTCTGGTTCCCGGTCGCTTTCTGGAATTCTGCTATCGGGCGAAATCTCGCTCGGGTCGGTGCGTGATGATTATTGATGAAATTAATCGCGCTCATCTGGCTCAGGTGTTTGGTGAATTGATGTACTTGCTGGAGTACCGCGATCGCACCATTCCTTTAGCTGGTAGCAAAGAACCTTTTGCCATTCCCGCAAATGTCCGCCTGATTGGTACGATGAATACTGCCGATCGCTCGATCGCCCTAGTGGATTATGCTCTGCGCCGCCGGTTCGCCTTCATCGAACTGCGCCCCAACTACCAGGTACTGCGGCGATATCACCAAAATACCGGTTTTCCTGTGGATGGTTTGATTGCTATACTAGAGCAGTTGAATCAGGCGATCACCGACAAGCATTACGAACTTGGCATCTCTTTCTTTTTAACAGATAACCTAGCCCAAGAGCTTCCCGATATCTGGCTTCTGGAAATAGAACCCTATCTGGAAGAATATTTCTTCGATCGCATCGAGCAAGTTAACGAGTTTCGCTGGGACAATATTCAGCAGAAAATATTTTCCCGAAACGGGTAATTCGGGCGAACTTCGGTACGTGGGACGAGTCTCTCGCCTGTCCTATGACCGTGACACCGGTACATCAAAAGAATGGACGAGACTCGGCATAACCCTCAAACCCCTTTCCCACGGACAGAAACGCAATAGATCGAGACCTGGTTGACGATTTCCATGTCAGATGGTAGTATATTTAATAGTAGCTATTCATAAGAAAGATGACGATAACTCTCAAACCAGAGCAAGAAGCATTTGTGCGCCAACAGCTAAAGAGTGGCAAGTATCGCACAGTTGATGATGTAATAGTGAAGGCGTTTCAACTGCTAGCAGAACGAGACAGAGAATATCTCCATTGGGTAGAAGAAACTCGCGCCAAAGTTGAATTAGGTATAGAACAATTGGATAGAGGTGAAGGAATCGATGGAACCGAAGTTATTGCTAGACTGCGCGATAGATTACACAAAGCAAGTCAACAAACCAACAAATGAGTAATTACATTATATCTCCTTTAGCCAGTCGTGACTTAGATAAAATTTTCGATTATTTTGTCAGTCGGAATATAGAGGCAGGGGAACGGTTTGTAGAGGAATTTGAGAAAAAATGCCGGAATTTAGTTGAGTTTCCCAATATGGGACGCAGTTATGCGGAAATAAAACCTTCACTGCGGGGGATTCCCATAGAAGGTTACATTATTCTGTATCGAGTGATTGAAAATGGAGTGGAAATTGTGCGTGTAGTGAGTGGATATCGAGATTTACCATCCCTGTTTTTTGAGTCTGATGATGGTTGACGAAGTAATTGAAACAGTACGATTCTTAGGGTGCAGTGAAAGCAAATTGAGAATATAGAATAGAAAATTGAGAATAGAAAATTGAGAATTGGGTTATTTTCCCATTCCACCTAGCGCTACGCGCACTGCATATACACCATTCTCCATTCGCAATTCTCAATTTACAAATATGAGATGCACCGATCGCACCATCCCTTTGGCAGGCGAGACGCCTGCCCTACGATAAGAAAATATTTTCCCGATCGATGCCCATGAAAACGATCTTCCTGACAGAACATAAATCCCTATGCTTGCCCCGGGAGGATCTTCCTCAGTCCGTAGTTGACCAGTTGCGGCAAAAGTACAGCAGTCAACTATATGTGAAACTGCAAGATACCCCAACAGGCGATCGCTGGCAACTTACCTCTAAAGGATGGGTTGGTTATATCCCCTTGACGCCAGAATTCAGCATCGTCCTGCATCCGAAAGTACCATTGCATGACTTATTTGGGATGCTGGCCTATGCTTACAAGTTAAAGAGCTTTCGGGTGCTCGAAGGTCTGATTGACTGTCAAACGATCGAGGAATTATACGAGCAATTAGCCTATCTGCTCGCCCAGCGCATCCTAGACAGATGTCGTCAGGGATTATATCAGGCTTACTTGCCGAAAACTCAGCAACTGGCTTACCTGCGGGGGCGTGTGCTACAATCTATCTACTCCCCTGGTAATGTCAAGCTCAACTGCCACTATCAAGAACCTACTAGGGATATCAAGGAAAATCAGATTCTCGCTTGGACAATGTTGCTCCTTTGTCGCAGTGGTTTATGTTCGGAACGAGTCTGGCCAACGGTCAGAAAAGCTTATCATACTTTATCAGGTTTGGTGACTATGCTACCCTGTAGTCCATCGGATTGTCTGGGACGACAGTACAACCGTTTGAATCAAGATTATCGACTTTTACATAATCTCTGTCGATTCTTTCTGGAAAATACTGGACCCTCTTACAAGCAGGGCGATCGCGCCATGGTACCATTCTTAGTCGATATCGAGCGTTTATACGAACTTTTTGTCGCCGAATGGCTGAAGTACCATACAGCAAAAAGCTTTTTGGTCAAGCAGCAACAGCGAGTCGCCCTGGATAAAAATCGGCATTTTCGGATCGACTTAATCCTGTCTGACCCTCAAACAGGTGCAGCACGCTATATCCTCGATACTAAATACAAGACTGGCGATAAAGTGGCGATCGGGGACTTCCACCAAATGGTCAGCTATGCAAAAGCAACAAAATGTTACGAAGCAGTTTTAGTCTATCCAAAACCCCTATGCTTTCCCCTAGACGCCAAGAATGACGATATCCGAGTTCGCAGTCTGACTTTCTCCCTGGATGGCAATCTTAATGACGCTGGCAATACATTTCTGCAGGATTTGCAGAGGAGACGGTAAATAATTGTTAATTGACGTGAAAAGTTTTTGTAGCAGTCGGGTATGATAATGAGCAAGCATCAATTAGCGATCGACAATAGTCAAGTGCCAGAAGGTTATAAACAAACAGAGGTTGGAGTGATTCCTGAAGATTGGGAGGTTACAACATTAGGAGAAATAGGGCAAAGTTTGATTGGCTTGACATATAAACCGGATGATATCCGTGAATATGGCACGTTAGTGTTGCGTTCTTCCAATATTCACAGCGATAGGCTAGCTTACGAAGATAAGGTTTATGTAGATAGTTCGTTATCCTTGCCTTTAAGGGTAATTGTAGAAGAAGGAGATATTTTAATCTGTGTTCGTAATGGTAGTCGGCAACTGATCGGAAAATGCGCTATGATAGATTCTGTAGCAGCAGGAAGCGCATTCGGTGCTTTTATGTCAGTTTTCAGAACCAATATTTCTGGCTTGGTTTTCTATCAGTTTCAATCTGATGTTATCAAGAAACAGATTAAGGAAATTATGGGCGCAACCATTAATCAGATCACCAGCAAAGACATGGCTGCGTTCCAAATACCTTTGCCGCGTTCAGATGAAGAACAACGCGCGATCGCCCAAACCCTATCGGACGTGGATGGCCTGATAGCAGCACTGGATAAGCTGATCGCCAAAA
>JACOMV010000136.1:2557-13155 GCA_014324065.1 Hormoscilla sp. SP12CHS1 | reverse complement strand
ACGATAATATACGTAGTTTTCGTGCATGCACAGTAGTTGAAATTTGTCAAGTATTATTAATGGACCGACGCTCTAGATCCAGACTCTAGCGATCGCATCCTGCTTCTCCATTCAGCCACCTTTTCGGGTCAGGAATGTGCTGAAGTCCTGCAAGCATACTTTCAAAATTACCTCGGACAAAATCATGTTAATATTGAGCCAATTCCCGATATTAATTATGAATTGGAAGAGTCTGGATCTCCTCTCGGGCAAATGGCAAAACTATTACGACAACGCATCCAGCAGGCTCAAGAGAACAGTTTAGTTACCCTGGCAGCAACGGGTGGCTTTAAGGTACAAACAATGGTAATGGGACTGGTAGGTAATGCTCTTGGTGTACCTGTTTGCTATATTCATGAAGCCTATAAAACTCTTGTTTATTTACCCTATATCAATACTAGCGGACAGCCTATATCAAAATCTAATCGTTTTTATGGGAGTAAGTTACCAGAATCAGGCCGATCTCGCGATCGAGTAATCCAAGTCCAAGCCGAAAAACAAGGGCATCACCGCCCGAAAAGCTGGAAAAAAATGGAGAAAATTCTCAAAGATTTGCCTTGGTTCGCTTTGATTCTCAAGCCTTTTCTGCTGCTAAAAATAGCGTAAAAGGATCGCCACGAGATCTTGATGATGGTCGTAAAGTTCTCTGGTTGCACCTACAGGATAGTGACAAAGAACATATTGCTGTTGCAATTGAAACTACTGGGTATACTCCCGAACACCTACAAGCAGCAGCAGCTGAACAACTTGGAAGTATTTTCTAGCCAATCTCAGGTGCGATCGCCTACATAACGCGACATTACACCTCATCTGGATCGATCCGATTTTTTCTGAGCAAGCGGGCGATGCGATCGCCGATCGTAAGGTTTGTAGTAAAGACTTAGTCTTTCTCTAGGTTTGTAGTAAGGACTTTAGTCCTTCTGTAGCAAACCCGCTGTGGAAGACTGAACTCGGAACTACCAACATAATTTTAAGCCTTATTATCAGGAAATATGAAAGAATGTCCAGATAGTCCAGCTATCTACCAAAAGCAACAGCAGAGTAAACCCGAACAAGATCGAGTACATCCAGGGTTGTGCCAGGGGACGGACATCGGTAGTATCAATACCTGTCTTAGCTTCCACTTCTCTGACCAATTTAGCAAATCCCGCCACTCGCATCGGCAACAAATAAGCCCCTCCTGACCGAGAGAGAAAGTAGTAAACCAGTCCACCTTGTCCGGTAGTACGGGGTTTGAGAGCTTTAATTTCCGACCAAGGTAATGACCAACCTTTACGAAATAAACGAGGGACCCAGTGAGGATAAGTTACCTGAATAGCCCGATCGTCTAATATAACTCGTTCGCTCAAGGCCCCATAAAGTGCAACTAATCCCAAACCAATACCGAACCACAGGAACCCAGTTAGTATTAGTGTGGTGTTGTTCAGCCTGGATAAAAATGGTAATGGTATTGTCAGAGCGATATAAAGCCCCAACAGGGTGATTCTAATCACAGGGGAGATCCGAAAGATGCTGGGCGAGGTCATAAGCAATTCAAAATTCTCTCATTCAAAATTCAAAAAGCCGTAGGTTGGGTTTCGTGCCTCAACCCAACCAATGATGCGATCTGCGTTGCGTTCGTTGTTCGTTGTTCGTTGTTCGTTGTTCGTTGTTCGTTGGGTTTCCTAAGGTCAACCCAACCTACGGGAGACCCAACCTACGGGAGATATTTCTGGACAACAGTCCAACCCGTAAGGGAAACCAGAACCAAACCGAAAAACAGAACAGCGTTTGTCGTGATATGAACAGTTCTCGCCCAAGGTCGGTAGGGACTAATTTGGGTAGCGGTGTAAGCTGAGAGCAACACTAAAGCCACCACTGCCAAACCTGCTGGCAGATGAATGGAGTGGCCCAAGCTACCATAATGACCCAGGGTGCCGACGATTCCAATAGCAAGCAGCAGTAAGACTAAGCTTACCAGAATCCCGCCCAGGAGATAATGCAGCTTGCGGACCAGGAACCGAGGTCGCCATCGGCGATGCTGGCGAGCCCAAAACATCCAGCCACCAGTGATAGCTAGGAGTAGGTAGGCCAACAGTGAGAAACCCATGGACCAGGCTGCGATTTTCCACAACCAGAGAAAATCAGGTAGATTCAAGAATCTTATCTTTTTTCGTCAGGATGGTACAGTCAATAGCCCCGGTGGGCTAAAAAAATATTTTACCCCACCCTCAACAGCGAGAGTGGGGTAAAGCTAAAAAACTTTTTCAAAGGTATTTTCTAGTCGGATTATTTGCTAAACTATTCCCGATCCAAAAAATCCGTGGTGACTTATTGACCAGTCCTTGGGCGACTTTTCCATCTATATGCTTCCACTGAAATTTCTAATCGACTGAGGTCAGAGCTGGGGCTTTAATCACCTTTGTGGCCTGTTTGGGCAGTGTAAATTCTTCTACCTTTACAGATCTGCTGCTGTCCTTGGGAATTTCTAATTCATGCAGCATCAGGCGATCGCAGGGGATATTATCCGACAAGATCGCGCTAGCCATCATGCCGGTGTGGATCTCTAGAACAGCTTCATGGACAGCTTCAAACACCAGCCGCTGTCCGGGAAAGACAACCCGCTCGAAGTACCAGTTCGGGATATTGGATATCCGAGCGACCTGCACCTTACTGGTGGCATTTACGTAGCAGCAAAGGATGCGGCCAGATTGATTAAGAGGTAGGGGATCGAGAATTTGAGCCATGACTTATAACAGAAACAATCCTAAATAATCCTGACAATCTCACCTTAACACTATGGGATCTCAGCGTGTTGTAACCCCGACTACCATCAGCATAAATTCTCATGCTCGATCCTAGTTCCTGTAAGGGCTTGAGCTATAGGCCAAGTTTTTCTTATCTTTACCATCGATAATACTTATCAATGGAGCGTGGCAGGCAATCGCTCATTATACTATAGGATAGACATTATTTTCTAAACTCCCGCTCCTAAGAAGACATATCTATATTTGATAACTACAATTTGGGCGAGATTATCTTTAATTATTTTATGTCATAATTTATATATGTGTAGCATATATAACATGATATATCGAGGTTTTCCAGTTGTGGAGACTCCAGGGGCGAAATTGAAAGACCGGCAGTAAAGGCGTAAAGTCTGAGGGGATACCAGAGCTGGAGGGAAAAGCGATGCTATTGTGAAGTTATATGAAAAACTGTTTCATAATTCTTCATGAAGACAGAGACCTCTAGGAGTCCATACTCATGGCAAACCGGATTCTATACGTTCGCCTCCCCTGCAACCCCATCTTCCCGATCGGGGTTGTGTACCTAGCGGATCGCGTTCACAAGCTGTTTGGGGAAGTCGAACAGCGGATTTTTGACCTCGGAACTGTGCCGCCGCTAGATTTTGCCAGTGATTTGGACCGGTGCATTGATGAATTTAAACCCACGCTGCTGGTCTTCTCCTGGCGGGATATTCAGATCTATGCACCGGTGGGGGGCAGAGGGGGCAATCCGCTGCAAAATGCCTTTGAGTTCTACTATGGGCGCAATCCTTGGATCAAATTGCGGGGGGCTTTGGGAGGCTTCCGCTTGGCCAGTTCTTACTACGGCGAACTCTGGCGCAACCTGAGATTGATCGAACGGGGACTCAAACGGGCCCGCAAATATCATCCTGACTGTCGCCTGCTGGTGGGAGGCGGTGCTGTGAGCGTGTTCTACGAACAGTTGGGGACTATGCTGCCCATCGGGGCGATCGTCTCTGTGGGAGAAGGAGAAGCATTGTTAGAGAAGATGCTGCGGGGTGAAGATTTCAGCGACGAACGCTGTTATGTGGTGGGGGTTACCCAACCCCGTCAGCGAATGATCCACGAACAACCGGCCCCGATGGAGAAAACTGCCTGCAATTATGACTATATTGCTAGCATCTGGCCAGAATTTGACTATTACCTGCAAGACCAAGATTTCTACCTGGGGGTGCAAACCAAGCGGGGTTGTCCCCATAACTGCTGCTACTGCATATATACGGTAGTGGAGGGCAAGCAGGTGCGGATCGACCCAGCGGATGAGGTGGTATCGGAAATGCGCCAGCTATACTCGCGGGGGATTAGAAACTTCTGGTTCACTGATGCTCAGTTTATCCCGGCCCGGAAGTTCATACCAGACGCGGTGGAACTGTTGCAGAAAATCCTGGATGCGGGGATGGATGATATCCATTGGGCAGCATACATCAGGGCGGATAATTTGACACCCGAGTTGTGCGACCTGATGGTGAAAACGGGGATGAATTACTTTGAAATCGGCATTACTAGCGGTTCCCAGGAACTGGTGCGCAAAATGCGCATGGGTTATAACCTGCGGGTGGTGCTGGAAAACTGCCGGGATTTGAAAGCAGCTGGGTTTAATGACTTGGTTTCGGTCAACTATTCATTTAATGTGATTGACGAAACCTATGAGACCATTCGCCAGACGATCGCCTATCATCGGGAGTTAGAGCGGATATTTGGCGCGGATAAAGTGGAACCCGCAATCTTCTTCATCGGCCTGCAACCCCACACTCATTTAGAACAGTACGCTTTCAAAAATAATATCCTCAAACCGGGTTATAATCCGATGAGTATGATGCCCTGGACAGCGAGGAAGTTACTCTGGAATCCCGAACCATTGGGTTCCTTCTTCGGAGAGGTTTGTCTGGAAGCGTGGCAGCGCAACCCGAATGATTTTGGGCGCGAAGTGATGCAGATCCTGGAGGAAAGATTGGGTTGTGCTCTCTTAGCAGAAGCTCTCAGGAGTAAGGTTAAAGTTCAGGAGACTCAGCAAAAGGAAATGGTTGCGATAAATTAATAGCAATCAGGTGGACGGTGCCCAGCAGACATTTTAAAATTTGTGCAATCAGGTGGGTGGTGCCCAGCAGACGTTTTAACAGCAGTAAGGTGGGCGGTGCCCACCCTACGGATTATCTCAAAGAAAAACCATGTTAAAAGATTCCATTTTAGAAAAGCTCGATCGCGCGCATCGGGGCAGTAAAAGACCATTAAACTTTGGGGTGTACTATAAAAATACCCTGGTGGCTCTGTGTCATGCTCTGGAAGATTTTATTCTGGAGTCAGAGGGAAACCCGGTGACGATCGCGGCATTTCAACTGGGGAAATGGTACCTCCAAGAGGCCGATCGCTACGGAGAAATTGCCCAGGTGGCCTCTGATATTGTAATTATGGCGGCCTCGGGGACTGGGTTTAGCGAACATCATACCAGTCAGTTGGCAAATGTGACCTTGGTGGGCTTAGAACCAGGGGATCCGGTGGCCGAAGAGTGGCATTTGATGATTCTGTCGCCCCAATATACGGCGATGGTACTTTGTCAAGAGTTGTCTGCTGCTGATTATGGGGCCAAAGGACAACCAAGTGAAGATAAAGAAAGGAAATTCTATGGTTTCTGGACTTTTGAACCAGATTTAGTCCGGGAAACGGTGGAACTGGCGATCGCGCATATTGGGGGCTACGATCGGGAGTTGGAACAGAAGTTAACATCCCAATTAGAGAAGATGACTAGCGGCCAAATGTCAGGGAAAGATCTGGGGAAAGTGGTGTCGCGGGTGGTGAAATATCTGCAAACGAGTCAGCAGGATCTGCCGGATGCTAGCGATCGACAAGTGCTAGATGAAAATCTGGTGTCTAATAAAATGCAGGCATTCTTACGGATGGCACAGCTGATCGATCGGGCGGATGCCAGAAATCCCATGGCAGCAGCGGAGGTAGCGACGATATCGGAAGCAATGGGGCAGTTATTGGATCTGCCAGCATGGCAAGTGAAGCGTCTGCGTCTGGCGGGGTTACTGCATCGGATGGCACCATTACAAGGAGTGGAGGAGGTACTTTCTGCAAGTAAATCAGCGGCCCAGCAAGTGGCAATGCAGGAGAGTACAGAAATACCCAAAGCCTCAATTTTGCGGATTATGCCTCGCTTGCAGGCGATCGCCCAGATCGTGGCCCATCAGACAGAAAGCTGGGATGGTACCGGGCAACCAGATGGTTTAGCCTATGACGGAATTCCCTTAGAATCAAGGATCTTAGGGTTAGTGGCTTCATTTCAGCAGCGAGTTACAATATATAAAGACGATCGGTCTAGAGAAAATCCCTTGACTCGGGCATTAGCAGATTGTCAGGCCCAAGCGGGAGCCAAATTTGACCCCAAACTGGTAGAAAGCTTAGAGTTGCTAGTCAGAGGATTGCAGCAGGGGTTAAGTTTGCATGCAACTCAACCTAAGATTGCAGCGGGGATGTGGTTACTAGATGGCCAGTCCGAACCCGAAGCACAACTTCCCCTTCAGGCCACATAATCAGTTACTCGATACTGAAACCGGGTTGGTGTCCTCATATGACAGGAGATCAATCCGGTTTCTACAGAAATAGCCTACAAAAAAATGAGACATTTATGCGCCGTAAACGTCCTTCTCCCTGGATTCATCGTCAGTCGCGTTTTATAATTGCGATCGTCGCCACTTTAAGTGCGGTGACAACGGCCTATCTGACTGCGATTAAATTTGCAGGAGAATCAGCTGCCTGTCCCACGGTGGGTTGTGATAAAGTACTGTCTAGTCCCTATGCGACTGTTTTTGGCTTACCTCTGGCACTGTTCGGTTTTTTAGCTTATGCTAGTATGGCCGGGATGGCAGTGTCGCCTTGGTTGCTCAATCCTGATTCCCAAAAGGAATTGCGTTCAAATCTAGAACACTGGACGTGGTTGTTAATGTTCGTAGGCGGGACATCAATGGCGCTATTCAGCGGCTATCTGATGTACGTGATGGCATTTGAGATCGAGTCCCTTTGTCTGTACTGTATTTTTTCCGCTGTTTGCTCTCTGAGTTTATGTATACTAGCATTCATCGGTCGTGATTGGAAAGATATCGGGCAAGTGTTTTTCATCGGAGCGATCGTGGGAATGATTACTCTGGTGGGAACTTTAGCAGTTCATGCTCCCATTAATAATCCCCGGGCCGAAGGAGGCGGCTATGCGATTACGACTACTTCAAATCCGGCAAAAATTGCCCTCGCCAAGCATCTCAAAGCAGCGGGAGTTAAAATGTATGGAGCATTTTGGTGCAGTCACTGCCAAGATCAAAAGAAATTATTTGGAAAAGAAGCAGTTGCTGAATTAAACTACATTGAGTGTGACCCGAACGGGAAAAATACGCAGCCTAGTTTATGCAAAACGGCGGGGGTCCAAAGCTATCCGACTTGGGAATTTAAGGGTCAGTTGTACCCAGGAGTGCAAGGGTTGAACGAACTGGCTGAGTTATCGGGATATACAGGCGATCGCAACTTTTAGCGCGTAGGGATAAAAAATTGGGAGCATGTCTAATTGCTAATGTCAGTATATCTGCCATGTTCCCGAAATAATTAAGGTAAACTTGAAGATAAGTTAGGGTTGAGTAAAAATTCAGCATAATATACAAACCAAATCAACTGAGAATCCTGCCATGTCAGAAAAAATTACGCCCCCAATTAGCGATCGCATCTGCAAGCACATGAATGAAGACCACGCAGAGGCGATCGCCCTTTACGCCCAAACCTTTGGCAATAGTCCCGAAACGACATCAGCTTACATGAACTCCATAGACCCCGAAGGAATGGATCTCACAGCCCAAATCAACGGTTCGGAAGTTCCTGTACGGATAAAATTCGACCATACTCTGGCCGATGCTGAAGACGCCCATCATACTCTAATCGCCATGGTTAAACAAGCACGACAGGCTACCCAAAAATAAGAGTCGTTCGTAGTAAGCACTAAAGTGCTTCCGTTCGTAGTAAGCACTTTAGTGCTTCTCAATTAATCTATCAAACAAGACATGCTCTCATATCATGTCGGATTAAATGCCCATAATAAAAATTTTATCACCCGTAGGTTGGGTTTCGCTGGGCTCAACCCAACCTACGAAGAGATCTTTTATTATGGTTAATCATCCAGACATGATCTCATGGAAATTTTCAGGTCTGCCTCCTATCAAGTTCATTGCCCAAATCTTATCTAAACTATAGTCTGTCAGCCATTTATCTAAATCTAGAGAGTCAGCCCAAGTCATAGTTGTCAGCCCAGAAACAGCATCACAAACTAGGACTTCTCTGGGATCGAGAAATCTAATTAACCGATCTGAATGGGTTGCTACAATCAACTGAGTGCGTTGAGCAGCTTCTCGCATGACATCTACTAACAGTCGCAACAACTCTGGATGCAAGCAAACTTCTGGATCGTCTATCATAGTGATAGCAGATAACTCCTGACTTTGTAAGAGGGTCACTAGCCAGAGAAATCGCAATTTACCTTCCGATAGCTGCTCCATGTAAAAGGGTTCGGAAAAGTTTTTATCCTTCCAAGTCAATGCTAAGGTTCCTGCTGCTACTGGCGGAAACCCCAATGAAAGAAGTTTTCCCCACACCATTAGCACCAATCATCACAGTCAGGGGTCGCAGCTCCAGATTCAGATCGAACAAGCGCCGGTAGCCCTCAATGGTAATTTGTGTAAATGCGTTCATAACTGAAAACTCAGATGCTATGCTAGAATCTTACCTATGATGTGCGACTCGTTTAGCGTAAACCAACTGGACATGGGTCCAGAAGGGAAACCGCTAGCAGGGTTCCATTAGCCCTGACAACTTACAGATGATGGTGGTGCAAGTCCACCTCTCCAAGTGCAGGAGTAGTAGCACTCTTCCCACGTTCGAGATGGCATCAAACCGTGAAGCGGGAGGGAAAGGCGCTCTGACTGGTAGCCTAAACCGGTCAACGTCGAGCGAGTAACTATGGTGAGCATAAAGCAAAGAGTTGCAGCGTCGTTAAAAGAAACCAGTGTAATAAGGCTGACACACTGGCCCAAAAGGGAAAGGATACTGGTCATTGGCGGGTATCATACCGACCAATAAGCACTGACAATAAACCCGGCGTAAGGAATCTACCTAAGGTTACGACCAATCATCTGTAGGAACGAAGTAAACCGGTTGTAGTACTCTCCATCACCGGTCGATAGATGGAGTAGCCACCACAGGCGTAACATCTGCTCTCATCAGGCAGGTCTCAACCAGGAAAGATTGAGTGGAGAAGCAAATGCTTGCTTGTAATGAGCAGGATAGAGCTGACGCCCTCACGGTTTCGTCAATTGTGGAGTTGTAAGTAGTAGTGAATATGTCACGGAACTTAGCCGAAAGGCAAGAGTATGAATGGAAGGCCGTCCCCTGGCGTAAGCTGGAACGGATAGTCTTTAAGCTGCAAAAACGAATCTACAGAGCGGCACAAGAAGGCAATAAGCGGAAAGTTCGCAAACTCCAAGGGTTACTGAATAGATCATGGTCCACAAAGATGATAGCGGTACGACAGGTAACACAACAAAACCAGGGAAAGAAGACGGCAGGTTTGGATGGTGTAACAGCATTGTCCCCAATGAAGCGTCAAAAACTGGCAAGGCAGCTAAAGGTTACCAGAGAGGCAAAGGCCAAACCCACCCGGCGACTGTGGATACCAAAGCCAGGACGGGATGCTCATCGGCCATTGACGATGTACGACCGCGCATTACAGGGGTTGGTCAAGCAAGCGCTAGAGCCCGAATGGGAAGCATATATGGAGGCCAACTCATATGGATTCAGGCCAGGAAGGGGATGCCACGATGCAATTGATGCAATATTCCTCAACATCAGGTACAAGTCTAAGTGGGTGTTAGATGCGGATATTACAAAGTGTTTTGATAGGATAGACCAATCAGTGCTCCTAAACAAACTGAATACCACATCACCAATCCGTAGGCAAATACGGGCATGGTTAAAAGCCGGGGTAATGGACCAGGGGACATTGCAAACTACAGACGCCGGGACCCCCCAAGGTGGAGTGATATCACCATTATTGGCCAATGTAGCCCTACACGGGTTAGAGGAAACAGTGATGGAATTAGCTCGAACCAAAGGGGAAAAGAAAAACCCGACGGTAATCAGATATGCGGATGATTTTGTGGTAATGCACGATGACCTGTCAATGATAGAACGGGCAAAAGGAGTGATAGAACAGTGGTTAATAGGAGTAGGTCTTGAGTTAAAAGCTGAGAAAACCAACATATCCCATACCTTAGAAGGAAATAACCCGGGGTTTGACTTCTTAGGGTTCAATATCCGACAGTATAAGGTGGGAAAACACAAAAGCGGCAAATCAATTAATGGGACCATCCTAGGGTTCAAGACACTAATTAAGCCCAGCAGCAAATCCATCAGGAAACATAAAGAGCGACTATCTCAGATAGTGCGCAGCCACAAAGCAGCACCACAGGTAGCATTGATAGCCAAATTGAACCCAGTAATACGGGGTTGGTGCAACTACTTTAAGACTGTGGTAAGTAAGGAAACTTACAGCGATATGGAACATTACCTGTGGGAAATACTGTGGCAATGGGCAAGCAGAAGGCATCCCAACAAATCGGGTGAATGGATAGCCAGGAAGTACTGGACCCCTACCAAGGAGGTTCAATGGAACTTCATTGGCAGGACAAAACATGGAGAGGAAATAGAGCTTACCCGACACTCGAAAACTGAGATAAT
>JACOMV010000136.1:0-2475 GCA_014324065.1 Hormoscilla sp. SP12CHS1 | reverse complement strand
GACCACAAGTCTGCCAGAGATGGTAGCAGAAGAAGCCGTATCTATGACAAAGATGGCGAAACTGAGGAGCCGGATGAGGCGAAAGTCTCACGTCCGGTTCTGAAGACGAGTCGGTCCGGTGACGGAATGGCTTAGTTTAATTGACATTAACATTCTCTGGGAATTCTCAAGGAACCACTGCATCGCCATTTGTGCCTTTCTGGTGCCAGTTAACCTGCTGGCAACTTTGCTGACTATGATTCTGGTGACCGTCGGTCGCCCTCGGGTTCAAGTCTGGTGGGCGGCAGGATTTGCGTCACTACCGGCGATCGCCATGTTTCTGCACGTGCTGAGTTGGTTCATCATTGGGGTAGTCATGGCACCTACCTACATCCTGTTCTTTCTAGGATGTACTTGTCTGCTGATTAATTTCTGGGTAGTTATCGATCGACAAAGCATGTCCGATCTCCTGCGAATTCCTTATCTCAAACTTCGCTCGATCGTCGTGCAGATTTCAGGATAAGCATCTCATGGATAGCAAGGATAACAATTGGCTTTGATAGAAGTTTTTCAAACTATTATTGCGGTTTTCAGGCTAGTGAGGTACAGCAATTTTTTGCCCCCACCCTTAATAGCCAAGAGTGCTAAGTTACGGGTGTACCTCACCAGGGTGAAAAACGCTATAAATTCACTCTAGAGGAGATGAAAAAATGTCTGTAATTATACGATAGAGGCAATTTTGACGATCGGGGCATTCTCCAAGACCAACTGGAAGCAAAAATTACAGAAATCAAGGAATTGAAGAAATCAAAAAGATCAAAGCCGAAATTCGGGAAATGCCGAACTCGGGTAATCCCGCTAATGAAAAACAAGATAAAATGCTGAAAATATTACCTGCGATCGCATGTAAATAGGTGAGTGAACAATTGTTTATGCGTGCGATCGAGAAACAATTGTCAATCTAAAAATTGGCTGATAACTCTTGACAGGCGAGACGCCTGTCCTACGCCTTGACTTCTCCGGCGTGATAGGAACTGCGAACTAGGGGACCGGAACGGACATGAGAGAAACCCAGATCGCGGGCGATCGCGCCCAATTTATCAAACTCCTCTGGGGTCCCGTATTTCTGCACCGGCAGGTGTGCGAGGGAAGGGCGCATATATTGACCGATGGTGAGGCGATCGCACCCGACGGCCCGCAGATCGGCCATAGCTTCGATCGTTTCCGCTTCCGTTTCCCCAAGTCCCAGCATTAACCCCGACTTCGTGGGTATAGTCGGATCCAACTCCTTCACAAAACGTAACACATCTAGGGAGCGATCGTACTTGGCCCCACGACGAACTGGTCCTTGCAAGCGTCGTACCGTCTCCAGATTATGGTTATAACAAGCTGGTTTAGCTTGCACCACCTTAGCCACTAATTCCTTTTGTCCCCAAAAATCCGGTGTCAGCACCTCAATTTCCGTTTCTGGGTTCATCTGGCGTACCGCAGCCATTGTGGCCGCAAACCAACCCGCCCCCCGATCGGGCAAATCATCTCGGGCCACCGCAGTCAACACCACATAGCGCAACCCTAGAAGTTGCACGGACTCTGCCACCTTTTGCGGTTCGGTGGGATCTAGGGGCATAGGTGCGTGACCCTTATCCACTTGACAAAAAGCACAAGAGCGAGTACAAGTAGGCCCCATCAGCAGAAAAGTCGCCGTCAGATTAGCATAGCACTCTCCCCGGTTGGGACAGCGTCCCTCCTCGCAGATTGTGTGAATTTGACGTTGCTTGATAATTCGCTGTACTGTAGAAATATCACTAGCGTTACCGACAGGGCGTCGCAACCAAGGTGGGAGACGATCTCCTGAGGCACGGCGCTGCCTGGCAGCGGACTGAGTTCGGTCAGATTTGGTCATGGACATGTAGTATATTAGGCCAACTCTGTACGTTAATATGTAGAACTGAATTGATTAATTTCCCTTGGTCAGAGGGTATTCTAGTTGAAGCAGTGTAATTTTAACCCCACCTGTGGGTCATGCTGATATTTTTAACCGCAACTGGGGCATCAATATCTTCAACCTGTGAACTCATAATATCATCTTTACACTCACCATCACTAGGAGTCAGTCGTGGCACAAAAACACAAGATATTAGTTATCGATGACAGTAGAGTTATCCGGATGCGGGTGCGGGATATGTTGCCAAAAGGTAACTTTGAAGTCCTGGAAGCCAAAGATGGCGAAGAAGGACTGAAATTTATCCGCCAGGAACGCCCAAACCTGATCATGCTAGATTTCCTGTTGTCTAAAGTCAGCGGTTGGGATGTATTTCAGAATATTCGCGGTCATGCTCAGTGGCGGAAGATTCCGCTGGTGTTAATGTCTGGTCGCAAATAAACCCCCAATGTTATTTTTCTTTGGAATTTTTCTGCATACAGCTTGTTCGCTATTTAATTAGTACAATAACAGCATTTAGTAAACCAGTTCTTAAACGTATTTGTTCCCATCAG
>JACOMV010000135.1 GCA_014324065.1 Hormoscilla sp. SP12CHS1 | reverse complement strand
CTGATGGGAACAAATACGTTTAAGAACTGGTTTACTAAATGCTGTTATTGTACTAATTAAATAGCGAACAAGCTGTACTGCCATACTGCCTGCTTGTTAGCTCATTTTTGGCTCATTTTTATCATTCTTGCATAAATGAGCCAAAAATGAGCCGTCAACCCTGCCCATATCAATGATGATAAAAAAGGGGAAGTTAAAACTCGCCCCAACAAGGCATATCGCTTTGGAGGCGTGGTCTGTAAGTAAGTGGTGTAAAAGTTAGTACGTGGAAAAGATTATACGTTGGCTGCTATTCAAAGTGACCGTTCCATTAGTACCGTTCCTAGTCAAAGCTATGACAATGGTGGCGAAGGGAAGCTCTATAGGTTTGGATAACATATCTCCAAAAGGGGAACTCTCTCTGGTATGTGTAGCGATCGCGGCGGAAGAAGTCGGTTCTCTATTTTTTGAAAGTGCAGAAAAGAATCGCCTCATTAAGCTATTTTGTGGAGGGTTAACAATTGTACTCCTCATTATTTCATGTCTGTGGTTTCCTTACATCTCAACAGATAATTCTTACGATCCAAGTATAGTTTCCTATTTTTAAATCGTGATGTTCGTTTTGACAGTCATTGCAAGTGGCACTTGTAAATTAATAAGCGAAAACTAATAATTTTTAGCGGAGGTTCTCAAAATGTTAGAAATCATGCTGTCAATAGCTGCTGTAGCTTCTCTGGGTACTGTAATCACAGCAATTGTAGGCATCAAGCCTTGGGAGGGCAAACAAAATATTTCACCGTCTTTAAGAGTCAAGGATGACAGTATAGAAATAAGAGATCTGGAAGAGTCAGATAAACAAAGAATTCTCAAGCTCCTGGAGAAGGAACTATATACCATGACAGTAGGCTGGCTTGGTAATAGAGAAGCTTAAAGACGACAAGCAATTGTCTTTATTTATTAATCGCATTAAACGATCGCCTTTTTATGCTTGCAGGGGGCGATTTTTTTCACCTCCTGACCGGGCGATCTCCAATTAACCACGTACGGAGGCGGGAGCCTCCAAACTACGTTCCTAGGCTCCGGGAACGAGAATCTTGTCTATTCGCAATTGTCCATTCGCAATTGTCCATTTCCTATTCCCAAATCAAATTTCAATTCTGACCCGCACCTTCAAATTAGTTAAGCCAAAAACCTTTTTACTATCTGACTCATCCAGGCGAATCTTTACTTCTACTATTCTCGCATCTACCGCTGCCACAGGATCGCTATCCAACACGTCTTGTTTGCCAATTCTCAAGCCGATTTGGTCTACTGTTCCCTGTAATTCTTCCTCAAAACCTCCATGTTCGCTAGTTACTACTGCCCGCTGACCGATCCGCACTTCCCCTATATCTGTTTCATATACTTCTGCTACCACATACATCTGGTCCGTGTTTCCTACTTCCACGATCCCATCATCCCCCACTCGCTCTCCCGGACGGGTATGGATTTTTAATATGCGACCATCTATCGGCGATCGCACGAAAGCCAATTCCAGTTCTGCCTGGGCCTGACTCACCGCCGCGATCGCCCGTTCCACTTCCGCTTCTACTGCTTTGACATCCACATCTCGCACTTCCGCAATTTGTTCCAGGGTTGCTTGGGCTCGGTTAATTTGCTGTTGCAGAGTTGATTCTATTTGATTCAAATTAGCTTGTGTTTCGATGATCTGCTTTTGTAAAGTTAACTGAGTTTTATTCAGATTCTCTTTCGCCTCATTCAACCGTTCTCTCGCCGTTTGCCAGATTAGCACCTTACTTTCAAACTCCGACGTACTAATGACACCATCTAAGTGTAACTTCTGATAGCGAGTATACTCCCTTTCCGCATTCTCTAACTCTGCCTCTAATCCTTTTATCCTCGCCTCTTGGGTGGCTGTTTCCCCCCTCAACTCCGCCTTTAATCGATCGATCCTCTCCTGGAGAGTCGCCGTTTCTCCCCGCAGTTGAGCCTTCACCCGCTCTATTTCTGCCTCTTGGGCCGCTATTTCTCCCGCTTTGGCACTGGCTCTTACCTGGCTTAGCTGGGCTTGGGCGATCGCCACTTCTTTTTTAGCTGTGTCTAACCCCGCTTTCAGGCGATCGCGGCTGTCCAGAATCCCCACCACCTGTCCTGCGCTGACTTGGTCCCCCTCTTCCACCAGCAGTTTCGTAATCCTGCCAGTTCCGCCCTCGTTGGAGGTCGGACTGGAAAGGTTGACTACTTCCCCTTCCAATTAGAGTAACACGACCCCAATCTGTCTTTCCCACTCTGCCATCAATCTAGCTTGGAAATCACATCCCATCTAACTCTTAATCATATCAATTTTTGCCAATTCCTGAAACAGTGTTTCTGCTGTCGGGTCCCCAAACTCCCATCTCGCCACAGGTAGTCAACTCTCCCGATTGCGCTGCGCGCACGCTACGCGATCGGGGGGCCCCACCCCTCCCCTAAACCACCATCCCCCGCTACCTGCTTTCTTTGACTAATGGGGTCTCCTGACACCGGTTCCCGGACCGCCTCCATCGCGCTCCGGACAGGGGTCTGGCCTGCTACTCAGTCGTTATGGCCCCTCGTCGAGCGCAATTATTTGCTAGGTTAATTGAGTATAATACTACTCACTAATTGTTATTCTAGTGCAGCATAAATTGACTTTCAACCATTCTACCTATGGCTTTCTCTGCAATTATTCGCGAAATCGGACGCTCTCAGTTGACGAAGGAACTGCTCAGAAAACTGGAACGGTCCGGGTGCCTAACTCTCCAGGGTATCCCCCGCTTCCCTAAAGGATTGGTGGCCTCCGCTTTGGCTCAGGCCCAGAAACGCCCTCTGTTTGTAGTTACTGCTACTACCGAAGAAGCCAGTCGCTGGGTTACTCAACTGGAGGCTATGGGTTGGCAGATTTGGCATTTTTATGCTACCTCGGAAGCTTCTCCCTATGAACCTTTTGACCCTGAGTCGGAAATGACTTGGGGTCAAATACAGGTCTTGGCTGATTTGGTCGCTAAATCGACTGCCGGGGAAGATCGTATCGCCATCGTCGCTACCGAGCGATCGCTCCAACCTCATCTTCCCCCACCTGATGCCCTTAAACCTTACTTTATTCCCCTACAACAGGGGATGTTTTTTGAGCAACAGACCCTCGATCGTCAACTCGCTCAACTGGGTTACGATCGCGTGCCCCTGGTGGAAACGGAAGGACAATGGAGTCGTCGAGGTGATATTGTTGATATCTTTCCCGTCGCTGCGGAATTGCCAGTCCGCTTGGAATGGTTTGGAGATGAACTGGAACAACTGCGGGAGTTTGACCCTAATACTCAGCGATCGCTCGATCGCATTCGGCAGTTAATTCTCACACCTACTGATTTTGCTCCCATTATCAAGGCCCATCTCCAACAGGATGTAGAAGCATCAGAAGGGATCCGACGCTTTCTGGGACTAGCTTTTCATGGGCCCGCTTCTTTACTCGACTACTTGCCCGATCGCACCTTAATTGCCATTGACGAACCCATCCAATCTGCGGCCCATAGCAATAGCTGGTTGGCCCACGCTGAAGAACAATGGGCCCTGGTTAATCTGGAAATATCCTTGCCGAAAATACATCGGACGTTTGCCGAATCTTTGGCAGCAGCAGCCCCATTCAAGCAATTACATTTATCGGAACTAGGAACGGAAACTGCCCCGACTGAAAACAGTATTAATCTGGCGACCCGCCCAGTACCAGTTTTGCCCCATCAATTTGCGAAACTGGCCCAAACTATCAGAGAAGAAGCAGTTAAGCGCTTTTCTACCTTTGTGGTCTCCGCCCAACCTTCCCGTTCCGTTGCCCTCTTGCAAGAACATGATTGTCCTGCCCATTTCGTCCCTAACCCCCGGGACTATCCTGCTATTGATAAACTGCTGTTAATGTATACCCCCGTTGCCCTCAAATATTCCGGAGGGGCAGAATTGGAAGGGTTCCTTCTCCCCACTTTCCGCATGCTGGTTGTGACCGATCGGGAGTTCTACGGTCAGCATTCCCTAGGAACCCCTACCTACGTGCGCAAACGCCGTCGCGCTGCTTCCAAACAGGTGGACCCCAACAAGCTGCAACCGGGAGATTATGTCGTTCACCGCCATCATGGCATCGGCAAATTTATCAAGCTAGAAAACCTGACGATTAATAATGAAACCCGCGAGTATCTGGCGATCGAATATGCCGATGGTTTGCTGCGGGTGGCAGCCGACCAGTTGGGGACTTTGTCCCGGTTTAGAACTGCTGCTGGCCAGAAACCCCAATTGCATAAGTTAACTGGCAAAACCTGGGAGAAGACTAAGAATAAAGTCCGGAAAAATGTCAAGAAACTGGCCGTTGACTTGATCGGACTTTACGCCCAGCGATCGCAGCAAACGGGATTTGCCTATCCGGAAGATTCTTCCTGGCAAAGGGAATTAGAAGAATCTTTTCCCTATCAACCCACTCCGGACCAGTTGAAGGCCACTCAAGATGTCAAACGGGACCTGGAGTCGCCGCGACCGATGGACAGACTGGTTTGCGGTGATGTGGGTTTCGGGAAAACGGAAGTGGCCATTAGAGGCATCTTCAAGGCCGTTACCGCTGGCAAGCAGGTGGCTTTACTTGCCCCGACGACTATCCTCACTCAACAACATTATCATACCCTCAAAGAACGCTTTGCTCCTTACCCCATTCATGTGGGTTTACTCAACCGCTTCCGCACCCCTGAGGAACGCCGGGAAATCCACAAGCGACTGGCTACGGGGGAATTAGATGTGGTGGTGGGCACTCAAGCAATTCTCAGTAAGGATGTGAAATTCCGGGATTTAGGCTTGTTGGTAGTGGATGAAGAACAGCGTTTTGGTGTTAATCATAAGGAAAAGATTAAAGTCATGAAAACTCAGGTGGATGTCCTGACTCTCTCGGCCACCCCTATTCCTCGCACTCTTTATATGTCCCTGTCTGGGGTCAGGGAAATGAGTCTGATTACTACTTCTCCCCCCGGGCGGCGGGCCATTAAAACTCATCTTTTACCCTACGATCGAGATGCCGTCAAAACTGCTATTCGTCAAGAGTTGGATCGCGGCGGTCAAGTTTTTTATGTCGTCCCCCGCATCGAGGGCATTGAAGAAATTAGCAGTAAACTCCGGGAGATGATTCCTGGGGCCCGCATGGCGATCGCCCACGGGCAAATGCCGGACAATGAGTTAGAAACTACGATGCTGAAATTCAACAGCGGCGAAGCTGATATCATGGTCTGCACTACCATTATCGAATCTGGTTTAGATATCCCCAGGATGAACACCATCTTGATCGAAGATGCCCAACTTTTCGGGCTTGCTCAACTCTACCAATTGCGAGGACGAGTGGGACGGGCGGGCATTCAAGCTCATGCTTGGCTATTTTACCCCCATGAGAAACTATCAGATGTGGCCCGCAAGCGCTTGCGGGCCATTCAGGAATTTACTCAACTGGGTTCCGGTTATCAATTGGCAGTGCGGGATATGGAAATTCGCGGCGTTGGCAATCTCTTGGGGGTCGAACAGTCCGGACAGATGGATGCCATCGGCTTCGATCTATATATGGAAATGCTGCAAGAGGCCATCCGCGAAATTCAAGGACAAAAAATTACTCAAGTTGACGATACTCAAATTGACCTCAGTCTCACGGCCTTTATCCCTGCTAATTATATCCCCGATCTGGAACAGAAAATGAGTGCTTATCGCGCTGTGGCCTCTGCCAGTTCCCCCACGGAGTTGACCCAAATTGCCGCTGGTTGGAGCGATCGCTACGGTTCCATCCCCGCCCCTGCCCAGCAACTATTGCGGGTGATGACAGTCAAGCAGGTGGCCAAATCCCTCGGTTTCTCTCGCATTAAACCCGAGGGGAAACAGCATGTCGCTATGGAAACGCCCATGGAGGAACCGGCCTGGAATTTACTTAAAGAAAAGCTGCCAACACATTTGCGCTCGCGCTTTGTCTACAGCAAGGGTAAAGTCACAGTTCGGGGTTTAGCAGTTCTCCCTGCTGACAAGCAACTGGAAAACCTGATTGACTGGTTGGGTAAGATGCAAGGGGCTTTGCCTTGACAATTAGTGAATATTGACATATTGCTGGGCCGGGTACGTTCCCAGGCGGGAGCCAGGGAACTCGGCTTTATGTCGGTTAAAACCGACTAATGACATAATGCCGTGCCTTGACATAATATTGGCGATCGCATTCCGTCGGGGCACAAGGTAACATGGCGATCGCGCTAAAAGCACTACCCAAGAGACATCGCACCGGGGGGTTTGGGGCGATCCCGCTGCAACAAATGCATGACCACACCCTCTCTTACCTGGTTTCTGGGTATTGGCTGCATCTCAATGCAAGAATTAAGAAACCAGAAGAACTCATCGTCCCCGAAGTCAGCCAGAGAAATAATGTTCCGTCCGGCATTAATTGTCGAGTATTCCTTAGTATAAGCTGTAACACAGATAAAGATCTATTACGTTAACCTCTGAGGTAACGTCTCCACCTCAGAGGTTTCTTGTTTGCTCGATCGCAATGAACATCAAGCATCATCAATCCTTTTCGGGTGTGGTCACAAGTAGTTGATAGTCATTTGCTGCCGTAAGCTGTAGGGGCGAAGCATTCGGGTGACCAATTATGACATAACTTGACAGATATCCTCTCCTCAGGCTTCGCCCTGCACCCCGCGAGGTCTCCCCGTACCAACTGTTTTTGACCACACCCATCCTTTTCCTTAGCAAGTATATTTCCATCCGACAACTTGCTGGGAAAAGGCGACCAATCTTTCAGCTTTTCTAAACTGTACTCGCGAGCCACCTGAATCATCTCATCCATTGCCTTAAAATTAAATATGTTATAGCTTTCCAGGGGAGGAGTCAGCATCAGGTCTGCTGCCGCTAAAGACTTGTCGCGATTATAAATGCTGTTGACTACTATTGACATCACCAATATCTCTCCCAGGTTCGGGAACTCAATCCGTTTCACAAAGGGATTCACCCAACTCCACAAAATTTTCCAGGGAGAGGGAAATTCTTCATAGGTAAACGAGATTTTTCTGTCCGAAGGAGGGGCAATGACCGACAGCACGATCGGACCTGGGTTCAGTTCCCTCATGGTCAGACTCGGATCGTTATCGACCGAAGCACCATCAACTAAAAGCTGACCCCGATCGATTACAGGCGCTAAAATTCCGGGGGCTGAACTCGTTGCCCGTATCGCCTTCCAAAGATCCCCCGTGCGATGCACTACTTTTTCCCCTGTAGATAGATTAGTCGATACACAGAAGAAATTTAACCACAGGTCTTCAATTTGAGTGTCAGCATAGAAGTATTTTGCCACCCGATCTGCTTTTCGCGAATCCATCAGGGATACAATCGGGATCGTGTAGGTCCTGAAAGGATTGTTTTTGACAACGCCCTCTCTAATTCGCTCGTCAAGTGGTGTTTATGTTCCAGCCCATTGCATACTGAGCTGCTATTCCCCCACCAGTACTCGTTCCCCCAATAAAGTCCACAGGGATACCAGTTTTTTCTAAGGCTTGTAAGACACCAATATGGGCACTCCCGCGCGCCACACCCCCACCCAGGGCTAAACCAACAGCCCGATCTGCCAGAAAGCGAGCAACTCGCTCGATATCCTCTTGACGATGCCATCGGATATGGTGGTGCATTTCTAAGATTCTTGGTTGCAACCACCTGTGGGTTTGGGAGGGGAGTTTCCCATTATCTGGGTGGATCAGAACCAGGGTTTGCTTGACAGCTGTTGCCTGGTTTTGCCACTCTCTCACTTGCCCTTCTAGGGGGGTTAGGGATGGGTCTTCCCAAGAGTTTGCCACCCAGACAATCCGATCTGCTTGTCGGATACAACGCTGAGTCCAGGGCGAGTCTATCCGATCTGCTTCAAACAGGATGAAGCGATATTTTGCGTCTTGTTCTTCTAGCCATAGTTGCAAGCGCAAACCTTGGGCAGTTGATCGGCCGACGGCGCCTTCCGCATGCGGAAGACGCCGACAGACAAGAAACCAGGTAACTCTTGGCTTACCTGGTCTTGGCCTCTGGCCTCCACGCGATCGCCCCTGAAATCAACTGGTGCCAGACCACACCCAGACCGCACCCGTCCTGGGGAGGGTACTTTTACCTCAACTGGCACCTACTAGCTGCTAACCGGTGCCCCACTGTTGGGGTTTAAAACCTCTCTGTTGGGGTTTAAAACCTCTCCGTTGGGGTTTTAAACCTCTCTGTTGGGGTTTAAAATCTCTCTGTTGGGGTTTAAAACCTCTCCGTTGGGGTTTTAAACCTCTCCGTTGGGGTTTTAAACCTCTCTGTTGGGGTTTTAAACCTCTCCGTCGGGGTTTTAAACGGGTGTGGTCTTGCGCCCGTTGGCAACCGTTCGCCTTTCCCTGTTCGCCGTTCGCCGTTCACTGCGAGGGAGTTTCTCGTTTCCTGTTCCCCGTTCTCCGTTAAGAGTTCCCCACTAATACAACTACTTTTGACCACACCCCCTGGAAACCGACATCTCTTCTGGGCAATCCTGTGAATTGAGGTGAATTTTATAGAAGTAAATACTTGTAAATTTCTGGTAACATCGTGAATCAACCACGCTGCCAGTACATAACCGATGTGGGCGATCGCCAGGGCGATCGAGAAGCTAACAGCATTCAGTTCGATGTCCAGTCCAATGGCGTATCAGTTCTTATATTTATAGCATAGCTGAGACTTGAATGCAAGCATGTCTCAGGGAAATTTTGCCAAAATCAGCTGCTCAAAAGCCCTAAAATTCAGATATAGCAAGGTTTTTACCAATATTTGCCAACCCCGTACATTCCGGTGAGGCCCAACCTGACCCGCTGACACTGGCGATCGCACCTTTGAGCCAGGGGCCGATCGCGCAGCTATGTACCTGCGTCTGGCTGTGCTTACTTTGGAACCAGACCTGTCGCGACTATCTTGGTGTTGCGGACAACTATTGTGGTATGATTGTCCAAAGAGCATACCAGGAGTAATAGCCAAGATGAAGTCAATCCGACTTTTGCTTTTATCTTTTCTTGTCTGACTATTGATTATAGTAGTAGTCCCCTACGCTAAATCAATTAGTCCGAAAGCAGCTGACTGGGGTTATAATGGGGCTGCTGGACCTAGTAACTGGGGAGAGTTAAGCTCAGAATTTGCCACCTGCCAACAAGGAAAGCAGCAGTCTCCCGTTGATATCAAGTCAACTACGAGTGCTAACTTGCCGCCGATTGAATTTAATTACAAGTATACCCCGTTTAAGGTGATCGACAATGGTCACACTGTGGAGGTAGAATACGAACCAGGGAGTTCAATCAAGATCGGAGAGAAGCGGTACGAACTGCTTCAGTTTCATTTTCACGCACCCAGCGAACATAGTATTGACGGCAAAATCTATCCAATCGAAGCACACCTGGTTCACAAAAGTCAAGATGGTGAACTTGCTGTGCTGGGGATTTTCATGCAGTCGGAGCGGGAAAACAGTTTTATTCAAGCCTGTGGTCTAATTTACCAGAAGAACAAGGAGAAAACCAAGTCAGAGGTATTAGCGTTAATGCTAGCGCTATGCCACCAGCTAACAAGTCTTATTACAATTATCCGGGCTCATTGACGACCCCTCCTTGTAGCGAAGGAGTTAATTGGATTGTGTTTAAAACCCCGATCGAGGTTTCCCCAGGGCAGATTGACGCATTCAAGTCAATTTATAGTGGAAATGCGCGACCAGTTCAGCCCCTGAATGGCAGGAATATTCAGGATAATTGAAATGCGATCCATTTCGGTATTGCTGCGGAGAACTCTGCCATTTGTTCTGGGGTGAAATCACTATAATGAGTAATTGAACTGCCCCAAGGTCCCGGGTAGACTGGGTACAACAGGACGATCTCGGGGCCAGATATGACTATTGTCATCTGTGACAACTGGCGTAGCACTTGCGTAACTACTCGAGTGATCGTACCAAATCCCGTCGCGCCAGTGCAACGACAATATGATTACATAGCGTAGGCATATTGGAATGCCCACCAGATCAGGAAGGCGATGCCTCCCAATACTAGGATAGCAGAGATGGCGACTGCTTTCGGGCTATCAGCGCCCTTGAACTTCATGATGCCACGGTTTAAGTCTGACATTTTGTTCTCCTCTGTGGGAAAATACAATTGCGATTACATCTGGGGCTGTTATTGCCATATTATTTATAGCTGAGGTGAGCTTGAATGTGAAAATTGCACTGATTGTTTTAATAATTGCGATCGAATTGCTGGTAGCCCTAGAGGTAGCCCTGGGGTTGCTGTTTGGCTTTGGAAATCCCCTGATTTATGTTGCTGACGAACAAATTGGATATTTGCTGGCACCGGAGCAGCGGACTCGTAGGTTTGGCCGTCGCATCCAGATTAATCAATTTTCTCAGCGCAGTCAAGCTATATCCCCAAAACGGGAACCCTCTACCCTGGGGGTGTTGCTGCTGGGAGATTCGATCGCCAATGGGGGTTGGTGGACGGACCAGGATAAGACAATTTCTTCTATGATACAGCTTGTTCGCTATTTAATTAGTACAATAACAGCATTTAGTAAACCAGTTCTTAAACGTATTTGTTCCCATCA
>JACOMV010000134.1 GCA_014324065.1 Hormoscilla sp. SP12CHS1 | reverse complement strand
AGCTGAATTGGGTCTGCATTGAGTATAGCTCTAGTTTAGCACAAAAATGTTCTACTTGTTTCCTGAACAAGCTGTACTTCCAGATAGATAATGCCAAGCTTTAGGGAGGTTGAGTTGCATCAGGGCAGCAATGCCTCTGAGTATTCTGATTTCGGGTAAGTTGGGATCGAGGGCGATCGCCCATTGCAGGACCCGTTCTGCCTCCCCAGGACGCCAGTCATAAAGGTAAACGAAGGCCAGGTAGGCATGTACATAGGGGTTTTGGGGATCTAGCTGCCGGACTTGTCTTAAGGCCGCTATCGCGCCAGAAACATTTTGCTGTAATATTCTCGATAATACCAGCCCATAGGCCCAGTCGGTGTTTTCTGGTTCTTGCTGCATCCGATATGTGAGGGCCAGGTCTGCTTGCAGGACATAGTCCTGAATGGGATCGTACTGGTTAATCCTCCCGGTTTGGGCGAAGACGATCTCCAGTCCCTCTGACCCCTTGGGTAAGTGGGTGGCAACCTGCCGCAGTTGGGTGACCAGATCCAATTCTGACGCAGGTATTATAGCAGCATCTGGGTCGATCGTAACAGTCACCTTTGGCACTGCGATCGGATAGCTTTCACCCGTTTTCCGGTTTAGGTAGGTCGCCTTGAGGCTGTATGCACCAGCTGGCAGGTCGGGGGGAGGCAGCATTGCCAGATGTTCGATGACCTGAAAACTTGACTTATCTGCTTGTTCAGAATACAATTCGCCCATGCCAATGCCGTGGTCGTGCAACCATCTTTGAGATTTCTCTACCCCTACCATCACGCCTGCCCTAAAGGGTCGGGCTACAGATACAAAGCCCGCCTGCGCGCCCGCCCTAAAGGGTCGGGCTACAGATACAAAGCCCGCCTGCGCGGGCTTCAAGGTGGGCGGAGCCCACCTCACATTACCATCAATTTGCCAGGTTATTAATACTAAACCAGATTGTAACTCCGACCACGGACCAATCCACTCATAGGTTACAGGTACGGGAACCCCTGGAGGCACTTTTTCAGGCACTTCTACTCTGACTAGCTGCACTTCGGTACTGGGTACTGCTGCGGGTTGTACCTGTACGGGCGGCTGTTTTTTGTGGTAGAGTTTGAGGGTACTGCCATCCACTAATGGCCAGCTTTTCTGGAGTTGAAAATCTCCGCCTTGCTCAACTATTTGTACCATTTGAGTTTGCGCTGCTGTGGGAACCGATCCTTGGTCTCCTGTTTTGGTCACAAACCAAGATAGCGCTCGGACATCTTGTGGCACCTGTTCTGTCTGAGTCCCCACCTGACGTCCGTACACCTGAAAGTTCCTTAAGGCACCGTAATGGTTGAAATTGTGCTGATTAATGAATGGGGTCGAGGGCAATACTCCTAGGGTCGAGCGCAAATAAGGTTCTGTTTTAATTATCTCATCAATCACTTCTTGGTGAGGCCAAGGTTGTCCCCAATAAGGATAATGCTGGGTCCGGGGGCTGAGAAGTTGGGTCAGGGAAGCACCAGGCAGAGGAAATAAATTACTCAACATCAGTCCTGTTGCTAACAACATCGTGCCCCAGCGGATCTTACTTCCCCAAGGACGACTGACAGCATCCCAGGAAATCAAGCCTTTTGCCAACCACAGGGATAATACCGGTAAATAGGGTAACACGTAGCGGGCATCTTTATTGATATTCAGGGAACAGAGAATATATGCGCCGACCACAAATACTGCTAACCAAGTGATTGATGAATTTCTATTAATTCCTTTGGCATGCTTCTTCTTTGGACGCCTAGATAAGGAAGGAACATCTAGGTGATGCTGAATGGGTAGATGGGGAGATGAATAGATGGGAAAATAGTCGGGTGGCATCTCATTCATCTCGTTCCCAGCCAGAGACTGGGAACGAGATGAATGAGGCTCTGCCTCCAGATGATTAAATTTATGTTTTTTATTACCTTGCTTCTGCCAATAAAGAATTAAGCCAACAATCGCCACTAGCAATAAAGGCCAGGAAACCAGGTAAGGAGTAATTTTCCAGTAGTAAACCCAGGCGTCCAGGGTATTGAGGGCCGGGTCTCCTTCCGCGATCGCCGCATCTAGGGTGGCCCGTTTACCGGAGGTCAAAATCAGCAACCAATTGGTGCGATACCAGGGATAGCATACTAACAATGCTACCGCAAAACTCCCCATTAACTGCGCTATGCGTCCCCATTTACGCTGTTTAATTGTCCCCCAAAATACCCACAAAATTGGCGTTAATAGGAAAAAAAATGCTGTCTGCTTCACCAATAGCGCCATCCCCAAAGAAAGCCCTAATATAATTGCCCAAAACCATCCTTGAATACAGTTTTTATCTAGTGGCTTTCCCAATCCTAAGCCCGCGGGCTTCGTCCTTGTAGCCCTACCCTTTAGGGTAGGGCTGGGGGTGGAATTAATTGTCTTTTTCCAGAGGGTCAGACAGCAGAAACTCAGGGTCACAGTTGCTGTCAGGGGATAATCTAGGAGAAAATCCAGGCGATAGCGATATAAACCGGGTAGTATTTGACAGATCGCCGCTGCCCATAAGGCCACCCGGACATTAAATAATTTCCTGCCCAGACAATAAACCGAACCTAGGAGAATTATACTATAGAATAGCATTACCAGGGTGGATTGGTCCGGTCCCGTGCCAAAGATATTCAGAAAGGGAACCGTGGTAATGTAGGTTAGGGGCGGAATTTTGGTCGATCGCATCCAGAAAGAGGTCCACCATTCCCTATTCAACCATTCTGGTGCTTGCAGGATTTGCCAGTAATTTAAGGCCCCGGTCAGGTAGTCCGCCTGGTCCCAAGCAGGGACCGAGTTGTCCAGGGCAAACCACAGGAGATCGACGGCTGCGCCCGCCAACCAGATGATTGCCAAAACCAGCAGATATTTGCGATGTTTATTTTTCAAAGCCACTCCTCATCCTCAGACCTTTCTCATTTTAACATGGGGGCTTGCACTTCTGGGGTAATTTCTATCCAGCGATCGGTGCTTACTTCCTGTTGAATTAGACTCATGGGAAATAGGGGTTCCAGATCCCCTGGGGCGATCGGGCGTCGGGACTGGGGATGCAGGACTGGCAGTAGGGGAGTAGGTAAGTCAGCTTGAATATTGTACCATGCCTGTGGCATCTGGTCTTCAGTCAGAGTATATTTTATTGTTTCCATAAATCTATGTTTTCCTCGCGAGACATCATTCCAGCAATTGTAGCTGTAATTTTGTAATCCTACCAGCATCTGTCCCGTTACACCGCCTCTGGTTCAAACCCCCGGCGTTACCTGGCGCAGCCTGGTAACGAGGCTAAAGTCGGTTTTCAACCGACTAAAAACATTGTCAATTGAGCTATGGCACTGGTTCAGTTTGATGAAAACAACTACTGAAACCCTTATAGGGCAGTCCGATCGCCCCTCATCCCTCACTTGGAGGATATTGGCTTTTCACATATTCTCTCAGGACAGGCGCAAGGCTGAAAGCTGTCGAGTTAGTAGCCTGTGAGGGGTTTTCCAGGAGCGATCGCCTGCCCAGAGATTGCATAGCATTGTACAAATCTGAGGGCGATAGTTGTAGTATTGTCCGCAATTGAGCAAGTGTTACTGGTTCTGCTTGACGGACGATGCCGGACAGCACCGGTTGCTCTAATTGAGATAAGCGCTGAAACTGCTGTTCTAAGCTATCTTCCAAATCCGCACGAGCGTACCATAGTTACAAAATTCTGCCACACTGCCCCTAAATATATCTTTAATCATAGTCGCAATTATTTTTAACCATAACGGGTGACCTCGGTAGATATTAATCAACGAGTCCCATTCGGAGGAGTCCTCTAAACCTTTGTCTCTGAGTATTTCCCGTGCAGCAGCACCCAAACCCGACAGTTGGAACGAGCGCACCGGGACTTTTTCTCCTGCTAAGGAGGCAATTTCTCTGGGTTGGGACCAACTGTTGAGTAGTAAGCAACTGTTATGGGATAATTCTCCTACTTGTCTCCAGATGGTGCGATAATCTTCATATCCATCTTTGTAGTGACCTGCCAGTTGCCCACTGCTGAAAATTGTCTGTACGTCATCCAGGACTAGCAGGCAGCGGTATGATTGTAAATACTCTATCAGCACGAAGTTGACTGTTGTCATCCGTAATTGGTAGTGATAAACATGTAGTGATGTGATGGCTAGTCTGTCCCAATAGGTGTGGGGATGTGGCATTTTCAATTTTTAGGCTGGGAGCTGAAATGCCTGAAATATCGTTATTTGACTTGCCGTTGGATGCCACTATTGCGATCTCCGTCTGAGCTTTCTTGTGCTAACATCACTACTTGTGACCCACTACCCCGTAATTAACCTCCACTGTATCCATAATCCAATTGCTGGTAAGCTTTGTAGTTGTGGAAATGGCGAGCGTACAATTCCGTGTCATCTTCTATTCGATCGTACAATACCGAATTGACGTCAACTATTTGCTTGACAGACCATTTAATTGTTTCCTCGTCCTCATTTTTATAACTCACTTCCTCTCCTTTGGCATAAGCTGAAGCCTTTTCTTTCGCTGAATCTAGAGAATTTGCTTTTATGAGAATAAATCCTTCCTGGTATAATGGTTGGTAACTCAGTACATCTGAGGTAGATTCATATAGAATCACGTCAATATAGAAATATTGCTCTTTGCTGGCGCTTTCGATGGTCATTATAACTTCCTCTGCGATCGGCATTACCCTACTATTTTACAATGATATTCTCACATTTTGGTGGGCGGTGCCCACCCTACAATTATAGCTCACATTTTTGTGAACGGTGCCCGACAATTTTCAGACCATTGTTTATGCACAAAAATGCTACAATTAGTTAAAAATTATTATTAGTCTGTTTTAACCGACTTGGCGCCTCGAAACCTGGCGCAGCCGGGTAACGCCGGGGGTTTGAAGGCAGGCTAACAGGGAATTTAATGGGAATTGGTGGCAGGTGCCCACCCTAGGATATGCTGTAGCAATATTTTAACTAAATATTGGCTGTAAATCTAAGATAAAACCCGGCAAAACATTCTCTCCCGATAAACTGGTGGGTGCAGTTAAAACTTCTACTTTTCGATCTCGTCTATAAATCTCCACTATTTTATTTTTAGGGTCAATCAACCACCCCAAACGGGTTCCGTTATCTAGATATTCCTGCATTTTCTCCCGGAGTGATTTCATCGTATCAGTCCGAGAACGCAACTCGACCACAAAATCCGGACATAGAGGCGGAAAGGTTTCTCGTTCTTCCGGAGTGAGTTGATGCCAACGTTCTTTTGTTACCCAACTGACATCAGGAGATCGATCGGCGCTATTAGGGAGTCGAAAAGCGGTAGAAGAATCAAAAGCAACGCCTAACCCTGTTTGACGATTCCAAGATTGGATTTGAAAAGATAAATCTATATTGCGCTTGCCAGTATTTCCTCCCGTAGGTGGCATGATAATTAGTTCTCCAGTTGCATTCCTTTCCAAACGTAAATCTCTGTTAGCAGCAGCTAGGATTTTAAATTGTTCCTGGGTAATCTTGAAGTCGATCGGTATCTGAACAGCATTCATCGCCATCACTCTCAAATATCACATTTTGGTGGGCATTGCCCACCCTACGATTCATTTGGTGGGCAATGCCCACCATACAATTCTACTCGTTTCCTGCAATAGGTGCAAACCCTTGCCGCTGGATATTCTCGGTAATCACGCGCGGTTCTAAGAATTGCAGCAAGTAATCAGGACCGCCTGCTTTGGAACCCACTCCAGAAAGCTTGAAACCGCCAAAAGGTTGACGACAGACGATCGCCCCTGTGATATTGCGATTAATATAAAGGTTGCCGACTTCAAATTCCGCCGTTGCTCGTTCGATGTGACTGGGCGTGCGAGAATATAACCCACCCGTCAGGGCATAATTGGTGCCATTCGCTTATCTCTAACGCTTCCTGGAAATTCTCCGCCTTCATCACCGCCAACACGGGACCGAAGATTTCTTCCTGGGCAATTTTCGCCGTGGGAACGACATCTTTGAAAATGGTCGGTCCCACGAAGTAACCGGTATCGGGGGCAGGCATTTCCAGGGCGAGTTCCGCCTCTTGTTTCCCAGTTTCAATATATTCGGCAATCCGTTTTTGGGCAGTGGCGTCTATTACTGGACCCACTGCGGTGCTGGGCAATTCTGCCGCACCGATATTCAGGGATTTTGTCGCTTCTACCAACCGTTCCACAAAGGCATCGTACACCGGAGAAAGGGCGATCGCCCGGGAACAGGCCGAACATTTTTGTCCGCTGTAACCAAAGGCGGACTGCACCACCCCTGTACTGCTAGATCCAGGTCATAACTTTCATCGATAATAATCCCATTCTTCACCCCCTCACCCCCTCGCGCAGGACAAGTTATATCCCCCTCTCTAGGCTCCTGGGGCTAAAATCACTACTTATGACCCACTACCGGGAGATTTATTGGTGGTGGCGATCGCGACTACGCCATAGACGGAAATTCCCTGACGGCGCAGGACACGAGCGGCTTCGCCTACAGTAGTACCAGTAGTGTAGATATCGTCTATCAGCAGCACCCGTTGCGGTCGCTTTTGAGTTAAGCTTTTACCCACACTCAAGGCGTCAGCCAAAATTTGTTGTCTTTCAGTAAGGGACAAACCAAACAGGGCCTCCGTCGCCCGCACCCGTTCTAAACCTTGGCGGTTCAAGGGTAAACCCGTATATTGGCAAAAGCTTTCTGCCAGCAGTTCTGCCTGGTTGAAGCCGCGTGCCAATCGCTTATCTGCGTGTAGAGGGATAGGTACAACTACTGGTTTAACCTGAGAATGGGGCGATTTCATCCAAGCTTGGGCTAGCCAAGTACCGAGGGGACGAGCTAGCTGGGGCTGATTTTCATATTTGAGGGCAGCGATTGCTTGCTTGAGCAGGCCGCCGTATAAGCCCCACACAAATACTAGCAGCTGTCCTTCCCAAAATTGACTGCGATGTACTCGGGGAGCGCTAATCGCACTACCCCTCGCACATCGCTCGTTGGTAAACTGGCACCGCAGCAGCGATCGCTCGCAAGATGGACATAATTCCCGATTGGCTGGACGCCCGCACAGAGGACAATTGGACTTGAGAAACAGATTCAAAAAGCTTTTTACCCATTGAGTCGGGCTACCCATCTTCCATACTCCTGCTGACGAGAGATTATTTACATCTTAACTGTGGATCTTTACTGGCTAGAGAAAATTCAACCAACGGACCGGGCCCTGGTAGGGAATAAAGCCTTTTACCTGAGCCAATTAATGCAGCGTGGCTATCCGGTAGTCCCGGGGTTGGTGGTGAACAGCGGACTCTGGCGGCAGTTTCTGGAAACTCAAGACGGGTTAGAACCAGCAGCCTTGAGAGTGGATAACCCCCGCCAACTGCAAGCAGAAGCCAGACGGAGACGTCAGCTGCTTGCGGACGCCGCCCTACCCCCAGAATGGTTGGCAACCCTTTCTCTCGGGATTGAACAGTTGCAAGTTCCCACAGTAATTTTTCGCCCTTCTGTCCATGTAAAGTCTCTCAGTGGGAAGGCAGTATCACTTGACGTGGGCGATCGTATATCAGATAGCGCTATGTCAAGTGATACTGTTGCTGGACTTTGGCAATCTCATGTCAGCAGGACCGATAATGATGCGATCGCCCGCACCCTGAAACTCGCCTGGGCGGAGTTATTTAGAGCCCGCAGCTTATTTTTCTGGCAGCGTAGAGGTATTAGCATCGTACAGATTAACTGGGCGATCTTGGTGCAACCGATCCAGAATGCGATCTCCTCTGGGGTCTTAAGGGCCAACCGGATCTGGAGCATCCAGGGGACTTGGGGGTTAGGAATGTCCCTGGTAAAAGGAGAAGTCATCCCAGACTACTGGGAAGTGGAGGCGTCCACTGGCTCGATGCTAGTACAGATACCCGGTCAAAAAAGCATTGCCTATCACTTAGTTTCCGACCATGATAGCCCGACTTCGATGTCTACCGTTCCGGAAAAATCGAGCGCATCCCGATCGCGCAGCGTGGCGCCCAGCCATGCCAGACCAGAAGTTATCAGAGAGGCCAGAACAAAAACCCCTCAGACATCGCCTTTAGAAAGCTATACAGTCAGCGAGGAACTAATCGCAACCAATTCCCTAGACCAAACTTACCTGCAACAGCTAATTGCCCTCGCAACTAGAATAGCAGCAGACTTTAGTCCTAGATTTACTTTAGAATGGACGGTCCAGGCTTCACTCGCACCAGGTAACGACCCGCAACTTGTGCTGACGCAAACAATTCCCAGACGGAGCGCATCCCGGAGCCAGACCAGAAGTTCGTATAGGGACCGCGAAAAAACAAAGGTTCGGCAGGAGCGCATCGCAAAAACCCCTCAGACATCGCCTGTACTCCCACCCTCTAGTCCCAAACATCAACTAATGGATAATCAGAAATCTCCTACGTTAGTCCTCAGAGGACTGGCCGCAGCGGCCGGACACGCGATCGCTCCTGCGACGGTGCTTTCCCACCCCGGAGAGCCAGTCCCGGGGGGTACTATTTTAGTACTGCAGGCAATCACTACTGATTACTTGCCTCTACTCAAACTTGCTGCTGGGGCGATCGCCGAACAGGGAGGACTGACTAGCCATGGGGCGATCGTTGCCAGAGAATTGGGTATCCCAGCCATTCTCTGTGTCAGTAATGCCACGCAAGTAATTCCAACTGGGGCCAGATTACTGATCGATGGCAACAAAGGTGAAGTTTATCAGGTTGAGTCACGAGACAACTTTGTGGCGGGAGAACAGGTAAGCAAAGAAGAACACAAGCACTTTCCATACCCCATTGCCACGCAACTGCTAGTCAACCTGTCTCAACCCAGTTCTCTGGAACGGGCCAAAGACCTGCCCGTGGATGGGGTAGGATTATTGCGATCGGAACTAATGGCCCCAGAGGTGCTAGAAGGCAAGCATCCCAGGTGGTGGTTGCAGCAGGGGCGCGGGGCCGAGTTGATCGATCGATGGCATCAGATCCTGCGCGAGTTTGCGGCTACCTTTGCCCCCCGACCGGTATTTTATCGCTCTTTTGATTTGCGGTCTGACAGCGATAGAAACGAATTAGGTTTGCGAGGGACTCTCAGCTATCAGCTAGATCCGACTTTATTCGATCTGGAACTAGCTGCTTTGGCCAGGTTACACCAGGAGGGTTTAACCAATGTTAACTTAATTTTGCCCTTTGTGCGCAGGGTAGAAGAGTTTTCCTTTTGTCGCCGTCGGGTAGAGACCTTGGCTTTCACTTCTCTACAAGTCTGGATCATGGCCGAGGTGCCTTCTATCTTATTTTTGTTGCCCGAATATGTTTCTGCTGGAGTCCAGGGAATTGCTATTGGCACCAATGATTTGACTCAGCTGTTGCTGGGGGTCGATCGGGACTTAGATCCCCCGGCAAGTAATCTTAATGCTAGTCATCCCGCTATCATGGGGGCGATCGAGCAGTTAATTACCATGGCACGGCAAGCTGGAATTCCTTGTTCTATCTGCGGTCAGGCACTGGCGATGTATCCCGAATTAATAGATGCTTTAGTGCGCTGGGGTATCACCTCCATTTCTGTAGATATTAATGCCGTCGATCGTACCCAGCAGGCGATCGCCCGTGCGGAACAACGCCTCCTACTAGAAGCTACTCGTCGTTTATAATGTCCGCGCTGCAGCCTTAATAGATACTTGTTTTCCAATATCGCCTACCATATAGAGCTTGTGATAATGCCTAATTATGGGACCGATTTTTCGGGAACCGTAAAACGATTGACACCTACTCCAACCGGTAATTTTGTGTTCAGTGTTTGCGGCCTTAGCAGTTTTAGCCGTGCGAATAGCAGAGGTAATCCCAGAGATGAAAGCCGAACAGTTTGGCTTCTTACTGGCATCTGCTGGGATCGGTCTGCGGACGGCCCGCGCCGATATATTCGTTGTCCATGCGGGTCACCGTGGCCCGGATACCATCACGGACTTTACCCTTGGCACGGACTCCATCATGCTAACAGGGGGTTCTCGTCCCTGGCATGTCTCGTGGTGGCGTGAAGCGTCAGGAGATATGACCATTCAGCTCGGACAGCTCTACTCCGCCACCCTACTTGGCATTGATGTGTTCGATGCGGAGTTGGTAAGGGTGATCACATCGTAGCGTAACGTAATATTCTTTTATAGGCGTTGCAGAATTGCGGGATGATGGGCATTCATCCCGCAATTCTGCAACGCCCCTTTATATTCCAGGTAACTGCTAACTGTGTTTACAATGATGCGATCGCCTCTTCATAGCGTTCTAAGTTCCCCAGCGCCACACCCATCTATCAAGTTATGTCATAAGTTTACAGATAGACTCTTCGCTCTTGCGAAAGTGGGATGCACCCTCTCTCTGTGCTAACTTGCATCTTATCAGAGTATTACTGACTATTTGGAAATTTGAGAGGCGACTCTCAGCTCGACCCCGACCGGAAATATGCTGATATAATCGGGCTGGTATTACACCAGCACCTCAAAAATCAATGAGCCAGGTAAACTTTGATACAGCTTGTTCGCTATTTAATTAGTACAATAACAGCATTTAGTAAACCAGTTCTTAAACGTATTTGTTCCCATC
>JACOMV010000133.1 GCA_014324065.1 Hormoscilla sp. SP12CHS1 | reverse complement strand
GATGGGAACAAATACGTTTAAGAACTGGTTTACTAAATGCTGTTATTGTACTAATTAAATAGCGAACAAGCTGTACTTGACAATTCTTTATCTTCTGGGCTAAAAAGAAAAAGGCAAAAGAAGGATTTATCATCTTTTGCCTTTTCCCCAGAAGGTAATGCAATGGCGATCGACTTTTACTGGTAGTTAGCTGGCGATATATTCCCGCACGATCGAGCGATGGCGACGCAGGTGGTTAATAGCTTGACGTTCTAGCTGGCGTACCCGTTCGCGACTGAGACCCATGCGTTGGCCCACCTGGGAGAGGGACAATTCGTAACCATCTACCAGACCAAAGCGCAAACTCAGAACTTCCCGTTGCTGGGGAGTCAGATCTGCCAAGAGTTGATTTAAATCTTGGCGCAGAGATTCCTGAGTCGTGTAGATATCGGGGGAAATCCCGTCATCTTCCAGCAGGTCGGCCAATTCCGTGTCCTGGTTATCCCCAACCCGGATATCCAGAGAAATAGGTTGACGCGAGATCGTCAGGTATTCCCGGATTTGACCCGGTTCTAACTCCAATGCTTCGCCAATCTCAGCGGGAGTAGCAGACCGACCCAGCTTCTGGGAGAGTTCCCGCTGCATTTTCTTGATCTTATTTAGTTTTTCGATAATGTGGATCGGTAACCGTATGGTTCTAGCTTGCTGGGCGATCGCCCGGGTGATTGCTTGACGAATCCACCAGTAGGCGTAGGTGGAAAACTTATAGCCCCGAGTCGGGTCAAATTTTTCCACACCTCGTTCTAGACCTAGGGTTCCTTCCTGAATCAAGTCCAGAAATTCCATGTTCCGCTTCTGGTACTTCTTGGCGATCGCCACTACCAGACGCAGATTTGCTTCGATCATCTTTTGCTTGGCCCGCTGGCCCTGCTGCATTACCTCATCGAGGTCCTCCTGCTCAGAGAGTATCCCCTTTTCTTTGAGCGCCCCCACCCACTCCTGTTTACTCGCCGTGCGCTCCAGTTTTTCTTCGAGAGCAACCTTCTCCATCAGCATCCACATCATTTGCTGCACCTGCTTCCCGTAGACAATTTCTTGCTCGTGATTCAGCAGCGGTACCCGACCGATTTCATGCAGGTATATCCGGACCATGTCAGCGGTGTACATGGCTTTTTTGGCCGCCTCGCGAGCGGTGGTTTTGGTTTTGCTTTTTGTTTTTGCTTTTGCTTTTGCCATAGCTGCCCGATCGTCCTCCGTAACACCGTTTGTAAATACTTCCATACCTTGCTTAGTAGACCTGGCATCATAGATACTTCTTTATATCTTTATGTTTTCCTGTTTTTCCGAATAAATCACAGGTTGTCCATTTTTTCTATGGCTGCACGCTACGCTGCGCGATCGGACCCCTGTTCCCTTTAATCACCTCTGATTTCCCCCACTGGCTCGCACCAGGTCTATTCCGACCGCCTCTCTCAGTTTTGCTCGCACCAGGTCTATTCCGACCGCCTCTCTCAGTTTTGCTCGCACCATCTCATACTCCGGAGCGAATTTGATTTATTTTTAACCCGGATATTTCGATCTAAACTGTGACCGGGGTCATCCGTTTTTTTGAGCTTGTGGCATGAATTTTTACCGCCATAATTTCCGAATCTTATACCTACTTCTATGATGCCCCCACCCACTGCCAGATGACCGTTTGCAGCCAATAGAGAAAACCGAACTTGTTTGAGATTACTTGCTCTGGAAAGTCATCGGACTCCTAGCGTCTTTTACCTACATCGCTCTTAGTACCCCACTAATAATGAATACAGTTTGAATCTAATATCTTCCAGGTTGGCCAAAAAATCAACCCCAGGCCAAGAAAATAACTCCTTTGTCTTCTATGTATTATATCATAATCAGCACCGTAGTACTTTTCTCGCCTGTCCGTGCCGGTGGGCAAATCAGAAGCCGAGGTCTTCTAGGGCCTCGGCAGCGGCGGCAAATAGGGCCTCATCGGGCAGATCGGACCAGGCAGTTTCGCCAAGTTCGCGGTAGAATGTCTGGTCGTAGGGACGGGTCTGCACGACTACCGGCATGGGAACGGCATGGCCCAGAATGAGGGCTTGCTGCTTGGAATCGAGTTTGGCCAAAACGGAACGCAAATTACCTCCTCCAGAAACACCTGTGAATATCGCCTCTATATCTTTTTCGTCATTGAGTAGGGCAGTTATGCGAGTGCCAATTTGAGACATGACTTCTTTATCGATCCCCGAGGGGCGCTGATCTACAACCAGTAGGGTCACGAAGTATTTCCGCATTTCTCGGGCGATCGTGCCGAAGATGGTTTGACTGGCGATACTGGGATCTAGGAAGCGATGGGCCTCTTCGATGGTGATTACTAGAGGACGGGGGCGATCGCCGGGATTTTTGGTCTGTAAGAACCTGTCGGCTTTGCGGACGTAAGCATAGTGGATGCGGCGGGTAATCATATTGGTGGCCAACATATAAGAGATGAGGTTGGACTGAGAACCGAATTCCACTACTACATGCTTGCCAGCGTCCAGGGACTCCAAAATCTGATTGATATAATTGTGACCGCTGAAGTTACGCAGGTATTTCAGACCCGTCAAACGATTCAGTTTCCGCTGCAAGGCCGCGATCGAGGTTTTGCTGCCATTGTTTTCCTTACAAAATTCCTCGATATCCAGGTTACTCATTTCCAGCAACTGGACTATCCAATTGTCGCCAAAATGATTCCGCAACAGCAGGGCACTGTCCAGGCTAGCTTCCGAGAGATTTAACTCCCTTTTGACCAAATTTAGGTCTTCAACTTCAATTTGATTGAAGCCGAGGTACAATTCTTGAGCATCTCGGATGCCTCGCCGTTTTGTCGATTCTGGATCGAGGGTGTATACTATCACTTGGCCGGGAAATAGCTGCCGCAAGCCCTTGGCCGTGGCGAAGGATTTCCCTTCACAAACTGCTTCCCACCCATATTCCGAGTGCATGTCAAAAATTAGATTCACAGCCACTTGCTTGCTGACGATCCCAGATAGCAGCAGGCGGGCGAGAAAGGATTTTCCCGTACCTGATTTCCCAAAGATGCCATTACTCCGTTCCACAAATCTGTCTAAATCGATACAGACTGGTACGTCCATATCAATTGGTTTCCCGATCGCGAAGTTGCGGCGTCCGGGGTCATCTTCCCAGCCAAATACGGCCCGAAAGTCATATTCTGAGGCATCATATACTTGGCTGAAATGGCTGGGAATGGTCTTGACTGGCATTAAATCTAGGTCGATGCTGGTTTGGGCCTGAAAAGATGCCAGAGGGGATTTGCCATTTTTCCCCTGGACAAAATTATCTTTTTCCCCCATCTTGGGGGTGAACATTAACATTGGAGTGAGGTCGATCGTGCCATAGGTGCTGCTTCTGGCCAGGACTTCCTGCAAGAAGCTATTCTCAGGTTCGGGGGGGTTGGCGAGAATTCTGTTACTAGAGGTCCCCAGGGCCACGTCTGTGACTAGACAGAAAAACCGCGACCTCCTTCCCTGCACTACCATAAATTTTCCCACCCGCATTTCTTCGACTGAGACATCTGCATGCAGTCGCACTTCTAATCCCTCAGACAAAGACCCTTGAATTACTGACCCTAGTGGCTTGTTTGTCATTTTTTCTTGCTAATTGTTCATTGCTAATGGCTAATTGTTCATTTTTCCATTCACTATTAGCCATTAGCCATTAGCCAAAGCCTTATTCAATCTCAATTGATGTTGGTGATGAGTTGCTAGATGCTGTGGCTGATAAGGGTTGGCGATAGTCGGCATAGAGGCGATCGCGCCAATTAAAGAAGGTTTCGTACATGGTATCATCTGCTAAACCTGGTACGCCTTTACCTTTGAGCCTTTCGGGCATATCCAGATATGGTCCATCTGGGAATTTAATATACATACTCAACCCTGCTACTGCGAAATCTGCTAGTGTTGGGGTGTTGCCCACCAGATAGGGATTATCTACTAATAGCAGACTCAGGGCTTCTAGGTTTTGCTTGAGAATGCCTTGGGCTGATTTTACCTCCTCAGGACCTGCACCAACCCCAAAACCGAGAAAATCCAGCAATTCCCTTGGTATTGCTCCTACTATACCTTTGATCGCGTCGGGCGTGGCGCTGGGCAATACTGATGTCCGCAGGTCTTGGTTTTGGCTGAGACCTCCATATAGGGCTTTACGACTTAATATCCCTAGGGATGAGTCCGCCCATTCCTCCATCATCAAACATAGTCCTCTTTCTCTGGCGTCCGTGGGGATTATTGGTTTGTCTGGATATTGTCGATCCAGATACATGGCGATCGCCGTTGAGTCTCCCACCACCGTTCCTCCATCCTCGAGCACTGGCACCTGCCGCTGACCGGACATTTTGAACAGTTCTATCTGCCCTACCCCCGGGGTTACTTCTATTTTCCGGTATTCCAGCCCCTTGTAATCTAGAATCAGCCGTACTTTCTCGCAATATTCCGACAGCTCAAATTGGTACAACGTTATCATTTTTTCTCTCCCGATCTTCCTGACTGGTGTTCTTTACAGTTTTCCGTTGGCCGCTGGCAGAATGCTGACCGACTTCTTAGGGCATGCTTGGGCCATTAGCACTTCACTTTAACATTTTATCTACATTTCTTTTCCTTAAGTAAATGTTAAATTCACTGAAAATTTGCCTGGAACTCCAGTAGGCTGCCTCCAGACTGCGATCTGTGGCAGAATCAGAATAGTTGAGGAAAGCAGTCTGATGATTGGACAAACGCTGGCTGGGCGAACATATAGCACGGATAGAGGGCGATCTCCTAGCAGGACGGAGAACAAAAAATAGGCGTAAGCGTTACCTGGCGGAGCCAGGTAACGAGGCATCAAACCCTTTCACAGAGCCACAGTGGGGTCTCCCTGGTCTCCCTACTCCCAGGCTTGCGGGTTTGCTGCCATTTGATCCCCTTCGACGTTTTACCCACACCCCGTAAGCTAAGAAGCCTTTTTTGCCTGAGAAAATCTCAAAGTCCCGCTAGAGCTTGGTCGCTGTAGAACCATACCCTCGTTACCCTCGTTCCCAGGGTCTCCCTGGGAATGGGAAGTCCTGGGAAGCGGCTGCCTCCTGTGAATGAGAAAATCCGCCTCAGTAATTACTTTCGTGAGTGCGGAAAAATAGTCGCCTTCCGATTTTTCCGGAACGGTCGGCCATTCGCCAGTGTCTCCCCCTCGTTCCCTCACAGCGGAGGGGGCGTTACCCGGGGATCTGGCAGCCTGGGAACGTGCTTAAGGCGCTCCCGGGAGACACCGGAAGAGCCTCAACCGGGAGTGACCTGGTCACTAGAACTAACATTTATATATCGTTGAAAAGCTAAGTAGAAACCCGGTTTCTGAGAATACTTGACCGATATTATAGGCGCTTTCGCCTGGGAAGCACTAAAGTGCTTATTACGAACCCTTAGACAGGTTCGCGGTTCTTCTCTTTAGAGAGGGAATAATTTAGTGACCCTTTCGGATAGGCAATGCGTTTGTGATTGAACTGTTCCCAGACCCTCACGAAAATATCCGCAATTATCGGCATTTCCTCTCGCTTTAACCCTGAATCTACCAACTGATTGTCTTGCCAACGCGCTTTGAGGATTTTATTCACCATTCCTAGCGCCTCCTGATAGGCCGCATCCTTGAGCGATCGCAGGGCGGCCTCACAGGAATCAGCCAGCATCAAAATCCCCGTTTCTCGGGACTGGGGAATCGGACCATCGTAGCGGAAATCCGACTCCCGCACCACTATACTAGGGTCAATTTCTGCCATCTGCTTCGCCTGATAGTAGAAATAGGCAATCAGCATCGTTCCCTGATGTTCTGGAATAAACCCCTCAATGGACTTAGGCAACCGATACTTGCGAGCCATTACCAGTCCTTCACTGACATGCTTTTTGATAATCTCTGCACTCTTCCAGGGGTCTTTAATCTCATCATGCTTATTCGGACCGCCCATTTGATTTTCAATGAACCCCAACGGGTCGTGCATCTTGCCGATATCATGATACAAAGTCCCCGCCCGCACCAATTCCACATTGCAACCCAAAACTCGGGCTGCTGCTTCCGCCAGATTCGCCACAAACATGGTGTGTTGAAATGTTCCTGGGGCTTCCGAGGCCAGGCGCTGCAACAAGGGGCGGTTCGGATTCGCTAACTCTGCCAAACGTACCGGGGTAACTAAATCGAACACATGTTCCAAATAAGGACTCAAACCCAGTGCGATAATGCTACAGGCTAATCCTCCCAGACTACGGATCCCAGCAGCAACTAGCAACGGCGGCCAGACTACAGAAGCTGCGGCGCTGATAATGAGGGTGACCGTCAGATAGACAACTCCCTGAGTTAATCCTAATCCTACCCCTAACAGCGCAAATTCCTCCCGCGATCGCATTCTTCCGGGGCAGGCGAGGGAACCGCCGAGTATGCCCCCTGCGACACTCGCTAGCCAATCACTCAGGCTAATTATTTCCATGCCGATCGGCAATACAAAACTCAGCAGTCCGACTACTGTCACCCCCAGGGCTGAACCATAAAAACTGCCCATCAACAGCCCTATTACTGGCAAGCTAGCAGCATCCAAATTTAAAACTACCAGCAATGGCGCAGTCAGAGTCAGTAGCAACACTAATAGCTGGTCTCGCTGGCGCATTCCCGGGTGAAATTTTCGTTCCATCACCCCAAATACCCCGATCGCCCCACTTACCAGCATACCAAACCCCAGCAACCCTTTCCAGTTTACCTGCCGCTGAGACAAGCCAAAATAATCAATCGCCACAAATTCTGGTCTGGTGATGCGATCGCCCGCCTCCACAATCACCTCACCTTCGGTGACTGATATCACCACTGCTTCCACAGATAAAGCTGCATGTTCTGCTTGTAGCCTGGTTTTTTCAGCATCTTCGATCAAATTTGCTTTCAGCACCCTCGGCAGCAGTTCCATCGCCAAAGCTGCTGTGGACTCTGGCACTGAACTGGACACCTGTAACGTGATCGCCTTTCTGAGCAGATTATCGGGCAATCCTCTGGGGATCCCTTGCGCCATCATCCTCCTCGTGCTTTCCTGGATGCCTTTAAATGTTTGGTCCCAAGTTGCATCGGACATCTCCAGCAGTTTAGCATCGTATATTGTTGCTCGATCTTTTATCTGGAGCGCTTTAATCTCGTTTAATGCTTGCGCGTAACCCTGACGCACTTGGGCTATCTGGTCAAGCAATGCTTTTAACTTTTCCGACTGCTCGATCAATCGCAGTTCAAATATCGCTTGCTCTTGATCTGTGCGTGATATTTTCTCATCTGGTGCTGCTTGGCTATTATTAGCTGCTACTGCCTCTGGGGACAAGGTCGCCGATTTTTGCGATTCTTCTTCTGTCTGGGCTTTATTTACTCCTTGCAGTACCATACGCCACTCCCACTCCTGGGCTTGACGAAGGTACTGCTGGGTGTCGAATGAGAGCAACTCTGGCCCCACGAAGGGAAATTCCCCTGCCTGCCGTCGCAGTTCATTTCCCTGTTCTAGAATTTCTTCTACTTTCTTGTAAACCTGTTTATTTACTACTTCATCGATCGTCAAGACCGGGATAGCACCTGTACGCTCTCGCTGGCGCTTTGCTTCCGTCGCTTGGCGATCAGGTATCTCCGCCGTGTAGGGAGCCGATATCGTCTCTGGGGCGATTGTTCCCGACGATAGTTTCGGGGCGTTGTATAAGCGGTAGCCTATTGTACTCGTCAGCGACACCACTGCTAGCACCAATACGGCCCCTGGATGGGCTTGTTTTTTGCTTCTGGTTTGTTTTTTGTTTTCTTTCCTAGTCCCTGGCACTTTACTCTTCTTAGAGAACAGCTTATTTCGCACTGGTTGGCGCGATCGCGGGGCTTCCGTGAAGTACCGTCGCCACCACCGATCTACCTGGCGTGTCAAATACTGAATTGTTTTCATTTTAGCATCCACTTAACAGCCGCAACCCTTTATTTTAGCATTTTTCACCATCAAACCTTCCTGACTACGGGGATATCCCTTGCCGTTCAAAAGGATTTGAGCTTTGAGATTTGGTGACTGCGCGCAACAGCAAATACCACATGTATCAACTTTTTATCATAGCTGACCGCCCTGAGCCAAGAGAGGACTGCGATTGTCATTTCTTGCCATTTCCCCAATCCTCCTTTTACTTAACAATGACTAATGCTAGCGCGTCAATTTACATAGTATTTGACCCCTGAACAATGATGCCTTTGATCTGCCCTGGCCCTTCTACTACTTTAGGCATATTTTTCTGAAGTTCGTGGCGATCTAAAATTGAGCATTTCCTCTAACCTAACATATCTTGAGAGTTGACTTCCTAGGAGGTTATACTACTTATCTGGTCCGATACTCTGAGGGCGCATTACCTGAGGTGCAGCAACAGCATACCTTTGAGGTGATTTATTGCTCAGATGGGTTGGCAATAAGGCACCTGACCAAGCTACGAATAAGTTAGTAGCTAGTTGGACAATTTCCGCAGCTGAGGTGACGCCCCAGCAAGGAATAAGGAACTTCTCAGCAGTCAGAGGGCGTTTTATAGCGATGCGCCATGAGACTGGGATACCCGCAAGACTATTATAGGCTCCTGACATTGCCCCAGTCAGAGCTGCGACCAGTTGTGGTTGGACTCTAGCAATCCTCAAGGCCCGCATAACGGAGAGACGAAAATCTTCTGGAGTACTCAGAAAGCAGTATAACGCTAGTCCGATACTATTTGAGAGCATATAACTGGTTGTTTCTAGACTAGCCCTCATCTCTAGCAAGGTTTGCACTTGCGCCAGTGATGAGGCGATCGCCCCGTCCGCTCGTGTCCGATTTTTCGGGCCGTCCGCGGACCGTGAGCGCCCACCCACAGGGTGGGCGTCTCTGGACACGCCCTGGATATAGGCTATGATTTGAGGAACGATCGCAGAGGGGTCGAGCTTTTCTTGGGCTATTTGCAATAAGCAATAGCCAATTGCCAGTGATTCATCTCTTGTCTCCTTACTGCTGACCGCAAGTTGATTGAGCCGGAGGCGCAGTTTGGCGGCATCTTCGTGAAAAAATAGGGCGACTGGTAGAATAGTGGCCGTAGCTTCATTATCCACTCCCTCTACCCGACCATGGGCAATCAAGCTTTTGCACACACTCACAGCCTGGCTTCCCCATCCAGGTAACACCTGGTCTTGTTGGCCTTCATCGATATCTAAATCCCACCAGTTGAGACCGACGCCCAACTGGTGCCAAGAGCGGTCAGTGTAGAAGTTGCTCAACATCTCTCCGACAGCCGCCCCTAGGAAGGCTCCTTGAAATCGACTCTCAATGGTATAGCGCATTATTATTGATTTATAAATTATGGCTGGACTTGACTGCTTATGTTTGTGCTCTGCTCTGACGTACCATTATATCTACCACACCCAGCCTTAGGCTCATGGCTATGACTTCTGAAATTCTTTATCAGGTTCCCAAAAATGGATCGCTAGCTACTACAGATATACTGGACTTACGCTTGCTGCTGCTAGATTTATGCTGCCATCTGGCTTATCGAGAAGGAGACTTTGTCCTCTCTTCGGGACTGCGTAGTAGTTATTACATCAACGGTAAGCAGGTAACTCTGCATCCCCAAGGGGCGTTGGCTGTTGGACGGTTGTTGTTATCCATGTTGCCGGGGACTACCCAAACTGTGGCGGGATTGACTCTGGGTGCTGACCCGATCGTCACGGCAGTCAGTGTTGTTTCTGCCTATGAAAACCAGCCAATACCGGCCCTAATTGTCAGAAAAGAGGCTAAGGGACATGGCACGATGGCCTATATCGAAGGACCCCATCTGCCCCCTGGAGCGAAAGTAGCAGTATTAGAAGATGTTGTTACTACTGGACAATCTGCTATGAAAGCCGTTGAACGACTGCGTCAGGCGGGTTACATTGTAGACCAGGTAATTGCCCTGGTAGACAGACAGCAGGGGGGTGCTGAACTTTATCAGTCAGCTGGGTTGCAGTTTCAGGCTGTGTTTACGATCGCCCAGATTCAGCAGCGTTGGCAGCAGTTGCGATCTCTTCAATAAAGCGGCTGTCCAATATGATATCACATGGCAAGCATGCTGCGAGATATCCTGTGTTTGATATCTTTTGCCGTGCTCTTGTCCTGAAGGACTCGGCACGCAAAAGATATCACAAGTCCCCTGGGACAAGAGCACAACAGGATATCTCGTACCGCGCTGGATTTTTCTCCGTTTTCGGCGGTATGCTAAACGATTTGCCATTCGCAATTTTCAGAATTTCTTAACAATTCGGATTGTCAAAAAATGGTAGATTGAAAATTAGCAAATTGAGAATTGAAAATTGCAAATTGAGAATTGCTCCATTTTCAATTGGCAATTAGCCATTCGCAATTAGCCATTCACCATTTTCAATTGGCAATTGGCAATTGGCAATTGCCAATTTGCTAACTCGTAACTTTTTTTGAGGAAGTAAGAAATGAACATCAATTACAACTAGGACAAGATCATCCCTATACTCAGAATGCTCAGCAGAACTACCTGATGTTTTTACAGCAAGTCGCTCTTAAAAATCGGCAAGGGGAGTTATCTAACGAGTGGGGCTACAGCGGCGGGACTACTAAGAAGAAAAAGAAAAAGAGCAA
>JACOMV010000132.1 GCA_014324065.1 Hormoscilla sp. SP12CHS1 | reverse complement strand
ATCAGCTCTCCGATGCTGTGGCTGAGATCGGAGATAACCAAATAATTGCATACAATGTCTGACAATTGCGATCAGTGCCTAACTCAAACTGCCTCAACACCGGCACAGCAAGAATCTCAGCCACAGTCTGCCACACCGGCTCAAACCCATCGCGATCGCTACCCGACAGCTACTGAAGACAAGACGGAACCTCCAGCCCTTCGGGTTCATGTATGCCAATCAATAAGTTTTCGTAATCAATAATATAAGATATGCAAATATTATTGTCTGAAACTTACCGTGAAGAGATGCTATCATAATGGAATCCGCTGATGCGGACTAAGATGACAACAGCTTACCAACCAGGAGGCTCCGCAGGAGCCTCCTGAGTCCGGTTGAGAAAAGGAGGGTTTCCAGGCGACTTCGGAGACCCAGACCTATGATATGCTGATCATCGTGCTAGTATTACACCAGTCCCGGGAGGAGGAGTACAAGACATGTTTGAGACATGGAGGAAATTTTTTGAGTACTGGCGGCGCTACGGAGATTCGAGTAACAGACGCATCGGCACCGCTGGAAACGACACCCTCGAAGGTGAAGGTGAAGGTGTTTCCCTCCCGCAGGGTATCTATTAGCGCCGTATGAGGTGATGGACGGCGAAGGAGTTGTTGTGGCAAAAATATACGGCGATATGGGGGTATGGGAAAGGCCTCAGGAGGTGGTATGAGATTGACCCGAGACACGCCCCACTAGCGCCCGGAGAAGAGAGGAGGGACGGGAGGGTGCTAGAAGAAAGAGAAGGAAGCGAGACGTTCTTTTCTTGACCAATTATTCACCAAGCCGGAAGAGGAACTGAATGCTTCTTTAAGGCCGGGGGTTGTGGGTGGATCTGGGCATGATACTCTCACCGGCGGTGAGGGTGAGGAAAGGATCTATGGCCTAGAGGGGAACGACTCTTTACTCGGCGGAGAGGGAGACGATACCCTCCACGGCGGAGAGGGAGACGATATCCTCGATGGCGGGGGAGGCCGTGACGTGATCGTTGGGGGAGAGGGCGCGGATATTTTTGTCATTGCACCTTATGGCGGAGGTTATTCCACCATCAAAGACTTTGAATTAGGCACGGACAAAATCAAAGTGCCGGGCCAGATGTGGTTAGATTGGTATGTTTACTCCCTGCAGGAGAGGGGACGCAGTGGTGGGGTAGGTCCGTCTAGGAGTTTTAAGGTCTGGTCGAAAAGTGAAGGCCGTGCGATTGGAACCGTGGAGTACGAGGGATCTTTAGGTAGCATAGCGTGGGAAGATTTGATTTGACGCACTATAGTGCTTCCGAAGGGTTCGTAGGCTGTGATGCATCTAAATTGCATATTTCCCTATCAGGTTAAATCGTGGCAACCCTGTATACATAAGCGTTTCCGCCATAATGGCCATTTGGGAATATGCAATTTAAATGCGCGACAGCTTAGTAAGCACTTTAGTGCTTACTAAGGGTTCGTAGTAAGCACTAAAGTGCTTCCGAAGGATTATTAGAGTACAATCAGGGCGATGGACGGATTAAGCGCAAAAGATGAGTTCCGAGAACAACCTGTTTGACCTAATGCAAAAAAGCTTCCGCGTCTCCCTCGGCGCGACCACGGCCCTGGTGGAGTCCTTGCAAGACCCCCAGAAGAGAGACGAGAACTGGACAAAAATGCAAACTAATTTCGGTCAGCTGACCGAGGAATGGGCCGAAAAAGGAGAAGTCACCGAACAGGAAGCCCGCAGCTTCGTTGATAATCTGATCTCCGGACAAGACACACAGTCAACTTCAAGTACCTCCGACCCCAGCAGTGCCACCACCACAGCGACCCCAACTGCCTCAGCAGACATCCAACAGGAGTTACAAGAACTAACAGCTCACATCATCGCTCTGCGGGAGGAGTTAGAGAAACTGCGGGAGTCCGAATCGGATTCTTCCCCATAGCCCAAACAGGCAAAGTGTCTGGCCCCTCACCTGTTCCTAGCGATAGTAAACAAGCTCCGCCACAGGACGTGAGGCTATCTTTCTTACTGACCTCACCCCTCTGGCGGAGCCCAACCGCTGTCCATATTTTAGTCATTTTCCCATTTTTCTCGTCTCAGCAAGTCGCCTATGCGATCTCTGAGTAGATATTCGTTGCTTTCTAGTTCAAGCTCGACATAACTCCATTCACGAGCCGGAATGTATTGACACAGCACGTAAATAGGCTGCTGACGAGAGATTTACCCCCGTTGTACCGGTTCGCGAGCTTCGTCTTGGATGACGGATAGCATATTCACCCTCATGATTTTCTCTTTTGACGCTGCTTGAGTTAGATGGCCCAATTAGAACCAGTTAATGTGGCCAGGATTTGGTATCCAGCTTAACGGAACTTTTTCCATTGTGACCCTATCTACCCTCAATTATTGTTAATAATCATTAAAAACTCATTAAATTTTGACATTTTTCTGGTATGCCAACTCAGTAGCTACTTGTAGAGCTGCTTTCATGCTAGTAGCATTTGCTACTCCTTTACCCGCAATATCAAAGGCAGTCCCGTGGTCGGGAGATGTTCTCACAAACGGCAAACCAATAGATGTGTTGACTGCCCGATCGAAGGCCAGCATTTTCACTGGTATCAAACCTTGATCGTGGTACAGAGCTAAATAGGCATCGGGAACAGAAAATTTTAGGTCCGATTTTTCCGGAACGGTGCGATACCACGCCTGGGCGGGTTTAACCCAGAGAGTATCCGGAGGCACCGGTCCTTCTATGTCTATCTGCCAGTTCTGACGCTGCCGTTCGATCCAGGGAATTAACCAATCTTGCTCTTCGAGTCCTAACTGTCCCTGTTCGCCGCTGTGGGGGTTCAAACCGGCAATAGCAATGCGGGGACGATCGATCCCAAAATCAAAGCGCAAACAATCAACCAGCAAGTCCAGCTTACTACTCAGCAAGGCCGGAGTCAAGGCGTCAGGCACCTGGCGCAGGGGAATGTGGGTAGTGGCTAGCAGCACGATCGGAGTCCAGCCATTGTAGGGCGATCGGGCGACGAACAGCATAGCAAAATTCTCCACCCCCGCGCGGTCCGCCAGCAGTTCCGTTTGACCGGGATAATCATGTCCAGCGGCTTTCCAAGCTGACTTAGCGATCGGGCCCGTCACGAGCGCTTGGAACTGGCCAGCTAGAGTCCGGGCGCTCGCCGTCTCCAGATAAGCAAAACTAGCCGCCCCACTGGCAGCATTTCCGAGGCCGGGAGTGATTTTCCCATCAGCAGGCAGATCTAAGAGGGCAAACTGGTCTGGCGAGGCCAGGGGTGCTCCCAGATCTGCCAGGCGGTTGTAAGTCTCCTGCAACACCGAGGCCGATCCTACCACCGTCACCTGACAATTATCAGTCACCCTCGGGTCGGCCAAGGCTTTGAGAATCACCTCTGGTCCAATACCCGAGGGGTCTCCCATAGTTATAGCTAAACTAGGGCGCATACTTTCTTTTTATTCCTTACCCTGACTGTCAAACTGTTCTACAATACATCCGTAAGCCTTGCAACTGCGCCAGCACTCTCACCTAGCTGGGCAGATATCAGGCTGTCAAAACCATCATTCTAAAGGAAAAAGCAAACAATGGGCGGTGAAATTTTTAATGCGGCAGTTCTCTCCTCTACCCTAATTATGGTAGGTTTAGGTTTAGGCTTTTTGTTGCTCAAAATTCAGGGTCCCGATTTTTCCGGAACGGTAGAAACCGAATAGCCCGTGATGGCGCGGTGTCTTCCGCGGAAGACGCCGGAAGCAGTGCCCGCCATCGCCCCTAAGTGTTTGGCAGTCGAACGCTGCGCGAAAAATCGAGATGGGAAAGCAGTTCCCGGTAAATATTGAGCGCGTGGCTGTCCGAGAGAGAGTAAAAAACATTCCGTCCCTGCTTGCGATAGTTAACCAGGCCCATTGAGCGCAAAACTCGCAGTTGATGGGAGACCGCCGATTCACTCATTTTAATCAATCCTGCCAAATCGCAGACACAGAGTTCCCGTATTGCCAACACCGATAGAATGCGCAAACGGTTGGCATCTCCCATCTTGCTGAAAAACTCAGCCATCCGCTGGGCTTTTTCCACGGGCAGCAGCAGGGAGTGTAGCTGGCGGACGTTCGCGAGCTCCACCGGATGCTGCACCTCACAGTTAGGAGCCTCACCACCTGACGACGCGATTTTTCGGGCCGTCTGCGGACCGCTCGGCAGCTGTCGATACTTAATTACTTCCTCGGACATAATTTAATCGCTAGTTATATTTTGATAAACTACAGATATGATATTAATTATCGCAGCCTACTGTATATAGGGCATTAACCATTGCTCAGAGAAAAGATGCGCAGCTAAAGTAAATTAGGGCCTAGGGGCAGTAGCTTGTCGCTGCCCTATGATTATCTTGACATCTTTATACTGCTGGTGGCAAGCAGGCCCCTGGAGATTTCCCACCGTAATGTAAAAATTTATGATAAAATATTATCAAAAGTTAACGATTTGTAATAAATTACCTCATGAGCTTATTGGTTGTAGGTGCCACTGGAACCTTAGGAAGACAGGTGACTCGTAGGGCCCTAGAGGAGGGCTATCAAGTCCACTGTCTAGTGCGGAGTCCCCGGAAGGCAGCATTTTTGAAAGAATGGGGAGCAGAACTGGTCCGGGGGAACTTGTGCGACCCCAAAAGTCTACCTCTGGCCTTGGAGGAGATTACGGCTGTGATTGATGCAGCTACGGTCCGACCGACAGATTCCCTGAGCGTGAAACAAGTAGACTGGGAAGGAAAGGTAGCGCTAATTCAAGCAGCCAAAGCAGCGGGGGTGGACCGGTTTATATTTTTCTCGATTCTGGACGCTGAAAAGTATCGACAGGTACCATTAATGGAGATTAAACGGTGTACGGAAATATTGTTGGCACAATCAGGTCTGAATTACACGGTGCTGCGGCTGGCAGGCTTTATGCAAGGCTTGGTCAGTCAATACGCTATCCCCATCCTGGAGAATCAGACAGTTTGGGTAACCGGTGAGGCTTCGCCAATTGCCTTTATGGATGCGATCGACATCGCTAAGTTCGCAGTACAGGCCCTTACGGTTCCAGAAACGGCAGGCAAAACATTCCCAGTTGTAGGTCCCCAGGCGATGAGCGGGTATGAGATCATCCATTTATGCGAAAAACTGAGCGATCAGGAGGCAAAGATAGCGCGGATGCCCCTTTCATTCTTGCGTGTGATGCGCCAAATGGCCCGGTTTTTCCAGTGGACGTGGAATGTGGCTGACCGATTGGCCTTTGCTGAGGTGCTCTGCTCTGGTAAACCCCTGACAGCTCCTATGGAAGAAGTATACAGCACCTTTAAGCTAGACTCGTCGGAAACGACAACCATCGAATCCTATATGCAAGAATACTTCAGCCGCATTTTGCAGAAACTGAAGGAATTAGATTACCAGCGCCAGAAAAACAAAAAGCCAAAAAAGACGCCGTTAAAATCTCATTTTTAGTCAGATTTAACCCAAGGAGTAGTAGGTAGCGTGCCCAAAGCTGGGATAATATATAACGAAATCAAACCAGTAGCTTGTCGGATCGCGAGGGAGTTACAAACTCAGCTGACATCTTTGGGTTGGGATGTCTGCATAACGACGGGTGTGGGAGGAATTATTGGCTATTCTCAACCCGATCTCCCGGGGTGCTATACACCCATAGAGCAGCTAATTCCCCCAGGTTTCGATAAGGAGATGAGTTTTGGGGTGGTGCTGGGGGGAGATGGCACGGTGCTGTCGGCTTTTCGTCAGGTGGCCCCCTGCGACATCCCGCTGCTAACAGTAAATACTGGTCACATGGGTTTCCTGACAGAAACCTATGTCAATCAACTGCCCATCACCATGGAAAAAGTTATGGCAGGTGATTATGAAATAGAAGAAAGGATGATGCTCACAGTGCGGGTGTTGCGCGGCGAGACCTGCATCTGGGAGGCCCTGTGCCTGAATGAAATGGTGCTGCACCGGGAACCGTTGACCAGTATGTGCCATTTTGAAATCCAGGTGGGACATCATGCACCGGCAGATATGGCGGCAGATGGGGTGATTGTATCGACTCCGACGGGCTCAACGGCCTATTCTTTGAGCGCGGGAGGAGCAGTGGTAACCCCAGGAGTGCCCGTGCTACAATTGATGCCGATCTGCCCTCATTCTCTAGCCTCCCGGGCTTTGGTGTTTAGTCAAAACGATCCAGTGAGAATTTTTCCAGTCATTCCTAATCGTCTGGTGATGGTAGTAGATGGGAATGCAGGATGTTATGTTTTGCCCTCAGATGAGGTGCTAGTAGAGCGCTCGCCCTACACAGCTCGCTTCATCCGGTTAAAATCGCCGGAGTTTTTCCGCATTCTCCGAGAAAAATTAGGTTGGGGTCTGCCCCATATTGCTAAACCAACTTCTGTCGAACTACCCTAAAGGATGATGAACATTGCCTACCATTCCCATCCCCCCTCGATTTTACTGATTGAAACCGATCCTACTCTGGCTGAGGAAATAAGTCGGGATTTAAAAGAATTGGGTTACGATCCAGTGGTGGGCTCTGATGCGATCGCGGGTATGCAACTGGCCCGAAAACTCCAGCCAGCAGGGATTGTAATCGACCGGATGCTGGCAGGAGATTCGGGGTTAGACCTCTGCCGCCAACTGCGTCAGGCGGGAGATGTGACACCGATGCTGATTTTGATGGCTCGCGATCGGGTGGACGATCGGGTAGCTTGTCTGGAAGCAGGCGCTGATGACTATTTCCTCAAACCCTATCGCACTTCGGAAATTTTAAGGCTGCTGCGCCTTTACTTACAGCCTGACAAGAGTGAGACGGAACAGTTACGCTTTAGCGACCTGGTCCTAGACTTGACTACCCGCAAAGCTATCCGCGCCGGACGGGCGATCAACCTGACCATGAAGGAATTTGAATTGCTCAAATGCTTGATGTCCTCCCCCCGCGAGGTATTAACCCGGGAACATATTTTGGAACAGGTCTGGGGTTACGACTTTTTGGGAGAATCAAATGTGATTGAAGTCTATATCCGCTATTTGCGCCTCAAAATCGAAGACCAGGGGACTCAGCGCTTGATTCAAACTGTCCGGGGAGTCGGATATGTTTTGCGCGAACCATGATTTGTTGAAAATTGCCGTTCCCAGGCGGGAGCCTCTTAACGAGGAAAATTGAAAATTGTTGGATCTGTTATCCGGTCTCGGGTTAAATTAGTGTAACCCACATTCTGCACTTCGTTGTATACTTGTGACGATCTATACAATAAAAAAGTGAAAACACTTAATAACCGGAATCACCTGAAAAGTGATTGATTAAGCAGTAAGGCATGGTTAGCTTCAGGGTAGATAGTTGTGGATATCGACAGCGATACCGGGAACTAATAGCAGTTTAGATCGACTACAGAGTAGACAGAGCAAGGGTTGTAGGATTTGTTATGGCCTTATTTATCGGGCCCATCAGGCGGAAAAAAATTTTTTTGGGAAATTCCGAATCAGGTCAGAGTCTGTTGTAGTAAAGATAAGTCCCGCAGGGATCGACGAAGGTATGTGATCGAGATCGCGAAGTTATCTTACAAGAGATCACTTCAACCCCATAGATAACTGACTTACTATTGTAACATTAGGCGGACAGATCGAAAACTGGCTACTCGTGGACTGAAAGTAAAGTGGATTATTTAGAAAATAGTTTTGAATAGCAGAGGCAAAAAAATCATGGCACCAGCAAACTACTCTCCATTAATTGGGTTTTTACAAGAAGAATTGGCAATTCCGTTTTCCTCGATCTCCGTGGCCATGAAGCGCTGCGAGCAAGATTCTGGTCCATTACCGATGGTTCTGTGGCAATATGGTTTGGTGACCCTAGAACAGCTAGATCGAATCTTTGACTGGCTGGAAACTGCCTGAAACCTAACCAAAACGCTATAGGAGCATATGATATGTTGATGCACGAGCATCCCCCTAGCCTGGCACAGGGTCTAACTATTCGGAGAAAGATGATAAAAAGCGGGTGCAGGTCACCCGCTTTTTCAGTTTAAACTCATCCCTGATTAAGAAACCTGGTTTCTGGGATACTGGTGAAGACAGGTTTAGGATTGGGCAAAGACTTTAGCAGCAGCTGTCACCCCCGCACCAGGAGTAAAACTTTCATATCCCAGTTCTTGTAGGGTTGCTTCTAAAGCAGCTATGCAGGTGAGTATGTCCCTCTCGCTGACAAAACCCAAATGACCGATGCGGAATATCTTGCCCTTAAGGTGGTCTTGTCCGCCAGCTAAAGCAATATCAAACCGCTTCTTCATCACGGCCCGAATTTGTTCTGCTTCCACCTGGGTAGGTGCCACTGCTGTCGCCGCCGGACTGGCAACATCGTCAGCAGCTAACAGCCCTAACCCCAAGGCTTTCACCGCAGCACGAGTGGCATTGGTCAGGCGCAAATGGCGGGCGAAAATATTTTCCAACCCTTCATCCTTTAACATCTTCAGGGCCACTTGCAGGCCGAAATACAAATTCACTGGTGGTGTAAAGGGGGTGCTATTCTTGGCCGCGACCTGACGGTATTTGCCCAAATCAAAATAGAAGCGGGGCAGTTTTGCCATCTCATAGGTCTTCCAAGCTTTGGGACTGACCGTGACAAAGCTCAAACCTGGGGGTATCATGTAACCCTTTTGGGAACCGGAACCCACTACATCCAAACCCCACTCATCGACTGGGACGTTCGTGGCGCCTAAACTGGTAACGGCATCTACTATAATTAAGGCTTCACCGTGGGCTTTGACATGGCGATTGATAGTTTCCAAGTCATTGAGTACAGCGGTCGAAGTCTCAGAATGGGTCAGGATTACAGCTTTGATTTGCTTTGACCTATCCGCTTCGAGTTTCTCCCGGAATTTCTCTGGATCGAGGGGTTGGCCCCACTCCGCCGTGATGATTTCCACATTCAGGTTGTATGCTTGGGCTACTTCTCCCCAGCGTTGGCCAAATTTACCGTTGCTTCCTACTAGCACCCGATCGCCCGGACTGAGAAAATTAATTATCCCCGCTTCCATCGCCCCCGTCCCACTAGCTGCTAAAGTCAGCACGTTATTGCTGGTTTGGTGCAGCCATTTGAGACCTTCATTACATTCGCCGATAATATTGCTAAAATCGCCACTGCGGTGACCGATCGGGTGCTTGGCGATCGCCAGTAGCACCTGTTCTGGCACTGGCGTCGGTCCGGGAATCATCAGCATCAGCTTGTCGTCCATCAGATTTCCTCCTCGGGGATAACGGGTTTGCTATTCTACCACAACATCATATGAGATAAGTAGGCGCCAGAACGCTGGAAACGCTTGTAACGCAGGGACTGCTCCCGCAATCTCATGCAATTAATTTTGTCCTATTACTTAATGCTATCTTAGCGGATGAGGAGATAGCGAATATTACCCGCCTTGGGTGAGGAGCGATTAAAAAAACCCTATTTAGTATTAAAGGAGTGTTCAGCAATGGCTTACAGCGATTTTAAAACCGTCAGTCAAGTCAAAGCTAGCTTTGACCTGAGTATTAATCTAGTTAATCTGTTTCCTCAGATATATCTAGTTGAACCAAGCGACCGAAAATAACCCTGAAGCGTAATTGGCAAGTTGCCTTTGATAACGATACAGAAAAAGCTCGTTCGGAGTTGATTATTGCGCCTTTGCTGATCGAGATAAGAGAGATGTTTAATGGCAAAGTCAGCTTATTCTCTGGCAGGGATTTTAATGTCGATGCTACCAAAGGACTAAATGGGTATTGTGACTATATTTTGACTGCCTCAGAGTTTACCTTGGAAATAGCGCATCCTCTTCGCATGCGAAGAGGAGAGCAGGCACCGGTGATAACAATTGTGGAAGCAAAAAACGATAGTACAAATGCAGGTTTGGGACAATGTATTGCCGAGATGGTAGCAGCACAGTGGTTTAACCAAGCTAGAGACAAAATTACTGAAAGCATCTATGGTGCTGTTACTAATGGCCGTGTCTGGCGCTTTCTCCAGCTTGACGATCGCACTGTCGCGATCAATCGCGAGGAATTGACGGTAGAGGATGCTGATTATGTCAAATTTGCCAAGATTTTAGGAATTCTCAGCAACACGATTAAAATATTAAATATTTTTCAATCATTGTGATTGATTGTTAATATATAAACAATCAAGATGAAGGAGGCGATCGCCATGTCTGTTTTGACAGTTAAAGATTTAGATAATCTCCAAGTAGATTATCCCGAACTGAAGATGGAATTAGTAAGTGGAGAAATTATTGTTATGAGTCCTTCAGGATTGGAATCAGATGAAGTAGCAGCAGAAATTGTTGCTCAATTACGCAATTGGGTACGACCTCGTAGGTTAGGCAGGGTAATAGCTTCTAGTGGAGGTTTTCGCTTGCCGAATGCAGATGGAGATGTGCGGGCACCAGATGCTGCGTTTATCCGTGCAGAAAGATTACCTCGCCCCACAGAAGATTATGCTGAATTGGTGCCCGACATGATGTTTGAAGTAAAATCTAAGAGAGACAGCATGAATAAACTTCGTCAGAAGATACAGGAGTTTATAGAGTTGGGAACTGAAGTGGGTGTTTTGGTGGATCCGCGAACTTGGACTATGGAAGTTTATCGCCCTAATGCCGAGAAAATAGTGTTGGGAGATGCAGATGTTTTAGAGGTGCCGGAGTTGCTGCCGGGGTGGGAATTATCCGTTGTTGATGTATGGGCACCCGAGTTTGAATAGAAAGATAATGCTGCGGGCAAAAAGTATGCTAAAATATTGGAGTGCGAGTACGAGTATGACTGGAGTCAAAAGATGATACAAGCAGTTAGCAAGGGACAAACAATTTTAGAAAGCCTGCAAACCTTAAGCCCTCAACAGCAGCAGTCGGTTCTAGATTTTATTGAGTTTTTGCAGTTTAAGACGCAAAAGCAGGAAATTGTAGAAGAGTCTGGGGAAGTTATTTCGATGCTGGAAGCAGCAAAGGAGTTTGTAGGTTGTTTGGATAGCGGTGAAGGCGATCTGTCAATGAAAAAACAGGATCTAAAGAAAGGATATAAAGCGATATGATCGGAAAAGTTATCCTAGATACAGGACCGTTGGTAGCGGTCTTAGATAAAAGCGATCGCTACCATGATTGGGCAGTAAATCAATGGGGAAATATTACCAAACCGGTGTTTACGTGCGAAGCGGTCATCAGTGAGGTGTGTTTTGTCCTGAAACATGTTTATGGGGGTGATGATGCAATCATGGGTTTAGTGAGTCGCGGTTATATTGAGGTTCCTTTTCGTTTCAGCAATGAAGTGACTGTAGTGAAAGAGTTGATGCAAAAATACAAATCTGTGCCCATGTCTTTTGCGGATGCTTGTTTGGTGAGGATGAGTGAGTCTAACGCGCGCAGTACTGTGTTAACTGTGTTAACATTAGATAGTGATTTTCGCATTTACCGAAAAAATCGGACAGAGGCGATCGATGTGATTATGCCATCGGAGTTATAACCGAAATGGATAAGCTAAACACTTACCGACAAGTCGTTCAACAGGTTGTGGCGCACCATGCCCAGTATAGCGCCAGTCAAGAACAGATTGAAGCTTTGTCAATCTGCGATGCAACTAATGACAACTATATTTTATTGGATGTAGGATGGGATCGAACTGGTAGAGTTCACGATATTGCCCTGCACTTGCGGCTCCGGGATGGTAAGATTTGGATAGAGTGGGATGGTATCGAAGAGGGCGTGACTCAAGAATTACTTGAGTTAGGAGTTCCCAAAGAAGACATTATTTTAGGTTTTTATCGTCCCCAAAGACGCCAACTGACTGAGTTTGCTGTTAATTAATCTGCGGGGAGAAGAAAAGGATCTTCAGGAATATATTGATTTTGGGAAAATTCCTAATTCTGCTTTCAAACAATTTTGTGCCAGAGGAGTAAAGATATATGAGCTACTTTCGTCCATCTGTGGATGAGATGACTGACTATAAACCGAGCGATCGCCCCAAACCAGGAACCTCGATCATTAAACTCAACAGTAACGAAAACCCCTATCCTCCTTCTCCTCAGGCAGTGGAAGTTCTCAGAAACTTCGATAGTGAATTGCTACGGCGGTATCTTAATTACTTTGCCAAGGAGTTTTGTCAGGCGGTAAGTGAGGTTTTGAGGGCTACCGCAGGACTGGATCCTTGTGGGTAACGGCATTGATGAGCTGCTGAATCTGTTGATTCGAGCTTGCGCTGAAGGGACCGATCGCAAAGTAGTCTACCCCACGCCTACCTATCTTTACTACCGCAGGTTAGCAGCTCAGCAACCAGCCCAAGTAATAGAGGTGCCCTATCGAGATGATTTTCACTTGCCGATCGAGGCGATCGTTCGGGCCCAAGGAGCACTAACCTATATCGCGTCCCCTAACTTCCGCCCATATCGTGCCCCTGGAAGATTTACGATCGCTAGCTGGGCAACTGTCTGGTATCCTAGCGATCGATGAAGCCCCAGTGAGCGGCCCTGCGTCCCTGTGGGCTGGAAGCCTTGCCCCATCTGCTGTCCCGGCTTAATTTTGTAGCCTTTCCCTGTAACTGTAGCATCACATTTGTCTGAGTACATAATATCTTATCTCATAGATAGCCTGCTCATGTCAAGTATTTTCGTTAAAATCATTTTCTCGCCCGCGATAGACCTGCTCGACGGGGAAACTCAGGTTAATACTTTTGAGTTCTATGATGTCACCTTCTTGGTAATTAACGATCGTCCATTCACCGGCATCATTTTTGTGATACAAATCCATTTCAATACGGGTTGCGCTCACTAATAAATAGTCTTGTAAAACCGGGTTGTGGCTATATATTCTAAACTTGCCGCCCCTGTCATAGGCTTCAGTGCTATCTGACAAAACCTCAACAATTAAACATGGATAGGTAAAATAGTTCGGGGTGCTTTTATCGCGATCGTCGCAGGTTACACTAGCATCTGGATAGGTATAGTTATTGGTTTCCACAATATTAACCTTGATGTCAGAGTTGCCAGTCATACAACCACTACCCTCTAAATGAGCGTCGAACATGGCGGTAAATCGGATGGCAATGCGGCCATGATTAACAGGGCTGCGTGTCCTGCCGCCGCTCATGGCATAGACTTGTCCATCTATGTATTCATGTTTTTCCAGTTGTTTTTCTTCCCAAACGAAATACTCTTCAGGGGTTAACTTTGGGTAAATCTCTTTTGCTGCGATCATAATGGGACTAATTTGTTGACGATGTTGTTGTTTTTCAGTTCTCAGCTTTATGCTTATGAGGCTCGATGCCTCCTGAGAATAGGTGCTACCGTTAAGTATATCCGATCTCAAAAAAATGGTGTTACCTTGGGTGTGGTCAGCCTGCATCTCAGTGCAAGCAAATTGAGCGCGTAGGTTGGGTAGATCGCCAGGAAAATCCAACCTACAGATGCTCTCTATAATCCGTGCTATAATCTAACTCCGAGTCAAGATTTAGGAGAATAAACCCATGCAATTAGAAGACTATTTCGACTTTCAAAGATCCGACGATATCCGAGTCAAAGGCACGAGGGTGGGTATTGAAACTATTCTTTACGATTTCATCCACAGAGCCCGCACGCCAGAGGAAATTGCCCAAAGTTATCCCTCAGTTTCCCTCGAACAAGTTTATGCTACCATCCTTTATTACTTGCACAATAAAGAAGCGGTCAGCAAATACATTGCCGACTGGTTAGAGTGGAGCCATCAGCAACTAAAAGCTCAACAACTTAACCCTTACCCATCTGCGATTCGGTTAAGAAAACTGAGAAAAGAATTAGAAGCCAAAAAGAAAGCCAATGAGTCTGAGATATCTGCTGGATGAAAACGTAGAACCGAGTTATAAAACCCAACTAGCTCGGCGAAATTCTGAGATAATTATGTGGGTAGTTGGGGAACCATCAGCCCCTCCCAGGGGCACTTTAGACCCAGAAATTATCCTTTGGTGTGAAGAATATGGTTTTGTTGTGGTAACAAATAACCGTGCATCTATGCCGGGTCATTTAAGAGACCATATTAACGAAGGCAGTCACGTTCCAGGAATTTTTATCCTGGGTAAAAATTTAAGTTTTGGTCAAAACCTGAGGAATTAATTTTCCTTGCCGAGGCATCTTTTGATGACGAATATCGCGACAAAATTATTCACTTACCCCATAGTTATTCGCTGAAATTAGAATAACATTTTGATTAGAAGTATCCTGGTCCGCCTACTTCCAACCCATGTAACAAGCAAGCTTGTACAGGACTCTCGCTCCCACATTACCATCCCACTCATCGTCACCGGGAGCAACTTCGCACAGATCGAAGCCAATAATCTTTTTCCCAGCTTTGACTAGCGATCGCAGCAAATAAATTGCTTCATTAAACTCTAAGCCACCGGGGACGGGAGTGCCTGTATGGGGACAATAGGAAGGATTCAATCCGTCAATATCAAAGCTAATATAAACCTTTTCAGGTAAATTAGAGATAATTTCCTGGCACTGTGTCCCCCAGGTGATACCTTCATAAGCATTAGCTTTCAGTTGCCAATCATCAAACATGACTATTCGGCGATCGCCCCTTACCATTGCCATTTCCTCCTCACAAACATCTCGGATGCCCACCTGCACTAAGGGACTAATTTGAGGTATTTTCATAGCATTATACATAATCGAAGCATGGGAATAGGTAAATCCCTCGTAGGCTTCTCGAAGATCTGCATGGGCATCAATCTGTAAAATACCATATTCTTTATGGCGTTCTGCTAGGGCTTCCATTAACCCCAGAGGAACGCTGTGATCTCCACCCACGAGGCCCACTAACTTGCCTTGGTCTAGTAATTCTAACCCTTGAGTGTAAACCCATTGGTTGAGAAACCCTTTCGAGGCGCGATTTACTGTTGCTAACTGTTGGGCGATCGCCTCATCATCAACATTACCACCTGTTTCCAGATACTCAATAATCTCTTTCGCGATCGCTCTCATGGCCTGATTTTGGTCTTGGATATCCGAGTTAATGGGTATAGTCCCGCACCTCGTTTGCCAAGCTTGGGGTAGATCGAAGTCGTACAAATCTAACTGTGCAGAAGCATCTAAGATTGCTTGAGGACCATTGGCTGCACCTTCTCGGTAAGATGTAGTTACATCCCAAGGTACGGGCAGGAAAACAATGTCAGCCTCCTCAACCGCATAGGGAAAGCCAAAGAATGAGCCGTTAGGTACAGTAATGAAATTAGGATTAAAATTGGCTTGATTCATTCTTTTCTGCCATATAACCAATAATCGATCGGTTATCAGTTGTCAGTTGTCAGCAGCATAGTGGCAAGCATACAACCTGAGTTGGACAGTTACTTAACAGCTCCGAACTCATCGAGGGAACCTTCACTAGAGCTTTTGTCCATCGCCCCCCCGATCGCGTAGCGTGCACTGCGCAGCGGAGGGGTCGTTACCCGGGGGAGCTGGCAATCGCCTCTGGACGTAGCAGGAAATGTGGTAACTTCATTTAAGGACCAGCGATAGTCAATGGGCAAGTTAGCCTGGTGGCAACTTTCTTCCAGTTGTCGCTGTTGGGCCAGGGCTTTTCGCAGGGTAATAATCAACTGATGGACTTGTTCCTGCTGGGGAGACTGGTTACTCACAGCTAACCAGGTCTGCCGTTCTAAAAGTTGCAGTAGCAGTTCGTAGTGAATGTGAGAAGGAAGAGGAATAGGATCCATCGATCTAAATCTCCCAAAAAATTGTAGTATAGACTGTCGTGTCCAGAGACACCCACCCATGTCGTTGCCTTCCCGGCAACGACATGGTGGGTGCTCTCGGACACGAGTCGCTCATTTAATTTGCACCCAATAAAAGCTGATAGCATAGATCCAAATTATTTGGCAATTTTGAATTGCTGAGACATGATGCTTGTCCCATTTTTCTGAAGTGTTGCATCATGTCCTTTCTCCTAGGGAAACAGATGCCCGATCGCCTTTCCGGGTTCGGGCTGTTTCACCAGGGATTCACCAATCAATACAGCAGCAGCACCCGCATCCCCAACTAGTTTCAAGTCCGCAGCAGTATGCAGTCCCGACTCACTCACTACTAATATACCCCGTGCTTGCAAAATCTGCCCCCGTGCCTCTAGCAACTGGCAAGTTGTTTGCAAGTCTAAGGAAAAATCTTCCAAGTTGCGATTATTAATCCCGACTATGGTAACGTCTTTCAGAGCTAAAACCCGGTCTAGTTCTGCTAGGGAGTGAACTTCTATCAAAGGAGTCATCTGCAATATTTTCGCTATCTTCACAAAGTATTGCATATCCCGATCGCTCAGAATGGCCGCTATTAACAGCACCGCATCCGCCCCATAGATCCTGGCCAGATAGATTTGGTAAGGATAGATGATAAACTCTTTACATAACAAGGGCAAGTCTACAGCATTTCTGACTTGACCCAGGTTTTCAAAGCTGCCTTGAAAGAATTTTGCATCCGTTAGCACCGACAGGCAAGTTGCGCCCCCTTGCTGGTAGGCATGGGCGATCGCCACTGGATCGAAGTCTTCACGAATCACCCCCTTAGAAGGGGAGGCTTTTTTCACCTCAGCGATGAGAGCGGGGGATGTTTTGCCCCGGCGCAGGGCCCCCACAAAATCACGGTATGCTGGCGCTTTCTCTACCTGATGCTTCAGGTCACTCAAAGGTAACTTTTCCCGCCTCTGGTCAATTTCCTTTTCTTTGTGCCAGACAATTTCCTCTAAGATATTCTGGGGGGCGCTATCAGACAAAGTTACCTCATAACGCAAGTTAAGTAGATCTACAGGCGGGCTGGGGGAACGGCGACGGATTTGCATAAATTACTCATTGTTAATTGTCAATTGCTAATTGTCAATTGTTGCTTGTCAATTATCAATTGCTAAAAAGGGATGGTGCCGACCACCTCCGGACAGGCATGCGGAAGACGCCGAGTCCGTCCTACCCATGAGACATGGCCCGTTTATAGGCATCGTCCAGGACTTCTGAGAGTGTGGGATGGGTGTGAACCAGATGGCCCAGGGTATTGACTGACTGACGTGAGGCGATCGCCGATGCTGCTTCGTGGATCAGATCCGAGGCGTGGGCCCCCAGAATATGCACTCCCAGCAGTTCCCCCGTATCTTGACGATAGATGACTTTGGCTATCCCGTCCGTTTCCCCAGAGGCGATCGCCTTAGAGTTACCCTTAAAGTAGGTCCGTACTGAGGCCAATTCAAACCCTTGGTCGGCAGCTAATTCCTTGGCCTGGGGTTCAGTCATACCCACATAGCTAATTTCTGGATGAGTAAAGGCTGCTGCAGGGATGCTGCTATAGTCTACCTCCCGATCGCGCCCGCAAACATTTTCCACCACCGTAATGCCTTGGGCCGATGCCGCGTGGGCCAGCATCATCTTACCAGTTGCGTCGCCAATGGCCCACAAATGGGGCACGGGTTCCCCGGAAGCTAACACTACCATTTTGTCATTAACAGGAATAAAGCCTCTGCGGTCCAGTTCCACACCTAATAATTCCAACCCCATATTTTTCGCCACCGGGATGCGTCCCGTTGCCACCAGACAAGCATCTACTTCCAGAACCTCTACTACTTCTTTCGTTTTCGCATCTGCCAGTTCAATTACTACTGGCGAACCCGGAGTCACCTTTTTCGCCAGCATGCCCACCTTAGTTTCTATATCACGAGGATCGATCAGTACGCGCTTGGCCAACTTAGCAATATCTGGGTCAAAAGCTGGCATTAGCTTGTCTAAGGCTTCGATCATGGTAATTTCGCAGCCTAGGGCCGTGTAGATGTCGGAAAACTCCAAGCCAATATAGCCGCTGCCGATAATCGCCACCCAAGATGGCAGCCAGTCTAGCTTCAAGGCATCATCGCTAGTAAACACTGTGGTTGCATCTATTTCAATCCCTGGAGGCACCCAGGGGACCGAACCGGGGGCCAGGATGATATCTTTAGCCGTAATGGTTTTCTCTCCTGCATCTGTGGCCACCGTTACCTTTTGCGGACCCGCTAGCTTACCCCAACCTTTTATCGCATCTACCCCCAGGCGTTTGAGGCTATTAGTCATGTCCCCCCGTATTTTACTGACGATGTTGGCCGCATGGTCCGCGATCGCCTGGCGGTCGAACTCCACTCCGGCTATCTGAATGCCCAAAGTTTTCAGATGGTGGGCATCATGCAGTTCTCGCACCCGTCCTGCTGCTGCCAGCAGGGCTTTTGAAGGAATGCAACCGCGATTAATACAGGTTCCTCCCATCTCTCCTGCTTCCACTATTGCCGTATGCAGTCCGCAGCTAACCGCATGTATGGCAGCGCCATGTCCGCCCACCCCTGCACCGATAATCGCCAAATCGTAATCGAAATCTTGAGACATCCCTTCACTCCATGTGCCCGATCGCCTTTTATCTTAGCCGATCGCGTAGCGTGGCGCAGCCATAGGTAATCCCGAACGTTAAGCATGCCTGGGGTAATTTTACTCCGCGCGCGACAAGGGGTACGGCGAATAGCAACCGTTTTTTTCTGGGTACGCTGCCATATCGCTCAAGCGATCGCACAATCTATCGGTGCTGCTATATCCATGCAACTTAGGCCAATTTTAATGTTTTTTATTATACTGGAGTCAATCCATTATGAGTCAAGAAGAACAACATCTGCGGATTTCTGCCGGGCCTTGGCGTTGGGCCTCGTACAAAACTAAGGCAGCGGCGATCGCCACATTTAAGGACTCTACCCCATTAGCTAGAGGGATTTTCACTTGCCGATCGGCCAGAGATGCCAAATCAGGGGATAAACCCGCACCTTCATTGCCCAGCAAAATCAGCGTGGGACAGCTCAAATCTATCTCCCAGTATATCCGATCCGCCAGAGGAGATGTTGCCACTACCTGTATTCCCTGCTGTTGGCAGCGATAGATGAGATCTTTTAAGTCGGGACTGACTGCTAATGGCAACCGGAACCATTCACCGGCTGAGGCCCGCAATAGCTTGGGATGGTGGATATCAACGCTGTCGGCACTCAGCCACAAACCCTCGGCTCCGGCTGCTACCGCAGTTCTCATCATTGTACCCAAGTTGCCAGGGTCTTGCACTTTCTCCAATGCTAACCCTAATCTTGTTGGAAGTACACCTGACTGCGATCGCGGCTGGGCTGTGGCCACGACCCCATCAGGATGGACCGTGGTGGCGATCGCCTGCATCACCTCAGGAGAGACTAACTCGGTGCGCTGGCACCGTCGGCAGGCATTTTCCCAGAGGGGGCCATGACCTGCCAACCAATCGGTCGTGCAACAAACCGTCACCAGGGGATAATCCACAGCACAGGCCACTTCCAGCAAATGGGTGCCTTCCAGCAGAAACAACTGCTGTTCGCGACGCCCTTGAGGATGGTGCAGCTTTCTGAGCTGCTTTACCAGGGGGTTTTTCCGACTGGTCAATATCATATGCGGAACCGGGGACTTGAACCCCGAAGTCCTTGCGGACACTAGAACCTGAATCTAGCGCGTCTACCAATTCCGCCAGTTCCGCCTACTTATCTAGTGCAGTTTTCACTGCCTTTAACTATGATGACGCATTTTTTCTGATTCGTCAACCCCTAGAGAAAAAACAATTTTTTTTTCTTACCTGAGGCAGCACTGGCCCGTTCCCAGGTCGGTGTCTGGAGCATGCCGATGGCGCTGCGCTGGGCACGCAGCGCATGTCCTTCAGGACAAGAGCATGCGGAAGACGGCGGCAGAGCCGTGGGAACGAGGGGGAAGGATACAGGTCACTGGCGGTTCTACCGGTCCATCATGGCCCTACCACCAGATGTCGGACCTGGAGCCTGTTGCGGGCTCTCGTTCCCAGGCCGGGAGACTGAGAAGGCGGGTTGTCGGAAAAGACTCCATACAATATAATGGCGAAGAACAGAACCGGTTACTAACCTGCACTACAGCCATGCGTTGTCTCAACTGCCACCTAGATAAGATCCC
>JACOMV010000131.1 GCA_014324065.1 Hormoscilla sp. SP12CHS1 | reverse complement strand
CCATAGCTGAATTGGGTCTGCATTGAGTATAGCTCTAGTTTAGCACAAAAATGTTCTACTTGTTTCCTGAACAAGCTGTTGGTCAGTCATCTATTGCCAGAAACTCCCTAACAATCTGAAATAGACCATTGAGTCAAACGCTTTTAACCCACAAAATTATTACTTTGCGGTCTGTTCTACTTTTCACTAGAATCGGACGCCATATTCTATGAGATTATATTGAGATGAAAATTGAACCCTATGACCCAAGCTACCTTGATGCCGTTGTTCGTCTTTCCCTTTGCGCATGGAGCCCAGTCTTTGATTCGATTCAAAACGCGATGGACCCTGACCTGTACCGGGCATTCTATGCCGATAATTGGCGCGTGAGCCAGCAGAAGGCGGTCGAGGATGTCTGCGCTGCGGAAGACACAAATGTATGGGTAGCTATTCATGCAGATTCTACTGCGGGCTTTGTAGCGGTGAAACTACACTCGTCCGACAGCATGGGTGAAATCTACATGGTCGCTGTCGATCCAGATTTTCAAGGTTGCGGCATTGGCAGCGGTCTGATAGAATTCGTTCTGGATTGGATGAAAGATGCTGGGATGTCTATTGCTATGGTCGAGACTGGAGGCGATCCCGGTCATGCTCCAGCACGTCACACCTATGAAAAGGTTGGCTTCCGACTGTGGCCAGTCGCCAGATACTTCAAGAAGCTCTAGAACTAATTTTAATATCGGAGGTTGAAATCTTGTCTGAATGGTGGAAGCTATTCCCGCCCTACCTGCTAGTTCTGACTGTACTGTTGGTAATCCTACCCACTATAGCTGCTATCTGCCTGCGCATCTCCCTTTACAGTCATCTGATTTTCCTAGAGTCTCGGGTACTGAGACTGATAAATGACTCCAGTCGGGGGATGCAACCGCAAATTGTGGAAAACCTAGAGCAAAGATTTCGGCAAGCTAGTAGTAACCTCGAACAGGTGAATACATTTGCTCTGATTTCGGGGCTATATAGCAAAGAAAAATTTAAGTTTTTGGGTTTTTCTTTGCGCTGCGTGCAGTGGGATGAATTTTGCCGCTACTTGCCTAATTTGTTGGTCGCATTGGGACTGCTAGGCACCTTTTTGGGCATCACGTTCAACCTTTTTAATCTGAGTCTGACCATTACTCAACTTCAGAGAACTAATGTCACGGACGTGGCTGTATTATTCCAGAAATTACAGTCCCCTCTCCAAGGCATGGGCATTGCTTTTATTACCAGTTTACTGGCCGTAGCTGGCAGTGCCTTGTTGACAGTGGTAAACTTGCGCTGGAATACCAGTTTAGCTAAGTCTCAGTTGATTCTCTCTTTAGAAGATTATCTGGACAACGTGTTACAACCAACTATTGAGGGTCATGGCAGACTGGATAAAGCTGTTAACCGCATGGTAGAGCAGCAGCATGAGTTTTTGACCAGATTTCACGATAATGTTACGGCAGCAATGGAGAGATCCTTGGGCAAGGTGGCAGAACAAATTGCTGCTGGTAATAGAGAAGCTACCGAACTGGCTACTCGAGTATACGATCGCTTTAGCAGAGCTGCTGGGACGATCTCCAATGCTGCGGATGAGTTCGAGCGGGCGATGGCGGCCATGCAGGCCACTACTGGAGAATTTGCCGGGGTAGCTCAAATCTTCGAGCAGAGTCAGTTTGCTCGGAAGTTATCAACTGCGACAATGGCTTTAGTCAAGACCCAAGCAAAGTTCGATCGCTCTACTGTCAGTTTAGCAGAAACAGTTAAATCCATTGAAAGGACGGGGAAGATAATAGGGAGTGCGAGTCAGCAGTTAGTGAAATTGCTCGGAGAAATTAGCAGTGCCAATCAAACTACCGTGCAAGTATTAGAGTTGCATCAGCAAAATCAACAGTCTCTGAATAATATTATTCCCGAATTGCAGCAAACTGTGGAGCGTTTTCAGTCAGGAGTTACAATTCTTAACAAAATGCAGTCCCAAATTGTGAATAAAGCTGATAGTATGGAAGGGGTGAAGGTTGAGCTGTTAAACTTGGTGACGACGATGAATAGCTATACAGACCAGATCAATCTGGCAATTCAGTATTTGGGTCAGCGCCTGACTAATAATGTCGCAGCAGGTACCGGCAACCAGCAACTGCAAGCCGTGACTGCCCAGGTAGATCGGGGAATTCATTATTTGGGCGATCGCCTATTAGCCATTGGCAAGGAAACGAATAGCAGCAACCAGCAATTATTGAAACAGTTGGAGGCATGCGTCCGGCATCTGGTGGAGGCGAAACAGGAAATATATTGGCTGCGGGAAATCATAGAACAGCCAGTTAAATTTAAGGATGACGCGAATTTTATCAACAAGTTGAGAGCCCAATTGGACAGAAAGTAAGCAATAATTGTAAAACAGAACGAACGAGCCCCTTGACAATTACTGGATATTATGGCAGAGTAAGAGCAGGCGATGGGATGGAGCAATGGCAGACTGGGAATTTCTGATCCAAAAAGAGGGCCTGAGGGCATGGTTACCCCTAAAACCCCCGATCGCACAACTAGAGTCGGGTCGCTATCGAGTAGTGGCCCGATCGCACCGCGTGCATACGGAAGTGGAAGTGCGTCTGACTTATCAGTCACAAGTGCAGCGGTTGCAAAAATGGATTCGCCATACTAACGAGAAAGGTTTGATGCCAGTGTTTCCCTACATCCACCTGGAACCGGGTCTGTGGGAAATTAGCTGTTCTGGTAACCTGATGTCTGAACTGATAGGAGATAGCTGGAAACATACGGTGCAGTTGCAAGTTTTGCCGGTAAAATCAGAGGTCGCTCGGTCGGACGAACATCCGACAATAGATCTAGAGGATAGCAGTAAAGTGGAAGGTTTGCCTGTAAACTCAGAGTCCGAACTCGACCAACCGACACCAGAGTTAGTGGAAGCTTCGGTACCAGTCCCGATCGGGCTATCACTTGACCGACGAACTTACATAGCGTTTCCAGGTGAGTCGATCGCCCTTGTGGGACAAGTATATCTGGTAGAGGAAAACGATCGCATATCTGAGTCCCAAATAGAACCAAGAGTCAATAATTACGAATTACTGATTCTTCTGCGCCACCCAGAGAACTCCCAGATCATCAAGGAAATTCGTCAATTATTGTCCTTTGAGATCCTGCCGGAACCTTTTGAATATTCCTTTGACCTGCCCCGAGAGTGCCAAACTCGTGTAATTTTGGGAGAACTACAACTGTTTGACGTGACTTCAGGTTCGTCAATGGTAACTCAAGAGTTTACGATAGCACTGGTGGTGCATGAGTCGATCGAGACGATCGCCCAGCAGGGGAACTCTGTGCTCACTATTTTTCCCGAACAGTTGGCCCTAGGTAAAGTTAGATCGAAAGCTGACTCCCGGAAGTCCCAACCGCAAGTCAAACCTTCAGTTAATTCTCTTTCTTTAACTTGGCGAAGGATTCTCCACAGCAAGAACATCGTCAGAGCAATTTTCAACCCGCACCTTACAGCCCCATAGCCGATCGCATTTACCAACCAGACCCGGAAAAGTTAACCCGCAAGTCTCCCCAACTTCCCCCCATCGGAAATAAGTCAGATCGCCCGCAGGTAGAGTCGGAAGCCAAAGATGCCAATCACGATCGGCAACCGATAAAACCTCTCAGTTTGCCCCCCATCAAAAAGCCCGATCACCCAATAGCATCTAGTATGGAGTCGGAAGTAGTAGCTGAAGCACGAGAGGGCGATCGCTCAGTTTTGTCACCCTTGGATAGAGAATTTCTGGGATTAAAATTTCAAGATCGTTTTTCCGAAAGGCTGAAAATCTTGGCAGAAGATCTCGAACCCTTAGAAATACTGGAACCCAACCCATTTGCAGACTCAGGGGAAGACTCTCATGAGTCCGAGGATGAATTACCAACTGACGAAAAGTTTGTCTATGAAGAAATGAGCGGCGATCGGGAGGAATTAGTTGCTCCTACTCAGGGGGCGATCGAGCTTTACGATCGGCCACCAGTGCCTAAACCAGAGTTGCAGGTGCCAGAGGGTGAATTAGTAGCAGGAGAGTCCATCATCATATTGGTAAAACTGTCTAATTTATTATCCCGCCTTTATGTTAAATTATGATCTGCAAACCCGCACCCTCTTAGAACCGCCGCGCTGGTTGATTAAATTTCAGCCTCACCTCTATCAGGACGGGATGGAAACTAATACCGAGTTTCCAGTACCTTTTGGCTGCATGGAAATTAAAATAGAGGCGATCTCTGTTGAGGTGGCCACCGAACGGGAAAGCCACTTTGTGACAGTTAACCGCATGGTAGTCCCGCCCAATTTACCTTAATTATATGTTTATAAACCGGGTTTATGTGCATATTTATCTGCGGTATCATCTCAATTTTTTCACCTAGCTGCTTGGGCGATCGCGCTTTTGCCAAGCAAACCAAAAACCTCGTTCCCTGCCGGAGTCAGGGAACGAGGTTTAGAGGCTCTGCCTCCTGGGAAGACGCGAGGCAGAGCCTCTGGGCAACGTTGCTAGCTGGAAACTAGCAACGAGGGGGAATGCTTCGCCCCGAAGTCTTAAGGATGTTCCGTCTCTTCTGCTACTGATGTATCCTCAACTGGGATCCGATCGACGAACCGATCTAACTGTTCTACTGTCAGCGCCACATCCACAAGTTCCTCTAGTTGCTCGACAGTACAAGAGGTGAGGCGAGTCTGTACCGACTCTGATACCAAGTTAAACCGATGTTGCAGCACTCGCAACAACTGCCGCAGAGCACCTTGATGAAGGCCCCGATCGAGACCTTTCTCGATACCAATTCTTTCCACACTGGTGATGTATTGCATCTGTTTTTCCTCCTGTAATTGATTGACTTCTTGCCAAAACTCTTTTTCTAGTTCTTGGGGCAGTTGCATTACCCAATCAATAAACTTAAACAGGTTGACAATTTGTTCCCGTTCATAGCCTTTCTGATACAACCGCCTGATTAAAGACAATTTCCAGCGTTTGCGTTCCTGCTGTTCTCCCCGTGTTTCTTGAGCTTTCAGATGGGCCATCACGACCGTAGCAAAAGGATTCCGGCTTTCTTCTAACTCTTGCCACCTCTGCTCATAGTCTAGCAACTTCGCGATCGGGAAATTAAATGCTATTATTCCCGGGGAACCTTGCATCACGGTGAAATAGGTTGACAGTGGCAGAGCAGGCATGGCAAAATTAGTTCTGTGACTTTTGACTAAATAGCCGCAGGTGTTACAAAAGCAGTATGCTATAGGCAAGGCAGTTTAAATGGCAGAGCAACAGACTAGAGCAAAAACACCGCTCGATTTATATCGACAGGGTAATGCCAGTTCCCCGAGAATGGATAACGTGCGCACAAAGGATATTGAAATTTATGAGCAAGAAGGGCAAATCTGGGTTAATCCTAGTTTAGAAGGAGGCATATCCACATTCGCTGCTCCCCGATCGGGGAAAAATTGGTGGAAATTAGAACAGGGTACGGAAATTACTCCTCAACTCACCTTAGTTAATGACTATGGCAATCATTGGTTATGGAAACCAAGGGAGGTGATGCCTTTGGAAGAATACAAAGCAGCGCTGCGAGAGATTGGCGACCATTTCGCTAAAGTGAATTAAATTCAACTCTTGAGGAAAAATTGAAGTCGTAAAAGGAGTCTAACATGAATCTATCATACAAAGCGATACAGTTTATTATTGAAGCTATTGACTACCGGCTCGAAGCCTACGAGGAAAGGTTGAAGTTGATAGAGGACATTGATGAAGATGAAGCTTCTGACATTGGCAATGATTGTGGTTTTTTAGAAGCCCTGAGGCACGATTTAGTGCAGACATTGCAAAATCGCGAGACTGTTCTACTATCAGCAGATAGAACTGTCCGAAAAGATGGATCTGTATCAGATGGCTTATCTTTGCCAGAATTATTTCAGCCAGTTTTACAGTTATCAATGAGCGATCGCCTCTTGCTGGTAGATGCGATCGCCGAATCTATTCGTCAGGAAACGCTCGCCCCTGGCAAATCAGAGACTGCATCAGAGGAGACTTTCCCTCGTAAAGTCTCCTCTGTTTGAGACCGATCGCCCACCATCCTGCCCTGCCTAGGCGATCGCTGAGAGCAAGCCAAAAACAGCTTTCAGTTGAGAGCTGTATTCTGAGTTTAACGGGAAGTTAAGCTCTTTAATCCGATCGGGAGTTTTCTGGGAGACTCTCATAATTTCAATACCTACCACATTCTCTCGATCGTCAAAGTCATAAACTATCCCGGGAGCAACCTCTTCTGATTCGATAATTGGGGAGTCATTAAGGCGCAAATAAGCTGCATCTGCTTGTCCATCGAATTCTAATTTCATAATTTCCCCGATCGCTCCTGATGGGCATATTCCTGCTCGAACATCTTCTTTCGATTCTGACGCAAACGCACGATCGTCTCTTTTTGCCTGTCGCTTAGCTGCAAATCCTCCAAATCCTCATCATTTTTAATAAACGGAGCCAAGGCATTCAGGTTTTCGATCCCGCGTTTCATTTTGTAGGCATCTGTTACCAACTCACCGATGAAACTGACTACATCTGTTTCCTTTGCGGTTGCTAGTGCTTGCAGTTGCTCGTACAGTGGGCCTGGCAATTCCAGGGTGACATGTTCTGTATTCATAGACTAATTTACTCTGTTGAACTGACATCTCAATCTAATTTTAGCATACACCACCCATCAAGTGACCATGTTGGAGGCTGAAACCAACATGGTGCTTTCTTGGAGGTATTGGCGAGTATACCACTGTTCTAATTACTAGAGCGATCGCCCACTACGCATCATCTTCCAACAACTTGATGAATTCAGCAGCATTTACAATTTCAAAAGCTGTGGTTTGCAGCTCCCGGAGAAAATGGCGATTCTCAGAGATTAGGTGGCTGACGTTCATCCATTCGGCAAATGCACCAATGAAGGCATCGGCTTTAGCAGGTAAACCCAAATTGATATATTTCTCAACTAAAGCCGATGGGATTGGTTCGTCAATAATCTGACCGAATTGCTCCTCCTGAAACAATCTGTAAAATTCGCGCACCTCTTCTGCGATTAAATTGCGGGTTACTTCTTTGGCAATTAAGCGGGTGATAGTTATGTGGATGTTATTCCTCACCAATATTAACAGCTTGACCTTGTCTGGATCTCTCTTCTGTAACCCTGGGATAAAGGTACTACTATCGATACAGATGCGCATATTCTTCCTCGAATATCTCCTGTCGAGTCTGACGCAAACGCTCGTTTATCTCTTCTTGGGTGTCGCCTAGCTGCAAACCCCCACGAGCTTGAATTAGCTGATACAAATTATCCAGGGTTTTTAGCCAACGTTCTCTTTGGTAGGCATTTGTGACCAACTGTTCGAGGTAGCTGACGACATCGGTTTCCTCTGCCGTTGCTAGTGCTTGCAGTTGCTCGTGCAGATTAGCCGGCAATTCCAGGGTGACATGTTCTGTATTCATATACTAATTTACTCCGTTGAACTGACATCTCAATCTAATTTTAGCAGAAATATTCATTGGGATCGAGGTACTACTATCGATACAGATGCGCATATTCCTCCTCGAAAATCTCCTGTCGAATCTGACGCAAACGCTCGTTTATCTCTTCTTGGGTGTCGCCTAGCTGAAAACCCCCATGATCTTTAATTGACTGACGCAAATCATTCAGGTTTTTTAGCCAACGTTCTCTTTGGTAGATCGGCAAGCGTCTTCAACGGCAACGGAGTTTTATCAAGTCGATTTGGTAGAACTTCTGGAAGGAGAAGATTTAGAGCGGTTTAAGTATTTTTGGCTATTATTTCGCCAGGAAGCATTCCTTAAAGATCCCCAAGGATGCAACTTTTTAGAACGGGTGCGGGAGGGGAGTACCACCTATGCCACCCGAGTAGGAAATGAGTTAAAGGCGTTGGTATTCGATCGCCTGTTTCCCGAACTGGCAGGTGGGTTTGTGGCAGATGGGACGCTACGGGGAGAGCAGGTGCAACCAGAACAGGTATATGAGGCCACCCTATCGTTTCTTTATAAGCTGTTATTTTTGCTCTATGCCGAAGCCAGAAATCTCCTGTCCATTGATAGCGATTATCGAGATTATAGTTTAATTCAGTTAACCCAGGAAGTGGTCCAAATTATCGATCGGCGGAAGAACTTGAGCCAAACTTCCACGGGAATGTACGATCGCCTTCTAAATTTATTTCAAATCGTAGATCGCGGAGATGCCGGGTTAGGAATACCTCGCTACAATGGCGGGTTATTTCACTTTGACTTTACTCTGCCTGAAGATTGTATTGAGTATCGCCCCAATTATTTTTTGTCTCAATTTAAGCTAACGGATGCGGTGCTAGCTTCCGCTTTAGACAAATTGGCGCGATTTGAAGGACAGCCCATCGATTATAGCTTTTTGGGGGTGCGACAATTAGGCTCAATTTACGAGGGATTGTTGGAATATCGAGTAGTCATTGAGGATGGTGATGAAACGCTGCATTTATGGGGTGGACTTAAACCCGATGGCGGTGGAGCTAGCAAAAGTTAGTTTATGGCTGCATTCCTTTACCATTGGCGCACCCTTGAGTTTTTTAGACCACCATTTGCGCTGCGGTAATTCCCTGATCGGTACGACGGCGCGAGAAGCGGAAGCAAAGATGGCCCAAGAAGAAAGCGGACAGTTAAATTTGCTAACGGGGCCCTTTGTCGGGTTGCTGAGAGCGGCGGAAATCATGCGAGGCGTGAGCGTTTTGAGCGATGCCACTTTTGCGGAAGTGGAGCAAAGCGAAAGGTTGTTTCGTTCCTTTGATGAGGCGGCCAAACCTTACAAGCGGTTGTTAGATATTTATGTTGCTCAGTTTTTTGGAGTAAAACAAGCCAATAATTTTTTAGAGAGATTTGGTCCTGCGGCAATTACGGCGGATCCGAACAAGATGAAGAAGGCCGATGCAGCCGTCTATGAGAAGGCCCAACAACTCAGCAAGGAGAAGCGCTTTTTTCATTGGGATTTGGAGTTTCCAGAGGTCTTTATCGATTTGGGAACTGCCAGTTGGCAGGAAAATGGGGGGTTTGATGTAGTGGTAGGGAACCCACCTTATTTGAATGCTATTGAACTCAATCAAAGCTTGTCGAGCTTTGAAAAGCCCTATTGGAAGACTAAGTTTAGTTCTGCTTATGGTGCTTACGATCTCTATCTTATTTTCTTGGAACAAGGAGTTAATCTGGTTAAGAGTGACGGTAATTCAGGCATGATTACACCCAATAAATTTCTTTCAGCACCTTACGCCAAAGCATTTAGAGAATATATGATTGGTAATACATGCCTGTTAAGATTACTAGATGTGTCTTCTTTGTCTATTTTTGAAGGTCCGTCAGTTTATCCCGTTGTTTCTATTCTTAAATCTGGCTTACCAACCAAAGAATACAATATTGTAGTTGAGTCAAAACACCTTGGCTCTGAAAAAACAGCTATTATTGAGTACAATAGCAGGAACTTAAAAAATTTACCTGATTTTCTCTTAGGGTTTCTCATTTCAAAATTTTTAGAGTTAGAGCTTGCCTTAAAAGTTGAAAATAAATCAATTACGCTTGATGAAGTTGCTGTTATTCTTGCTTCTAGTACAGCTAGAGAGGCCGATGCTTATTCTCAGGCTTTGAGCGATCGCGAAACAGAAGAATGCTTAAAATTTGTTAATACTGGGTTAATTGACAGATGGGCTTTGGTTTGGGGAACTAAACCATTAACTCATCAAAGAGTTCAATTTTTAACTCCATATTTACAATTGAACAATGCTGTTCTTTCAGAAAAGCGAATTAACCAGTATATGACTCCTAAAATTATTTTCTCAAAGATCTCAAAATATCCAGATAGTTTTTGGGATGTAACGGGAGAATATGCTTCAGCAAACACCAATTTTGTTTATGTGAAGAACTCAAACTATTCCCTTGGATATTTATCTGCTATTTTAAATAGCTGCTTAACCGCTCTGATTTATAAAGTTTATTTTGGAAGTCTTGTTATGAGTGGGGGTTATTTCCAGTTTCAATCTCCTCAATTAAAAGTGATTCCTATCCGAAAAATCGACTTCGTTACGCCAAATCCTCGCCGCCAACAAGCCCTAGAAAGCGCGATCGCCCTCTACAGCCAATACCAAACCAACGGCAACCCAGAGCCCATGTTAGCCCAAGTCCGCGATCACCTCAGCCAACAGCCCGAAGAAGCGGACGTTATCCACGATCTGTTAGCCTACCTAGCGGAACAAATGCTCGAACTCAACAAGCAAAAGCAAGGGGAAATTAAAGATTTCTTGCAATGGCTAGAACGCTTTATCGGTTGCCATATTGACCAACTCGCCAACAAAACCAAAATTCAGAATTACCTAGGGGACTATTATAAAGACGAACCCTATCTCCGCTTTGATGATTTAATCGCAGTGCTGAAGAGAAATAAGGGGAAACTCACAATCGATCCTGTTGCCCGCACGGAACAAGAAACCTTAGCAAAAGAATATCAAGCCACCTTAGATACATTGCTGCCGCTGAAAATGCAACTGATGCGGTGCGATAACCTAATAGATGCCATTGTTTATCAGCTTTATGGATTAACAGAGGAAGAAATTGCTATTGTCAACCGGAAAAAGTACAGCTTGTTCGCTATTTAATTAGTACAATAACAGCATGTAGTAAACCAGTTCTTAAACGTATTTGTTCCCATCAGCA
>JACOMV010000130.1:1171-15510 GCA_014324065.1 Hormoscilla sp. SP12CHS1 | reverse complement strand
ATTGCCTTGTGATTTACCCCAAAATGGCATTTTTGCGGAGAAATTTACCAAAAATGGCTGTCTGGGACGTAGAAATTTTCATAGGTCGCAACTTGAGTTAGGTTACTGTAATTTAATCATGATTTCACAAATAAGAATGTCCACCGGCGAGGCGTTCTAGCTTGACTGCACCGGTGAATATGTTGGTTTTTGTGAAGCTATCTCGCTCAAAGCCAGACTGTGTAAGGCTTTGAGATATCTTGCTCGGGGTACCGGGGAGATCGTTTTGCGGTTAATTACTAAGGACTTGATATCAATCCTATTGGCTATTCTCCCAATCTGTGTTAACGTAACCTAATGTAGTCGGTTCTGATGGGGAACCGGGCAGGCATGGGAGGTAACGGGGAAAGTTCGGTGCAAGTCCGACCCAGGAGAGCAGATGTAATCAGACGATAAAAAGCACAGTAAGTTAAGCATATGCGAGGTACGGATGATGGGCATAAGTGAATTTCTATTGGTCCGAGGAAGGCGTGACAAGAGCATATTTCTATGCTTGTACCGATGCTAGAGATACTAGACCACTTTACCCAGACTGAATAGGCAGATTAGGCCAGATGCTGGTGCTTTCTGGTTCCTTTGCGGCCTGGCATGCAGTCAGTTGGACTTTTCGCCTAGGACAGTCCAAGCATTGAAGCTAGTTGGGGTCCACCCTGCTGTCTTATTCCTGCTGCTAGCAACAGCGATCGGAATTAACCCCCAAATCAAGGAACATAAGGTGACCAGAAAAACCAGTCCTAAGGGATGCTGGCGGTGCCGTTCCCCGTTCAATCTCGATATATCGGACAGCAACATTTCTGCTGCTTGTGGTTTTAAGCTAGTGCCAGTCACATGCCGATTGACCTTGACTGTTACTTCCGTTTTGGCAACCTTGATTAACTTAAGTTGCTTTAACTGCTGCAGGGCACTGAAAATCTCCCGATCCCTATAGGCTTTTTCCCGATATTCCCCTGTCCAAGCTTGGAAGTCCTGCAAATCAACTTTCAGCTGGCGATCTCCTTCAGAGCGCCCTATCATCCAATTGTACATCAGGTTAGCACAAGGAGTAAGTTTTGCTTCTAACATGGCTCGATTATATTTCAAATTATGACAAATAAAGACAAATTTACCAGAGATGGAAGCCGACCCTAGTCCTTATAAACACGATTGCTCATGAAGAAGCAAGTTGCGACCTAACTTTTTCTCCTAAATTGTAACATCGCTTACAGTTTACTGTCTATTTTGGTGAATCATGCCCAAAATCGGCGCGTTAAATAACAGATAATGTCAATGCCAAAAATCAAGATTTATGCTGGATCGGGCCTATCCCCGATCTCCCTAGTCGTCCTAGTATCGGTCATCGGACTGGTGCTTTGGGCGCAACCGGCGATCGCCCACCATGCTTTTGATGGCTCAACACCCACCAATTTCTTTGAAGGGTTTCTCTCAGGACTGGCACACCCGGTCATCGGTTTAGACCATTTTGCCTTCGTAGTAGCCGTAGGGTTGCTATCAGCGATCGAAAAGCAGGGTTTCTTAATTCCAGTGACCTTTGTCTTAGCAGCAATAGGCGGAACCGGGCTGCATTTAATGGGTCTGGATCTGCCACTTCCGGAGGTAGTCATCTCCGCTTCCGTCCTGGCCTTCGGTATCATGCTGGCAATGAAGGATCGTCCCCAGGCGATCGCCCTAGCGGTCCTGGGGGCGATCGCGGGAATTTTCCACGGATATGCCTACGGCGAGTCCATTGTCGGAGCCGAAATGACCCCCCTGGTAGCATATTTAGCAGGCTTTACCATCATCCAGCTAATTATTGCCCTGGGAGGGTACAAAATTGGTAAATTTTGGATGCAGAAATTTAGCGAGCAACCCTTGCTGAATTTGCGATTTGCAGGCTTTACCATCTGCGGTGCAGGTGCAGCTTTTCTGGCCGGAGCGATACTGGGTTAATTAGCAATTAAAAAACCCGGTTTTTCTGAAAAACCGGGTTTCTTGGCTCCCGCGCAGTAACAACGCAATCAGTTAATATCATCTCAAGTAACATGTCAAAACACGCCATTTTTGTTTGCACGACCTGTGCTACAGTTTGGAAAGACGGAAAACCCCAAGGAATTAGTGGCGGACAGCGGTTCCTCGAACAACTGCAAACAATGCACTCGGACTGGGAATTACGAGATAATTTCCCCATTCAGGAAGTAAAATGCCTGAGCGCATGCAGTCATCATTGTGCAGTTTCCTTTGCCGCTGCTGACAAATACACTTATGTATTCGGCGATTTACAAATATTGCCGGAAACTGCTGCTGCCGTGCTAACTTGTGCCAGTCAATATTATGCTAAACTAGATGGCATGTTGCCCTGGTCGAAACGACCGGAACCCATGAAAAAGGGGGTAGTCGCAAGAATTCCGCCTCTGTAGCGATCGCCAGATCGAGCTTTTCGCGCCCACCCTACAAAGAAAGAAGAAAAAACATGGCAGCTAAAATTCCCGTTACAGTGATTACAGGATTTCTCGGTGCAGGCAAAACAACTACCATTCGTCACTTGCTGAAAAATAACCAAGGACGCCGCATTGCTGTAGTTATCAATGAATTTGGCGAAGTCGGTATTGATGGAGAACTGCTGCGTGACTGTCAGGTATGCGATGATGAAGAAAGGGCTAACATTGTCGAATTGACAAATGGATGTTTGTGCTGTACGGTGCAGGAAGAGTTCTTTGCCATGATGCAAGAATTGCTCCAGCGTCGAGATAAAATTGATTGTATGCTGATCGAAACATCAGGGCTAGCTTTGCCGAAACCTTTGGTACAAGCTTTCCGCTGGCCGGAAATAAAAAATGGTGCTACGGTGGATGGTGTAGTGACAGTGGTAGACTGTGAAGCAGTAGCTACAGGCACTCTGGCTCACGATATTGACGCTCTCAACGAGCAACGCCAAGCTGACCCGAATTTAGAACATGAAACCCCCATTGAGGAACTGTTTGAAGACCAACTGGCTTGTGCCGATATGGTACTGTTAACTAAGGTAGATTTGGTAGATGCGGAAACTCGCAAAAAAGTAGAAGAATGGTTGCGACAAGAGTTGCCACTGAATGTGAAAATTGTTCCTTGTAAAAGTGGTGAAATTAGTCCGGACGTGCTATTGGGATTTAATGCCGCTGTCGAGGATAACCTGGACTCTCGCCCCAGTCACCACGATACTGAAGAAGAACACGACCACGATGATGAAATAAATTCGGTGAATGTGGTCTGCGATAGCCCCTTCGACCCGAAAGCCTTGATAGCCAAATTACGACAGCTAGTCGGACAGCAGGAAATATATCGGATCAAAGGTTTTGTGGATGTTCCCAATAAACCCATGCGCATGGTGCTGCAAGGAGTGGGCGATCGGCTAGAATCATTCTACGATCGCCCCTGGCAAGCATCGGAGGCCAGGCAAACACGACTGGTGTTCATTGGCAGGGCCCTCGATCGGGTGGCGATCAAGCAAGCTTTGTGCTGAATTTGGATGAAGGTGCAAAATCTTAACTGATTTTACAGCCCTGGGATAACTGGTAAGTAGGTGTGCGCAATTAAACTCAACCGATCACTAGAGCTATACTCAATGCAGACCCAATTCAGCTATGGGACGTTACTCTCTGGACCTTAGACAAAAAGTAGTCACTGCCTATCCCAGCCCTTATAGCATCTTCTAACCGCCTCCCTTGACGTTTTAACTCCGCATGTATTTCTGATGCTTTTTCCAAAACCTCTATCTCGTTTAACACCGGTAAAACTTGATATTTTCTGCAAAAGAACTCGAAGTCCAATAGCTTTCTCGTCGCATTGGTCGCCAGCAATCCTCTTTTTATCTCATAGTATGTAATGCCACTGATAAACATTGACATACCTTGCCGCCGCACGTGCTCCATTTTTTGGTCGCTCTTCTCATTCTTCCTTAAAATCGCCGAGACGATATTTGTATCCAACAGATAACTCTTACTCATGCCATTTTCACCATCTTTGCCTGAATACTTCATCAGATGCATATACTTCACTCACGCGAACGCACAAGCACAGTTAGAGTCACACAGCATTACCATCTATTTTCCACTGAGGCATCAAATATTTCTAGTTCTTCTGGTGTCAGATCGTTTAAGGTGCCCGAACTGCATAGAGAGTCAGAATACTATCTATTCTCTCTCTTATATCTTCATCGCCAATCTCTTTTAATTCTTCCGTCGAAAATTCATCAAACACCTCGATTATACGCTCGATCGTTTCATCTCTATCCAATCTTTCCTGGTAGAAGCTCTCGGAAGCAATCAATTTCTCTGTCATCTTCGATATCCAGGCGATCGCATCCTCTTTCTCTATCGCTACTTTTACCATAATTTACCTCCTAGTTTTTGAGTTACTCGCTTCTCTTTCATTCTCCCATATCATTAGCTTGAATTTTCTTTTTTAGTCGCTCGATAACCAGTTCCCCATCAGTCACTTTTCCATTAGCAATTTGTTCGGTCCCGATCGCGATCGTAGCCCGGATTTCTTCGGTGTCGCCGTTTGTCGTCAGCCCGATCGCGTTCTAATAGCAGTTCCTTCAAGCACCACTTCGTCGGCGGTGGAGTAGCGACCGCTTTTCACTTGCTCTGCGATCGCCCGTTCCTGGAGTTAGCAATAGCGTCATAACTACCTCTATAATTTCAACATGTTTCCCGTTAAACTTTGCGAGCAAGTAATCGATCGCGTAAGCCTGGGGATCGAACTTCGCCTCGTTCATCTTCCGAACTTCTTGGGCTTGCTGCTGCCGTTGCAGTAAGTAGGCTTCCACTTCTTGCTGATGGTTGAGATAGAAGGCAATAGTCCCGTAAACATCAGCATGCTTCAGTGACGGATAGCGATAAACAATTTCTTCTGCCGTTGTTCCTTGTTTGAATACCGCAACTACCGTGTCAAGGGTTACACGAGTTTTGCCTACCCGAACGACATTATCAGCGGTATTTTTTAGTGGTGCAGGTTCAGCTACAATTGCGAGTACCATAAGCAATACCAATACATTATAATTTTGCTGCTATCCGACTGGTGAATTAAGAAACTCGGTTGTTTCGTAAAAACCGGGTTTCTAAGTTAACATTTGACAGTGGGCACGGCCCACCCTACAGGGAATGTCACTGATTTAAGCTGAAATCTCCTAATCGCAATGACATTAACAACTTGGTTCCTTAAGTCAGTGCCATTCCACCCTACAGCTTAAATGCTGCTCCAAAACTCTCGCTGTAGCAGACTTTATCTAACCCAAAGCGTCCACCATACAGCTTAAAAGGTTCCTTCGCATAACCCAAAGGTAACATACAGCATACATCCACCTCTACTGGAATATTAAACGCTTCCTTTACCTGCGCTGCCACAAACCCTTCCATCGGACAGCTGTCAACGCCAAAGCTTTTCGCTACAATCATGATATGGGCAACCGCTAACATTGTATGGCGATTTGTCCAAGCTTCTATCGATTCAAAGCAGGGGTGATTCTCAAATATCCCGGGAATAGAACCGCGCATAAATTCAGCATACTTATCATTCACCGCACCAGTTTCTTTCCCCAGAGCGATCGTCTCTTCAATATACTCGCTGCTGTGTACTCGCCGATCGCCACAACAGATCAGCACCACCGGCGCTTCTATTATCTGAGGCTGATCGAAGGCACATGCTTTGAGCTTTTCCTTATTCTGTTGCTCCCTGACTAGCACAAAACGCCAGGGTTGTAAATTGAATCCAGAAGGCGATCGCACCCCTAAGCGCATAATTTCTGTTAAAGTATCTTGGGGAATAGGATCGGGGCGGAAAGAACGGGCCGCACGGCGCTGTTCGATCGCCTCTTGTAAGCTAATTGCAGGCTGTTGTGTCATAATCACTCCCATTTAGTCCAAACCTAGTTCGCGCTGCAGCCGTTCGATCGACTTAGAATCGATATAATTCTCGCAGGGATAGATCCGAGGAGCACGAATAATGTCCTCTCTGGCAGCGGCCACCGCAGCCTTGACGGCATCATAACTCGCCATATCAGTAACGATCGCTTGCGCAGCGCGCACTATAGCATCTAGTTTATAGTTATCTTGGGGCTGAGCCTTCATCACATAGATATCATCTCCCCTGAGACTATTAACGATCACCTCTGTGGCTCGCAGCACGCCAGCACTAAGGCAGACGATCCCAAAACAGGTGTCCTTGGGCAAGCTTTTGACCAACTGGATTTCTTTAGCATAGTCATAGATATCCACCGGAATTACCCGCACCGATTGGGGAGCCGCCTGTTTCTGGGCTTCTCCAATAAAATACTTGTTAGTGACCACAGTAGCAGAGGAAATCCGCTCTAGCACCTCAGTCAGATCCTCTAAAGGCACCAGTTGCATCGGTATGCGCAGAGCTTGTTCCAACTCCTGGGTCATCAACTCCCCCACACCGATATCATGACGCGGGGCAGTCACCAATACCCGGGCACCAGAACGCAAGCGCCAGTCAATTACCGCCCAAAATAACTCTCTGGCTTCATTGAGAGAGCAACCTTGCCCCAGCAGCTCATTTAAGCACTGTCGCACCAGATGTTCGGCATCTGGGTATTTTTCCAGCAGATAAGACTTGTGTGACCCTTTTCCGTCCAGTCCTACCGTTCCGGACAAATCGGCCCGGCGGCGTCTTCCGCATGCTCTTGTCCTGAAGGACACGGCTGGCGCCGCGCTGCCGCGATCGGCATGCTCCAGACACCGCACGAAAATCCCAGAACCCGCTTGCGCTTCCACTAAACCAGTTTCTTCTAACTGTCGATACACCTTGTTTACCGTGTTGCGGTGCAAACCAGTCTGCATCGCTAGCACTCGGGTGCTGGGGAGCCGGTGGCCCGGGAGATATTGCCTAGAGGCGATCGCGAACCGGATTTGATTAAACAGCTGGTTGGATGCGGGGATGTCACTATCTTGCTGAATCTGAAACTGCACCATTCCATTAACCTCCAGGCTGGCTGAGAGAGTAAATGTCTATAAAATAATTATGCCTTTTCTGCTGCATGGATAGAGTTTTCCCAGCCAGCGCGATAAAATAGATCTAGTCACACTCGTGCACCAGACCGATGGCCGACCCAGAAATTCGCACAGCCCAAGTCCAAGTGCCCAACGGGGACTTACACCTAGACGCTTACCTGGCCCAACCCGCAGCATCGGGAACCTTCCCTGCAGTGGTAGTCAACGCCCATATCCGAGAGGTGACCGAACGGATCGCCTCCGATGGCTATGTGGCGATCGCCCCTGCCATCTACCAGCGCATCGCCCCGGGATTTGAAGCCAGTTACACCCCGGAAGATATCACAATCGGCAAGGAATACAAAGCCCAAATCAAGGCCGAGGAACTGAAAAGCGACATCCAGGCCACCATAGACTACCTGAAACAGCACGCAGAGGTGGCCCGGCGACGGTCCGAAAAATCGGGCTTTGGTTGTATTGGCTTCTGTTTTGGGGTCACGTAGCCTATCTTGCTGCCACCCTACCCGAGATCCAAGCCACGGCCTCATTCTACAGCGGAGGGGGCCCTGCGCGTGCAGGCAACTGGTCTCCCGGGGAAGGCCCGGCCACCATTACCCGCACTCCCGAGATTAAAGGCACCATTTATGGCTTCTTTGGCATGGAAGACGCCAGCATCTCAGCAGCACAAATAGAGGCCGAACTGCAAAAACATCGAATTTCCCATCGCATCTTTCGCTACGATGGAGCAGACCACGGATTCTGCTCCATCGTTCTAGTTATAATCATTCAGCGGCAACTGACGCCTGGAATCAGGTGCAGCAGCTATTTCAACAAAAACTTCAAGCAGCCTAATTTCTTCTGAGTACAATGAAGTCCCAAGAAACAGCACCCTTAACCACCAAAGATTCATTCTCAATGGATGATTTCGCCCAGGCCCTAGGAGCACATGACTACAACTTCTCCTATGGGCAAGTCGTGCGGGGCAAGGTAGAAGTATACGATGAGGATGGCATTTATGTAGAAATTGGTGCTAAGTCCACAGCATTCTTACCCATGAGCGAAGTTGCCTTTGGCAGCTTAAAGGATAAAGATATCAAAGAAGTCCTGCCCCAAGAAGAGGAACTGGACTTCCTGATCGTCCGCGAGCAAAATGATGAAGGTCAGGTGACCCTCTCCCGCCGTCAGCTGGAAATCAAACAGCTATGGGAAAAGCTGATCGAGATGGAGGAAAATAAGCAATCACTCCAGGTGATTGTTACGGGCTCCAATAAAGGCGGCGTCACTGTGGACGTAGAAGGGTTGCGCGGCTTTATCCCCCGATCGCACCTGATCGATCGATACAACCTGGAAGCTTTGAAAGGAGAATCCCTGAACGTCAGCTTTTTGGAGGTCAACCCGGAAACGAAAAAACTCGTCCTCTCTCAGCGGATAGCAGTTCAGTCCGCTAGATTCAGCGAATTAGAGTTGGGGCAGTTGGTAAAAGGGAAAATTGCTAACATCAAACCATTTGGAGTATTTGTATATTTGGGTGGTTCAACAGCTCTGCTGCATGTCAAGCAAATCAGCCAAAATTACGTCCCCTCCCTGTCAGACCTGTTTCAAATGGGTCAGGAAATTAAAGCGATGATTATTAATATGGATGAAGGCAGAAGTCGCATCTTTCTGTCAACCAGGGTGTTGGAAAATTACCCAGGAGAAATGATAGAAAAAATGTCAGAAGTCATGGCAACTGCAGAGGCCCGTAAAGACAGGGTGGCGAAAAAGATATTGGAAAAGAAATAAGCACGTTTCGGAGGGAACGAGGCTAATTGTTACGATCGGGCAATTAGCAATCAACAAATAGGGATTAATAATTAGCAATGGGAATCATCTGGGAATTAGATTTCTACTCGCGTCCAATTTTAGACGAGAAAAACAAAAAAATCTGGGAAGTTATACTGTGCGAGAGTCCTTTGAATATCCACCGAGAATCGCTGTTTCAATACTCTCAGTATTGTTCGAGTAAAGAGGTGAATTCGGTGAAGCTGCGCCAAGTCCTGGAAGAGGCGATCTCCCAAGCAGGAAAAGCCCCCAGCCAAATTCGCTTCTTCCGGCGTCAGATGAAAAATATGATAACGAAAGCCTGTCAGGAATTAGATATTCAGGCGGTGCCGTCGCGGCGGACGATCGCCCTCAACCAGTTGCTGGAAGAACGAAGCAAGGAAGTGTATCCCCAGGAGACTGGATACGACCCCCAGGCTGTACCATCAGCACGCGCAGGGCCTCCTACGCTGCGCAGCTATCAACCCCCAATACCTCAACGGCTACCAGACGCCCTGATGCCCAAGCAATGGGCCTTTGTCAGCTTAACAGCGGGTGATCTTCAGGAAATGTCGGAGTGGGATATTTCCTTTGGCGAAGCATTTCCAATGCCCCAGGAGGTGACAGCAGAAACCCCTATTCCGGGAGTAATTTTATTCTCGCCCCGGGCCCTGCCGATGGCGGGTTGGATGTCAGGTATAGAACTGGCATTTTTGAAGTTTATCCCCGAATCTCCGGCAAAATTAATCTTGGAAACGGGGGCTAGTGACAGTTGGATTTTAGCGAACCTGAAGAATAAGCAACTCATCACAGAAGCAGCAGGATTTGAATCAGCAAAGCAGGAAGCGCAGCAAATCCATTTTTTAGCTGTCCAGTCGGATCCGCAGTCCCAATCCTTTGCCGGATTTTGGCTGTTACAAGAACTGCACGCGCAGGGCACCCTCCGCTAGCAGATAAAGGCTGTATTGACAAGAGGATCTGCCTCTGGTAAGACGTTCCCTGCCAGAGTCAGGGAACGAGACAATAAAAAAATGTAGGTTGGGTTGAGGTACCTTACCCAACAGTACCAACAATAATTTGAGGAGAGGAGGAAGGCAGCGAGTGACAGATAATGATTTTTCCGGAACGGTGGACAGAGAACAAGAAAAATTGGCGGATAAACTGTTAGATATAGCAGGGAAAAATGGTGCAGAAGCAGCAGAAGTATTTCAAGAGCGATCGCGCGAGTTGTCAGTGGCCTTCGAGGCGAACCGACTCAAGGAACTGACGAACAGTGAATCAGTAGGTACGGCCCTACGACTGTGGGTGGACGGGCGTCCGGGTTTGGCAGTAGCCTACGGTCCAGTGGACCCAAAAGCGCTGGTAGAACGGGCGATCGCTCTCTCCCATCTCAATCCTCCAGGCAGGATAGAATTAGCGGATAAGGTCGGTGAGGATGTCGAGGGCAATATGGGAAAAAATGTGGTAGCAGAACAGCTGGTAGCCTGGGGTAAAGAAGCGATCGGGCAGATGAGAGAGGCATATCCAGAAGTCATCTGCAATAGCGAATGGGATTGTGAAATAGAAACAACTAGCATCATCAACTCCAAAGGACTCAACCGTAGCTATACAGACCGCACCCTCAGCTGCTATCTAGAATCAGAATGGGTGCGGGGGGATGATTTATTGGGCGTGAGTGAAGGTCAAACCCAGCGGGACAGCCTAGATCCCAAGCTAATAGCAAATACATTATTACAGCGATTAGACTGGGCCAAATCAAACGTGCCGTCCCCCACAACAAGTTGCCTACCAATCTTGTTTACAGCCAAAGCAGCAGACCTCTTCTGGGGAATTATTAGTAGCGCCCTCAACGGCAAACAGGTAGTAGAGAAAGCATCTCCCTGGAGCGATAAATTAGGAGAACGGGTAATCTCCACCCACATCACCATTTTCCAGCAACCAGAAGCAGGTACTTACAGTTGCCCCTTTGATGACGAAGGTACGAGCACCCAACCCTTAGTATTCATCCAAAATGGGATCTTAGAAAACTTCTACGCCGATCGGACCACGGGCGGCTTGCTAGGTAAAGGAACGACAGGTAATGGGTTTCGCCCCGGTTTAGGGAGTTATCCCAAACCGGGTCTGTTTAACTTACTAATTAAACCCGGAACTGGTCAACTGCGGGAATTAATTGCTCGGTTAGAGAATGGACTGGTAGTAGATCAGATTCTTGGCGATGCCTCGGGAATTTCTGGAGAATTTTCCATCAACGTTAACCTGGGATATCTTGTCCGTGATGGTCAAATAGTCGGTAGAGTTAAAGATACGATGGTTGCAGGTAATGTCTATCAGGCCCTAAAACAATTAGTGGCATTGGGAGGCGACGCCGACTGGAAAGGTTCCTGCTATACCCCATCCTTGATTGTTGATGGTCTTTCCGTTACCGGAAAAACGGATTAAGTCAGAAATCCCCAAAGAGATAAAATCGCACTGTACTCTACCGTTCTGGAAAAATCAGAACAGCTACCGTTCCGGAAAAATCGGTAAATTACCCATAATCTGAATTCAGAATGATTCTTTATGAGGAATACGCTCTGATATCATACTTTAGTTGCCTATTGTGCAATTGATGTGATGTTTAGCCTGAGCCGCTTTCTATCGCCCAAACGCCGCCTAGAAAAGGCAAGTACCTCCCGTGCTGGCGCGAACGTAGAAACTTGCATCATTGGTTTGGTATCGGGATGCAGCGCAGTTTTACTCAAAAATGGCATCGGGCTATTAGGACCAGTCCGCATACAGGCGTCTAACTACCTGCCAGTTTGGTTCGTTTTACCAGTTATCGGCATCAGTTTTGGCTTCATTGCTGGCTGGTTGATAGAGCAATTTGCACCGGAAACTCGGGGTAGCGGCGTTGCCCAAGTTAAGTCAGCCCTGACTGGTGGCTCCATCGTGCTGAACTGGCGCGTGGCCCTAGTCAAATTCTCGAGTACCCTATTATCTGTCTCCTCGGGACTGACTCTGGGTCGCCAAGGGCCAACAGTGCAAATTGGAGCCGCCCTAGCAGCTAGTTTAGCCCGCATAGTTCCGACTTCTCCCAAACATCGACGCCAGATGATCGCTGCGGGGGCGGCGGCAGGATTAGCTGCGGGTTTTAATGCCCCCATTGCCGGAGTTCTATTTGTAATTGAGGAACTGCTGCATGATGTCTCGGAACTTACTCTGGAAACAGCGATCGTTGCTTCCTTTGTGGGTGCGGTGGTCTCGCGGTTGCTAGGGGGTGAAAACTTTAATCTCAACCGGGAAGTCAGCGACACCATTACCAGTTTCTCAGCCCCAGAAATTCCCTCCTTCCTGTTGTTGGGTATCCTCGCTGGACTGCTGGGGACTCTGTTTAATCAAGGGATTATTACCTCTCTGACTCTCAATCGCCGCTTGCCTCTAACTTTACCAGCGCGAATGGCCCTGGCAGGGTTGGTTTCGGGAATGGCGATCGCCCTCCTGCCCGATAAGTTTAACAACAATGCGGGTTTGCGAGAAATCCTGCTGGCGGGTGACGTGACGATCGGTGCAGCGGCCCTGGCCTTTATCGCCCATTTCCTGCTCACCTGCATTGCCTATGGTGCGGGCACCCCTGGAGGACTGTTTGCCCCCACCCTAGTTTTAGGAGCGGCCCTCGGTCACATGGTGGGCACTTTGCAATACTATACTCTGGGAGTCCCTTCACCCACAACCTACGCCCTAGCAGGCATGGGGGCTTTCTTTAGTGCTGTGGGCAAGGTGCCGATCACTAGCATTGTGATCGTATTTGAGATGACTGCTGACTTTAATCTCGTGCTACCCCTGATGATTGGTTCTGTGGTTGCTTACCTGGTTTCTGGCATATTAACGGAAAGCTCCCTCTATCAGCGCCTCTTAGAATGGAATGGTATTCAGCCTCAAGCAGAATCTACGCTCCGGGCCCCCTACGCTGCAGAGGGATTGCTGCCCGAGGTGAAGGCCGCAGACGTGATGCAAAAAAAGGTGGAAACTTTACCCAGTCAACTCACCCTTGATGAAGTGGTTAAAGCCTTTTCCCGTTCCCATCATCGCGGTTTTCCCGTGGTCAAGAATGCCAGGCTGGTTGGGATTGTGACTCAGAGCGATCTGGCTAAGATCCCAGCCCAGGGATTGACGGGTGATCGACCTGTCAGCGAGATTATGACCGCTCAGCCTGTCGTGACTATCAGACCTACAGATCATCTCTCGGATGTGGTCTATCGGCTCAACCGCTATCAACTCAGTCGGCTACCCGTGACTGAAGGTCGCAAGCTAGTGGGGATTATTACTCGCAGCGATATTATCCGCACGGAGGGAGATCGGCTGGACGGCAAGATTGCGGCCACCTTTGCTACTGGACGTTCCTATGTGGTTTACCAAACCAAAGCCCCAGCGACGGGACGGGGCAGATTGCTCGTACCCCTGGCCAACCCGAATACAGCTCCAATATTGTTACAAATGGCTCTTTCGATCGCCATAGAGAAGGATTATGAAATCGAATGTCTCCAGGTGCTAATGGTACCTCGCAGCAGTCCCCCGGAAGAAACACCAGTAAATATCGGCAAATCTTTAGTCTTGCTAGAGAAGGCCAAGCGGATGGTACCAGATGAGGTTCTGCCAGTCCATACTCAGGTGCGGGTAACCCACGACCTCGCCCAGGCAATTTTGGAAACGATCAAAGAACGCCACATTGACCTCATGCTGATGGGTTGGAAGGGTAGCGCCACTACTCCGGGTCGGATTTTTGGCGATGCTGTGGACACTCTGATCCGGCAAGCCCCCTGCGATCTGGTCCTAGTCAAATGGGCCAATTCCCAGTTGGGGGCTAGCGAGCAGAATAAATCGCTCAATCTGCCCAATCCCTTGTCGAAAAATCCCGCTCCTAATTATTGTCCCGTCCCCCTCTTTAAACGCTGGCTATTGCCGATGGCGGGTGGTCCCAATGCGGCGGTGCGACTCCTCCCCGCCCTTGTCAAAGGACAGTTTTCCCCAGAAATCCGCTTGTGCCAGGTTTTTGACCCAGAACTGGACAAGGTCGATCGCCAGGCGATCGACCGGGCGAGTCAGTTTCTCAAGTCGAAACTGAAGAGTGGTTTTGTCGCTGCCACAGTGCTGCGATCGCCTTCTGTTCCCGAAGCCATAATTGACCAAGCGTTTAATGATAACACCGATGTGGTAATGATGGGTGCTCACCGCGAGGGTTTGCTACAGCAGGCCATTAAGGGCAACATCCCAGAGGCGATCGCCTCTGGCTGTAATTGTACTGTGATTCTTGTCCGCAGCAGCAATCCTAGTAATTCATAGTTCCTTCAGCAAGCGCCTCGGAAACCTGCTCTCCAATATAAAATTTTCTCTAAAACTGGACTCGCCATGATTCTCCTCCTTCAATGACTCTATGCTTATAATTCTAAAATCGAACCTACAGCCTCTGGTAGGTCATCCGGCACCGTTATCGTCACAGTTCCGCTGTCTATTCCACCATTGCCGTCACTAATACTGTACTCAAAACTGTCAGTACCG
>JACOMV010000130.1:0-988 GCA_014324065.1 Hormoscilla sp. SP12CHS1 | reverse complement strand
GAAGCCTGTAACTGACAGAACATGATCATTGATATCGGTGTCATTTGCCAAGACGTCAATTGTGCCGGTGGTTCCCAATTCCACGGTGGCCTCGTCATCTACAGCCTCTGGTGCTTCATTCGGCACCGTTATCGTCACAGTTCCGCTGTCGGTTCCACCATTTTCGTCACTAATACTGTACTCAAAACTGTTAATACCGCGAAAACCATCTGCTGCTGAAGTATAGCGCAGACCATTATTCTCATCGCTGGCGATCATAACTCCTTGAGATGAAGTTTCAGAGAAATCTGTAATTGACAGATCATCCTTATTGCCACCGGTGTCATTTGCGAATACGTTAATTATGCCGGTGGTTACCAATACTAAATGTGGTTCCCAAGAGATAAAGCCTATTAGCATCTGCAGGTACGCTATAATATGCTCAACGTTCCTCCCTGCCTTATATCTAGCAACAATCTCTTTGTCCAAATCATGACTGGTCAACCATAACAGAAACTGGCCAATAATTCGGTCAGTAAATATGTCTATATCTTCATTCGCATCTGTATTCAACTCGTACACGTATTCATCTGTATCATTTGCTATCGTTTTGAGAGATTTTCTGATCAGGGCCTCGTCTGTCAACTGGTTAGTTATGGCCAATAATTGGTGATTGTTATCTATATTCCAAATCATATGATCACCTCACTGTTCCATTTAGTATAAAGAGTATTGTAAAGCTATGCATTACTAACAAATTCTGCGTAGTGGGTCTTACAAACAATCAGACCACTTTTTTTCTGTTCGCCCAGAACTAAAATATCATCTGATGGTTGTATATAGCTGCCATTTTCCGATCTAACTTTAGAACTTGTCTGTACATGGTTTACATCCCTATGCTGCTATGTGCGTCGTGATTGTTAATTTTATACTAACACCAGCTACCATTTCCCTTTTGGGCCAGCGCGTATAGCCTGATTTCGCTGGTTCAACTTAACGAGGCTTAAAT
>JACOMV010000129.1 GCA_014324065.1 Hormoscilla sp. SP12CHS1 | reverse complement strand
GGGCTAATGAAGGCCCTGCTAGCGATTTTCATCTTGAGCTGTGTCAAGTCGTTTTACGCTAAACGAATCGCACCGCCTGGGTCGAAGGAGACCAGGGAGACCCCACTGTGGGCTCTGTGAAAGGGTTTGATGCCTCGTTACCTGGCTCCGCCTGGTAACGCTTACGCCTATTTTTTCTTCTTCGTCCCGATAAAAATGTCTTGACGCCTTTCATTCTGACTATCTGTGCATTCCCAGATATGTGCTGTGATCGCCAACCGCTACCAATCCCGGAAGTTCGTGTAGATACTTGACCCTAACATCGCGACTAATGTCATTGCGATTTTTTTTCGCGTTTTTCGCTTGCGCAGCGTGGCAACCTTCCGGCGCGGGCTAGATTACATTAAAGAGATAGTCCAGATCGGGTCAAACATGGGTGGCCTGAAAACTATGCTGGTCCTCAGGCGATCGCCTATCGCCTTGAGCGAACGCCACCGATATTTTAACCTCTCCAGTGAGTCAGAGCAACTCTCAGAGCTCCTCAACGCGACTACTCATCTCTTCGGGCGTAAAATTCTCATAAATCTCGATCGGGCTACGGATGATTTGACCAATCGATCGAGTCCTCGGGCAACAAAATTTTCGCAACTGTCCCTTGCCAGACAAGCGCCTGCAACAGAGAGCCTATGCGATCGGCCCGCGGACGGTCCGAAAAATCGGTCAAGCTCTCGCCGGTAGATTCGGCATGGCTCTATCAATGGTTTTTTGGGATACAAAATTGCTCATGCATAGCCTATGAATTTTTCGGCTTAGTCAAAGTGACATTTAACTTATTAACTCAACTTCACAGAGATAGAATTACTCACTGGTTAAGTCTAATTAGATGGTCTCTAGCCTTGCTCTCAGAGAATTAGCTCCAATAGTAACCCATTTGAGGGAGACGCTGACAATTGTAGGAGTTTTGGGACAAGATAATAGCACAGCCAAGCAAGCGCTTTAGCGCTTACTACGAACCTATCGTCCTATACCGAATGACATGCAAATACCTACTCAATGTAAAGATGTATATGATGGCGAGCAAATACCAATATTGTATGATTATCCGGTTATATATGACAGATATTAACATATTTGTATAGACTATTGATAATAATTGATGCAACTGTTTGTGGTGCTGCGTTTATAGCTATAGCAGTGATGAGGATGGTAGCAGAACATCGCTCAATAGATTTTGAAATTAAAAGTCCAACAGAACTAGCTCTCACATTCTTTGCTTGCGGCTTCCTCACTACGATATCCTGGTAAGAGCAATTGAGATCTCAGACCGCGTGATAGAAGAACATGAAAAGTATCAGTTAAAATTATAGCTAAAATAACAATGTTTTTAGTCGGTTGAAACTTAGATCTTGCACCTGTCGCAACAGGCCGCCTTTGGTCAAAACCATCCCCTAAGCCGTCAAGTCCACAAAGCGTACACCAAATCCTTTCTCTATAAGGTTTTCAGTCGGTTGAAAACCGACTATGACGCGGGGGGCGTCGGGCGGGATGACAGCGAAGTCAGGGAATTATTACGAACAGATCGATCGCACCTATGGTAATCAAAGTCCAACCTCACCATCTCCAAGCAATACAAGGGGACGCGGAAAGTAGGTATCCGTCAGAATGCTGTGGCTTGCTATTGGGTAAAATGTCCGGAGATGTCAAAACTATCAGAGAAGTCTTGCCAACGGAAAACAGCTGGGATGACAGCGTCGCCGAGACTTTCAGTGAAATTACCGGGTCAGGGAAACTGGGTACGACGAGACGCGAACGATACTCCATCGCCCCCGACACCCTACTCAAAGTCCAAAAACAAGTACGCGATCGCGATCTGGACATCATTGGCGTCTATCACTCCCACCCGGACCACCCGGCAGTACCATCAGAGTTCGATCGGGCGATCGCCTGGGAAGAATACTCCTATATAATAGTATCAGTCCTTCAAGGAGAGGCCGCAGACCTCCGCAGCTGGTGTCTGGATGGCGATCTCCAATTCCAACCGGAAAAAATCCTTAAGATAGAATCAAGCTAGAGTACAAGCCTGGTTAAAATTTAAAACTCGACACAGCGCAATAATCATCATTATCGCTATGCTCAATCCCAATCTGGAGGAAATCCAGCTCACCAAAGAAGAATACGAACGATACTCCCGCCATCTGATAGTGCCAGAAATCGGACTGGAAGGGCAGAAACGGCTTCTTGCGGCTAGCGTCTTATGCATTGGCACTGGCGGACTCGGTTCGCCCCTGCTGCTATACCTGGCAGCAGCGGGAGTAGGACGCATCGGCATTGTAGATTTTGATGTCGTGGATAGTTCCAACCTGCAACGTCAGGTGATCCATGGCACCTCTTGGGTAGGGAAACCCAAAATTGAATCTGCCAAAAATCGGATTCACGAAATCAATCCCAACTGCCAAGTACACCTGTACAATACCCGCATCAGTTCTGAAAACGCCCTGGAAATCCTCGAACCTTATGACATTGTAGTGGATGGCACGGATAACTTCCCCACCCGCTATCTGGTGAATGACGCCTGCGTGCTGCTGAATAAACCCAACGTCTATGGTTCAATTTTCCGGTTTGAAGGTCAAGCAACAGTCTTCAACTACGAAGACGGTCCCAACTACCGCGACCTCTACCCCGAACCCCCACCGCCGGGAATGGTGCCATCCTGTGCAGAAGGAGGGGTTTTAGGGATTTTGCCCGGGATAATTGGTGTGATCCAAGCAACAGAAACAGTCAAAATCATCACGGGTAAGGGTACGACCCTCAGCGGACGCCTGCTGCTGTATGATGCTCTGAATATGACATTCCGGGAACTGAAATTACGTCCCAATCCCGAACGTCCCGCGATCTCGAAATTAATTGATTACGAACAATTCTGTGGAATTCCCCAAGCAAATATGGAAGCAGCAAAACAACAAGCCGAAATCCGGGAAATGACCGTCACTGAACTCAAGCAATTGATGGATAGTGGCGCAGATTATTTTGTCCTGGTGGATGTTCGCAACCCCCACGAGTACGAAATTGCGAAGATTCCCGGTTCGCAGCTAGTGCCATTACCGGACATTGAAAGCGGTGCAGGTGTCCAGAAGATTAAAGAAATCCTCAACGGTCACAAGTTGATTGCTCACTGTAAGATGGGTGGGCGTTCTGCTAAAGCCTTGGGTATTCTGAAATCCGCTGGCATAGAAGGCATTAATGTCAAAGGCGGCATTACAGCTTGGAGTCAAGAAGTCGATCCATCAGTGCCCCAGTATTAAGCATGTAGGGTGGGCCGCAGCCCACCTGTCACTCTGGGATCGCTCCGGGCCCCCTCCGCTGTGAGAGGGCGATCTCTCGCACTACCCAGGAGACCGTGCCCCGTTCAGGGGCACGGGGAAACACTGAAGTGTTTACTACGAACATCAACAGCATTTCCCCCTCCCCCCCTCCCCATAACATTTCCATGCCAGCAAGAGTAGCCAACGGTTGAGAAGTCGCTACAGCACCGCGCTGTCCCATCATTACTCTTCTTGCCCCTGGGTAGGGGCAGTCAGTCAGGTTTTCTTCGAGCATTGTCCTGAATTATCAAGTCGAAAACATTTTCTCGATCCCAGATTAATTTGTATCTAGCTATTAAGCATCAACGCACGATAACCAGCTTGAACAAAGTGGCGATCGGCGGTCATAGCATCTATCAAACCATTTTCCTGCATAACAACGAAAGAAATGCAGTCAGTCAGACCCCATGTTTTATCTGGACGAGCTTCGTAAAGCTGTAAAGTACGGGTTAAAAGCTGCGTATCCACACTGACAACACGGATATTGGCTGTCTGATAACATTGTTGGATAAACTGAACCGCTGCCACGCGGTTAACTGCACTAAGAGCATTGCCAATTTCTGTTAACACTGCTTCAGTTATCCATACCTCAGCAGCAGCTTGTGGACGCGGCAGCAATTCTACTGCTCGATTTTTCGGACGCGGGCCCGTGATACCGATCGCGTTGGTTGAACAAAGCTTGGATAAAAACTGTATCTAGCAGTAGACGATCTCCATTCATGGGCTATAGTTTATTCTTCGGTGTTCCATACAAATAATGGTCATGCTCGATCGACCAATCTGGTGGTGCTTCAACAGTTCCAGTAAAAGCCTTTAGTACATCCCAAGCATCCTCTGTACTCTCAGATTCAGTAGATATCGTAATAACATAACGCTTGCCAAGTTGCATATTTAGTGGTGTATCTGGCCGTAGCACCTGACCATCAAATACAGCCGTAACTATTTGACTCATCGCTTTACCTTTTCTCCATATTAACCATTTTGCTTAATTATATCGTAACAGTAGGAAACAGAATTACGTTCTGCCATCGCTGCAACTAAAGCTTCGTAAGCCGACCAATTTTGTTTAATTAAAGTGCGGGCTTGTAAAGCAGCCGATCGCTCCTTCGTAGCACATTCTTTCAAAGTCCGCCCTAGCTGTTCTGTCCAAATGCTTCTCAATTTTTGTAAGTCATCTGCTCCCCCTTCGGCATTACCATATACTAGGGTTTCCCCTACTCCCCCTGCCATCCACACAGCACAATAGCGATCGAACAACTGGGCCGATAATTTCCCCTCCTCTAGCTGTGATGCCAATTCTGCATCAGAGAAGGAGACACCGCCAACACCTGGTTTTCCTTGCTGAAAAGCTTCCCAGGGACTGAGAGTATAGCCTGTAATGGGAATTTCTAATAGGTAAGCAACCAGGAAATGTCCCGCCTCGTGCCGCACCACCCGATCACGATGTTCCGGTGATAAATTAGCTAGTAAACCCAGTACCAGAGTGCCACCTTTCCCCTCAAACCTGAAGCTGTCCAAAGTAGCAATTCCCAACAGCGTCAAAACCGCGATCGCGGGCACTGCTGGCGGCAAATTAATCGCAGGTCCCAGCAGAACCGACATAGTCATCAGAAAAACAGAAATGGCAATTAAATTCAGGGCCGTTTTATTCATTTTTTATTGCTAATGGTTCATTGCTAATTGCTAATTGCTCTTGAAATTACAACATCCAAATTACAACTGGCAACATACAACTTACAACTGATAACACTATTTTTGGCGATCCTTATAAAATGTTTCTAAGCTATGCCGATCGCCCGTAAACCGCCAATGCCAAGGTTCATAACTCACGCCTTGAGGATTATTGCGTGGGAAAGACAGCTCAAAACTAAAATAAGCAGCATTAGCCTGAAGCCACTTAAAAGCAGCTGTACGTTCAAAGTTAGGACTCAGGTGAGTTGCTGGGACATTACCATCTCCAATATCGACAGCATAACCCGTGTGATGTTCGCTGTAGCCAGGAGGCGCACTAACTTCCGATCGCTCAGTTGACACCTGTCCCAGCTGTGCCTTAATCTGAAAAAATAAATACTCCTGATCTGCGAGGGAGCGAAAACCAGAAATTGGCACCAGGTTAACCCCTTCCATCCGCGCCGCATCGACCATCGCCAGAAACTCTGCCGCCGCAGCTTTGCGCAGCTTCAAGCTGCCATCTGCTACGATCGGGGCAAGTTCCGATCCTGTTGCTTCGGAATAGGGAAAATGTCCTAGCAACGCATCTGTTGCTGGAGTAGTAGTTTTCGCAGGTGATATCATTGCTGTGGTCACCATAGTACGCATGGTACGCATGGTACGCGATGACTTGGTCTCCTTCGTTGCTTCTGGGACAACTTCGAGTAATTGTACCTGTGAAGCTTGCCAGGTAAACCAGGAAATAGAACCAACTGCGATAGCCACCACTCCCACTAAGCTACCAATAATTACTATCCCCAAGGTCGAGAGATCCCGCCTGTTTTGGGGTTCTCTAGACGGAATAGCATCCCTTAACGCTTCGGGAATATCATCAACAGTTGAAATCTCTTCATACAGACCAGCGTTATGCATTCCCAGTCACTCCCAAACTCTCTTGTCAGCACTTTAGTTTATAGGCATTTTACTTGACTTTGGGCATTTTTCGTAGCCGTGTAGCGCCTAGGACAGGCGATCCGCCCGTCCTACGTAATCTATGGGGTCTTTTGCAGTTCTGGTCTTTCTTCTGGGACGATCGCCCCTTGCACTGGGCATACTTCTATACAGATGCCACAGTCTATACATTTAGGGAAATCTATGAAGTACCAGTCAGTACCCTTAGCATTTTTGCCAGGACCTGGATGAATGCAAGCGACTGGACAGGCATCGACACAATCTGCTACGCCTTCGCAGGTATTAGTAACAATCGTGTGTGGCACTCAATTTCATCTCCTAATTTTGACATTCAATTAGCTGTTCTATTTCCGTCGTGCCATCCCCTTGCACCCAAGCAATGAGGCCGATGCGGCGGTTTTGGGCTACCTGCCGCACTAATTCGGGCGTCTTTGGAGTTTCCAGTTCCACTTCTACGCAAACATTATTTGTTTCTCTAAGTTGCTGGGCGTAGGCAAAAGCCGCCCCATAGGCTTGGGCTGTCACTGGCACCACTAACCAGTCACTAGCGGATATTTCCTTGGGTAACTGACCCCCTGATTGCAGAACGTGATGTAAATCTTCGATGTTGAGACTGAACCCTATACCTGGGTATGTTTCTCCTTGAGGGTGATATAAACCCAAAAGCTGGTCGTAGCGCCCCCCTTGTCCCAACACTCGCCCCCCTTGTTCGCCGACTACTTCAAATACGATGCCCGTGTAGTAGTTGAAAGTTTGAATCAAACTCAGGTCGAGGATTACAGACAAATCTTGGTCTCGTTCCCAGGCTCCCGCCTGGGAACGCTGGCGACTGTCTGCTAGCAGTTCCACCAGGGATTTAAGATTGTTGAGGGTCTCATGTTGGGCTAAATCTAAATCCAGATTCCCCACCCGTTGCAGCACGTCAGCTGGGCGTCCTCGCAAGTCGAATAGCAGCAACGCCCGATCGCGCAGTTCGGCAGATAGGTCCGAGCTGGACAAGGTCGTGCGATCCAGGTGGGCGATCGCCCACCGCACCTTTTCTCGTAATGGCATCGGGAAGACCGAAAGCAGCGATCGGGTTAATCGGGCCTCTCCTAAGATTAAATGCCACTTACCCAGAGGCAGTTGATGCAAGCAATCGCAGAGCAAGAGCATTATTTCCGCATCTGCGGCCAAACCCCCTGCACCCAGCAGTTCCACTCCCGCTTGGTAGAACTCTTGCTGCCCTCCGTGAATCCCCTGCCCAGAGCGACGGAACACATTCCCATTGTAGTAGAGGCGCTGAGGATAACCGCTCATGCGGGTCGCCGCCGCCCGGGCTATTGACGCCGTCAACTCCGGGCGCAGTCCCAGTCCTGACTCCTCCTCTGTATTCTCTACTTGAATCACCGTTTCCCGGTCGATCGCCCCACCTGCCATCAGCGTATCCAACCGTTCCAGAGTTGAAGTAATAATTTGATGATAGCCCCAGCGATGAAACACCTGCTCCAAGCTGTGTTCCAGCCAGCGTTTCTGGGCTACATCCAGAGGTAGTAAATCTCTTGCACCTGGGGGAGGTTGATAAACCATTATTTTTTCTTGCTACCGCCGCCGCTAATTTTAATCCCAAATATGGTGATGCCGCCACCATCGGACCCTGCTTTTTTCCCCGACTTCCCTGAGGACTTGGCCGCTGCCGCTTTTTTCGGGGAGGCCAGGGATTTCTGTAAATTTTTCTTAGCTGCCAATGCCTTTTCATCTTTGGGATTCAATTCCAAAGCCTTATTTATATACACCTTAGCCATCGTGCTTTGCCCTTGCTGCAAGTAAATCTCTCCCAATAGACTGTGGCACTTGCTGTTAGTTGGTTCTCGCTTCAGCCCATCCCGCAAGGAGTTCGATAATTGCTCCGGCAAAATTTTCTTTTTTCAACAACTCTGCTCGTCGGTAATAGTCCTCCACTGGGTTTTTTTTCTGCTGTGCTGACGGCTTTTTTGTAAGTCGGTTCTATCTCCCTTGCCTGGGCTAGTTGCCGTGCTTTATCACTCTGGACTTGCTCGTCAAGTTTGTGGTTGCTGCATCACATACTGCCCTTCAGTCGCAGCATTATAGCATGTTCTGCCCGTTCCTTTTCCTGAAATAGTTTTTCGTATGCTGGATTAACTAGCTTCGATAAATATCATTCGCCAGTTTTTTTTCCGCTTCACTGTGGATGGCGCTGCTGTCGGGATGCAGTTTTTTGGCGATCTTCATATATCGCTTGCGGATCTCCTTATTCTCGGCATACACCGGCACCCCTAAGACAGCGTGATAGTCAGTAAAATCTGTCTTAAACAGCCCTTTTTATATTAGGAAAGACATATGCTGCGGTCCCCCACTTCCTTCTCGTAGATTATTCTAGTTTACTTCACCCTTACTTAGGTTTACCAATCGCGCAGCGTGGCGTAGCCATAGCTTAACAATCACGGCACTTACAACAGCTCTCTACTCATACTAGCATGCAGCAGGCCGTTGCTTGCCAGGATCCGTCCCGAGTCCAGCTGTAAAGGGCTACTGTCGTATGCTGTCACCTTGCCCCCTGCTTCGGAGACTATAACGACACCAGCAGCTATGTCCCAGGGAGAAAGTCCCCGTTCCCAGTATCCATCCAGGCGTCCACAGGCCACGTGAGCTAGATCGATCGATGCCGAACCGCTGCGCCGCACCCCCTGAGTCAGATGGGTTAAGTGACAAAACTCGGCGTAGTTATTATCTGCTGTGGTGCGGCGGTCGTAGGCAAAGCCTGTTACCAGTAGACTCTTACTCAGTTCAGTGGTTTGGGAAACCCGGATGGGACTGCGGTTGCAAGTTGCCCCCTTGCCTCTGGCGGCCCGAAACAGTTCTTGATGGAAAGGGTCAAAAATCGCTCCTACCTGGGGGTAACCATCTATCAATAATCCTACTGATGTTGAGAAAAAGGGATATTGATGGGCGTAATTGGTGGTGCCATCCAGGGGGTCGATCGCCCAAAGATATTTGCTGGTCGCCTCTCCCAGCTTACCTGATTCTTCAGCCAGGATAGCGTGTTGGGGAAAATGACGCTGCACCACTTTCAGGATAACAGCTTCAGCTGCTTTATCTGCTTCGGTCACCAAATCCCCAGGACGGCCCTTTTCTTCTATCGAAGCTAACTTCCCCCAGTAGGCTTGCAGAACTGCCCCCCCTGCTAGGGCCGCTTCTGTGGCAATGTCTAGGAAAATTTGTAATTGGTCGTCATTAGTCATTAGTTGTTAGTTGTTAGTTGTGGCTTGGAACTTTGAGCGTTGACCACTGACCACTGACCGCTGACCACGGAAGAGCGATTTTGACTGCGAAATTCTGTGGGAGTAATGCCCATGGGTTGTTCCGGGTTCCAAATGCCAACGCCCATTATTCGGGCCCAGGCTTGGGCGTTGGCGAGGCGCTGGTCGTACTTGGTGTTGGGCGATCGGGGTTTTGCCAGAGCATATCCTCGTTTTACCATCTCCTCGTTGAGTAACGAGTCCCGATTTTTCGGGCCGTCTGCGGACCGTGCCCAAATATAGCTCAGTTGCCGCTGATACTGGTCGCGTTTTTCCACATCCAACTCTAATAATACCGATCGATCGCCGAGCAGTTGTGCCAGTTGCCGTCTTGCTTCTATACCCCAAGGCTGTTGTCTCATATCCGGTGCCTCGATGCCAATCAGTCGCACTCGCCTGGGATCTGCTGTTGGAGTGCTGGCACTTACCACCTCGATCGTCTGACCGCTGACCACTTGCTTGACGAGTACCATCTGTCCTTGGGGCGTTGCTGACCCAAAACAGCTTGCCAGCAACAGCAAGCAGCACAGCATCGGACCTATGATAGTCTTGGGTAAATTAGTCTTCATCCAGTGGCAATCCGAATCTGACTTTTCCTTTCCCGAAATAGCGGCCAAATTGGAGTTCGTAGACTTCATCCTCGTCTTGAGTCTCTACCTTCAGGTCTGAACGGGCATAGCTGACGCACAGTAAAGCATAGCCTTTTTTTTTCAATTCTGGAGAAAGTCCCATTGCTTCTGGCTGATACAGTTCGCCCGATCTTACCCTGACTGCACAGGTGGTGCAAGCGCCATTCCGGCAGGAAAAGGGCAACTCTACTCCCTGGTTTTCGGCGCTATGGAGGATATACCAGTCTTCTGGTACTTGGACTGTGTGTAATTTTCCTTTCGCGCGATCACGTATTTTGATTGTATGACTGCGAGGCATAATATCCATAGCAAAATTGCTCATCTCTGCATGATAGCATGCTAGCTAGTATCTGACCACGCCTCTCTAGAGCTATTTTTCGATGCAGATGTATACACCGATACATTGGACGATTGTACCACGTACCAGGCCAATCGACAACCGGGAATGGCCATTCTCAAGATTGGCGATTACCAGAAGTTGCGCTTGCAAGCTAATGTCGCTCAACAAGACGCGATCGCGATCCGACCAGTAGTGAGGCAGTATGTGATATCTTCTATGCAGGATATCTCGCTCCCAGACTCATCCTAAAACAGGAGGCATCTCGATTAATAACTTGTCATTGCGAGGGGGGCAACATTGTGAAGAGCCCCGTTTTGATCCCCCCTCAGCAATCTCATGGGTCGGAGGGGAGATTGCTAGCCCTCCTGGCGTCGGGCCGCTACGCTAACGGGGGGGGGTCAACTCGTAAAGAATAAGTTAATCACTACGTTCCCCCCCTCCGGCGTCTTCCGCATGCTCTTGTCCTGAAGGACATGCGGAAGACGCCCAGCGCAGCGCCATCGGCATGCTCCAGAC
>JACOMV010000128.1 GCA_014324065.1 Hormoscilla sp. SP12CHS1 | reverse complement strand
AGGAGTTACAGAAGTCAGTATAGATATGTGGGGAGGTTATCCCTTAGTTGTAGAAAAAATGTTTCCAAATGCGCAAATATTTTACGTTCGATTTCATGTTATGCAGCATGTCAATCGTGAATTAAACAAATTACGCAGAACCGTCGGAGTGACGGAAAGAGGCAGTAAATATTTATTGTTAAGCATAGGTGCATATCTTGATGTTGAAGACCAGGAAAAACTCAAATTAATTTTAGAACAATCTCCTTGTTTAAACATTGCATATCAGCTAAAAGAAGAACTTGGTTCTATATATGAAACCAGCAAAACATTGAAGTCAGCTACACGTCAACTTAAAAAATGGTTAATTTATGCTAAGTTGTTTTATCAACAATCTGCTCAAATGATTAGCAGTCACCTGGAGGGTATTTGTAATTATTTTATTAGTCATGCAACAAGTGGAGTAATGGAAGGAATTAACAACTGATTAAGCGTCAAGGAGACGGTTTTACAAACTTTGAAAACTTCCGTTTACGTTTATTAGCTTGCTTCTCTGATAAGAAAAAATTATCACCATAAGTACAGGAGACCCTCTTAATTTTGCTAGTTTTGGTCTGAGAATGACCGGTTCACAGTAACCAGAGGTAAGATAATGCAGTTGGAACTGAATCAATTGATTATACCACCAGGTCAGGAGTTGTTGCTGAAAAATGTCACATGGCCGATGTTGGAAACGATTTTAGATGAGTTGGGCGAAACTCGTGCAGCTCGCTTGTCCTATAGTAAAGGAATGTTGTCAATCGTGACCCCCCTGCCAGAATATGAAGATGATAAAGAAATTATAGGCGACTTGGTTAAGGTTCTTCTGGAAGAACTGGATATTGAATTTCGGGCTCTGGGTTCTACCACCTTCAAAAACGAAAAGATGGCCCAGGCGATAGAAGCAGACGAATGTTTCTATATCGAGAACGAAGCCCAGATCAGAGGGAAGAAGCGGATCGACTTAAATGTAGATCCACCTCCAGACTTGGCGATTGAAATTGACATCACCTCCCGCACTAGGTTTGATAATTACGAAGGGTTAAGGGTGCCGGAAATATGGCGATATAACGGGCTCAGGCTGGAGATAAATGTGCGGCAAGCAGATCGGTATATTGAGTCGGAAGTTAGCCCCCATTTTCCCAGCCTCCCGATAGTTGAGGTGATGCATAAGTATCTGGAACGAAGTAAAATAGTGGGGAGGAATGCTACAATGAGAGCATTCCGAAATTGGGTGAGAGAGCAACTAAACAGTAAAGATGGCAACTGAAATAGAGCGTAAATTTTTAGTAAAGGGTGATGAGTGGCGATCGCTCGCTAAGGGTGTCGTCTATCGCCAAGGCTACATTAATACCGAAAATGGCTGCACTGTCAGGGTGCGTCTGGTAGGAGATCGGGGTTACTTGACCCTGAAAAGTGCAACGGTGGGAATTTCTCGCACGGAGTACGAGTATGATATTCCAGCAGAGGATGCTAGGGAAATGCTGGAGACGCTGTGCGATCGGCCCCAAATAGAAAAAACCAGATACAAGATTTCCAGGGATGGTGTAATCTGGGAAGTAGACGAGTTTGCAGGGGAAAATCAAGGATTAATTATGGCAGAAGTGGAACTGACGGACGAAAATCAGACCATTGAACTGCCAGACTGGATAGGGAAAGAAGTTTCGGGCGATCACCGATACTTTAATTCTTATTTAGCCCAGCATCCCTTCAGCAAGTGGTCGGAAGAGTGAAGCGTAGGTTGGGTTTCCGCAACGTTACCCAACAATGGCTTCACCGATAGACAATCTCCAGTATGACAGGCTGTCTTTTGACAAAGATGGCGGATTGAGTCAAAATCAAAGAGTAGAATTCATAGATCGATCTCATGCTGGAGTTATATCTAATCGCATCAGTGGGATTTCTGGGGAGTTTCGGTCACTGTGTGGGCATGTGCGGTCCGCTGACAGTGGCATTTTCCCTATCCCAGCAGAAGCAAATATCTGCTGGCGATGAACAAAGTCGAACAGCCAACAAGTGGCAACCTTTCTATTTTAACGTCATGCTAAATCTGGGACGGATTTTCAGCTATGTGATGGTGGGTGCTGCGATCGGGGCTGTGGGTTCGGTTCTGATTGCAGGTGGTGCTTTGGCAGGCATTGATAGTACCCTGCGTCGGGCATTCGCTATTGTTACGGGTTTGATGTTGATTTGGTTTGGCTTAGTTCAGATCGAGCCCGGTTTTCTCCCCCGTCTGCCCATATTACATCCTCTCCTGCAAGGAAATTGGCACGATCGCCTGAATGCGGCCATGATGAAACTGTCAGTTGATGCCCATTGGTGGACGCCGATCGCCCTGGGGATGGTTTGGGGTTTAATACCCTGTGGGTTCCTGTATGCGGCCCAGATTAAAGCCGCCGAAACTGGTAGCATGGTGATGGGGGCAGCGACGATGCTGGCCTTTGGGTTGGGGACTTTCCCGATGATGCTGACCGTGGGAGTGTCAACGTCTAAGTTGAGCGCTTGGAGGCGATCGCAACTCTATCGTCTGGGAGGTTGGCTAACTCTGGTCGTCGGCTGTCTCACTCTGCTACGCGCGGGTGCCATGCATCATCACATGCATCATGCCGTTAGTTTAATCTTCAGCCCGATCGGTTAATGTGGATTATTGACGGGTGGCAGGCAAGATGCCTACCACTGTGCCTGGTCTTCAAGCCATAATTACTGCCCGATCGGGACAAATTCGTCGATACATCTGGCTAAAAAATGGACGAAAATATTGAGGCCACTAGGCGGTCATGTGGCACAATAAACGAAACTGGAGTGGTGTCTGCTTGGGGTTGACGCGATCGACATGAATCTTTACCAGTTCTGGCTGCTGCTGTATAATTTCTAAGCTATCATCATCCAATAGATGGACAATCCCCACTCAGTACGTAGAACCAAGGCATGGCGAGAGTAAAGATTTTGCGGCGTTGCACATTTTTGGGATGATAGCAGTCAATGGTTGAAAATTGAAAATTGAAAATTGAAAAGCGTACTTCATAAAAATCAGACATCTCTGGCTATTTATGACTATTTCAATTTACCATTGACAATTAACAATTGACAACCCTTATCATCCCGTCGTTGTGCAACGCCGATTTTGCAAATCATAAAGCAGATATAACTGTTCGCCCGATCGCAGAATCCGTTCTATTAGATAGTCCGGCAGTTGTCGCAGTCCCCGTGCCAAAAAATGCATGTGGTAATGTCCATTTGTGTCGGTTTCTGGTAAGGTAAAGACTTCAAACTTGATCGATGAGGTTCTCGACGACTACGATGATTTGGAACGGGATGATATTCTAGCCACTTTGCTGTTTGCCACTCAAGTAAAAAGCATCTACAGAGTAGTACAATGAAGTTTTAGATCGGAGAATTAATCATGCTTAACTGTTACGATGTAGCCAACTACTTTTTAGCACAACAAGATGAATCCGCTGGTGACCTCATTTCTAATCTCAAGCTTCAGAAACTGGTTTATTATGCTCAAGGTTTTCATCTCGCAATTTACGTTCGCCCCTTATTTACAGAGGCGATCGCGGCGTGGACTCACGGTCCAGTGGTGCCGGAGTTATATGAATACTACCAAAAATATGGTAATTGTGCTATACCCTGTCCAACTGAGATTGATTTTACCAGGTATGACGAGGAAACGCGGAGTCTTCTGGATGAAGTATACTCAGTGTTTGGGCAGTTTTCTGCCTGGAAATTGCGCAATATGACTCAAGCAGAATCCCCTTGGCAGGCAGCATTATCAACTCGTAGTCTGATTACCCATCGATCGATGAAAGACTATTTCAAGACTCAGCTCAACTATGAAGCAGAAGCGGTTTAATGCTAAGAACCGCAAAGAAAAAGGCAGAAGGATTGCTGAAAAAGATATAACTGATATCCCGCCAGAGCTTACTTACCAAATCTACCTTTCGCTCAAAGATGGCTTCTAATTCGGACTCCATCCGATCCAGATTAGATAAAGTAAAATGAAAATTTGGATCCCAAGTCACCAAAACATCAATGTCGCTGTCTGGGCGAAAGTCATCCCGCAGCACGGAACCAAATAAGGCAAATTCTGTGATTTGCCAGCGATCGCAGAATTCGGCTATTTTCTCTTTCGCTATTTCTATATTCTTGACTTTCATCCTACTTACCTCTTTTATCAACCCGGAAAGGACTAAAGTCCTTACTACAAACATTATACATGGCGATCGATAAAATTCCACCACGGTTGGGTTGAGGCACGAAACCCAACCTACAACAATAATGCGAGCGGGGGCTTTGTTCCTGTAGCCCTACCCTAAAGGGTAGGGGTGACGGTGGGGGATATGGGTGTGGGTGTGTAGATTAATCAATCAGCAGATGAAAAGGGAGGCGGGCATAGACGCCCAGGGGGTCGTTGAGAGTTGTCAAAATTGCCAACTCTGCTTGTAATTTTTGGAATTCCCGGATTAGCAGGTCGGGTGGGGCAGCATCAACATTAGCACCTACAAGCTTGCGGATAATTCTTTGTTCTAAGGTGCGAGTTTTGGGATACTCTTGCAGTCGCCAATTTTCTCCTAATTCGGCCTTTTCCGCTGCAAAGGCGATCGCCGCTTCCAGGCCGCCAATTTCATCCACTAGACCGATATTCTTTGCTGCTAGACCGGACCAAACCCGCCCTTGGGCAATTTCCGCTACCTTTTGCTGAGGCAGGTTCCGCCCCTCTGCTACCTTGTTCAAGAATAGCTGGTAAACCCGATTGACTGAATTCTGATACAATTGCAATTCAGCATCAGTCTTGGGGCGGGCAATGGTTTGCATGTCGGCATAGCGACCGGTTTTCACCACATCCCAGGTAATGCCATTGTTATTAGCTAACTCTTGAATATTGCTGAGAATGCCGTAAACCCCAATGGAACCGGTGATCGTATTCGGTTCGGCAAAAATGCGATCGCCATAGGCAGAGATCCAGTAGCCTCCAGAAGCAGCATAATCTCCCATGGAGACAATGACGGGTTTTCGGTGACTTGTCAATTCAACTTCCCGCCTAATTACCTCCGAAACTGTGGCACTCCCCCCAGGACTATTCACCCGCAACACTACCGCCTTGATTTTATCATCTTCTCGCAATTTGCGCATCAGGGCCGAGAAGCGATCGCCTCCTATTTCCCGGACGCCACCTTCACCATCTACAATAGTACCTTCAGCATAAACCACGGCAATCTGATTCTTCGATCGACTCTCAGCATTAGATGCCGCAACTCTAGCATAGGCAGTCAGATCGATTTGATTGAAAGTTTTATCTTCCTCATCATTGCCAGTCAGCTGCTTCAATTCCTGCACCACCTCATCAAAGTATGCTAGCTTATCCACCAAGCCCCGGGACTGGGCTGACTGAGGCTTTAATATTCCCTGACTGTCCGCGATCGCCTGTAATTGCTTTGCATCTAAATCCCGGTGACGCCCCACCGTTGTGAGAAACTCACCCCAGAGGTCGTTCAACAACTGTTGCATCTGTTCCCGGTTTTCCGGACTCAGGTTCGTCTGTATAAACGGTTCCACCGCTGATTTGTACTTACCCACCCGAAGCACTTGGATGCCAATGCCGTATTTCTGGAAAGCACCCGCTAAGAACATAATTTCCGAACTCAAACCATTGAATTCCATCGCCCCCAGGGGGTTGAGAAACACCTGGTTTGCTACAGAACCGAGGTAATATTCCCGTTCCCCCCAGTTCACATCATAGGCATATATCTGTTTCCCTGATTCTCGGAACTTCTCTAGGGCCGATCGCACTTCTTTGAGATTGGCCAACCCCGTCTCAGCACCCCCGGCACTGCCATCCAGGTACAAACCGACAATGCGATCGTCTGTTGTTGCCTTTTCCAGAGTATCCAAGACCGATCGCAGGGTAATTGTCTTGCTATCTTCTCCTGATAGGACTTGACTGAGGGCCTCACTCGTAGATGATTCCGGGTTAGTATCGCTGATATTCAAGCCCAGATCGAAAACCAGTACCGACTCATCCTTAACTTGCGGTCCCGTATCTTTGGATGCTGCCGCCACCACCAGAAAAATCAGTCCGCCAGTCCCCAGACCCAATACTAGCATAGCTGCTAACAGGTTTCCGATCAAGCTCGCGAAGGTATATTTGAGAAATTGATGCATTTGCTAGTCCTTTGTTGAGAATTTTTAATTGAGATGATAATTGTTAATTGAGCGTTAAATTACCAATCACTATTCACCAACTATTATAATCTTTGTAGGGCATAAGACTCTTTTAGATCGGATAATGTGGCGTTGCCAGTGCAAAACAGCACCGTGGTGATCTCCGCGATCATGACTTCTGCTAACTCACCTAAAGCAGCTTCTGATTCTGTCACCGCTTGCAGGAAGGGCCAGGCTAAACCAGCCATGTCCGCACCCAGGGCGATCGCCTTTGCCACCTCCAGTCCATTGCGCAACCCCCCAGAAGCAATCAAAGGAATTTCTGGTGCGATCGCGCGAATACTGGTAATGCATTCAGCCGTCGGTATGCCCCAGTCTCCAAAGGCTTTTCCCAAGCGGCGCTGCAAAGCATTGTTGGCCCGATCGCTTTCCACCTTTGCCCAAGAACTGCCCCCCGCACCCGCCACATCTATAGCGCTAATCCCGGCATCAATTAATTTCTCTGCCATCGAGGCCGAAATTCCATTACCCACCTCCTTCGCGATCACGGGTACGGGCAGTTTTTGGCAAACTTTAGCAATTGAGCCAAGTAAGCCTCGGAAATCAGTATCTCCATCAGCTTGAATGCATTCTTGCAGCGGATTAATATGTAAAATCAGAGCATCTGCTGCCAGCAAATCAACCACCCGCAGACATTCATCGATCCCATAGCTATAGTTTAGCTGCACTGCACCCAGATTAGCAAATAGGAGAATATCAGGAGCCAGCTTTCTGACCGCAAAAGTATCAGCAACTTGGGGATTTTCCACTGCTATCCGCTGGGAACCCACTCCCATTGCCAGTTGATACTGCTGGGCCACCTCCGCCAGACTATAATTTATCCTCTTCGCCCGTTCCGTTCCCCCCGTCATCGAAGAAATCAGCAGCGGCGCACCCAGTTTTTTTCCCAGAAAACTGGTTGTGACATCAATCTCACTGTAGTCTAGTTCCGGCAAACAGCAGTGAGTAAAGCGATAGCGTTCCAGTCCATTCGTAGTCTGGTGGAATTGGACATCTTCTTCCAGGCATATCCGCAAATGATCTGCCTTGCGCGTCTGGGTTTGACTTGTTTCTTGGTTCACAGGTGATTTGACCATAAATAATGACTTATTGCTATCGAGATATTAACTCTACGGCATCCCGTCCATCCACATCCTGAAGATAAACTTTAACTTTTTCTTCCTTGGCCGTCGGTAATTTTTTGCCCGTGAAATTTGGGTGAATGGGCAATTCCCGATGATCTCTGTCTACCAGTACCGCTAACCAAATAGCGGCGGGTCTGCCATAATCGTTAACGGCATTTAACGCTGCTCGTACCGTCCGACCCTTATAGATGACATCATCTACAAGTATCACAATTTTTCCCGTCAAGTCAAAGGTAATTTCCGTTTTCGCGGGTGTCTTCAGTCCGATCTGGTCTAGGTCGTCCCGATGGAAGGTCACGTCTAAAGCGCCCACGGGTACCGACATGTTTTCCAGTATAGCAATTTGCTCGGAGATCGCCTGAGCGAGGGGGACTCCTCTAGTATAAACCCCCAGGAGTGCCAGATGGGACAAGTCTCCCGCTTTTTCGATAATCTGGGAGGCCAGGCGAGTGAGAGTGCGGCGAATTTCTTCGGCGTCGAGAATTGGTACTATTTTTGCTGTCATGGCCTTCTGATGGTTAATGGATGAAGATGGCGAGCAAGGCAGGCCGTCACCTCCGGCATGTTATCATATATAAGCCACAAGGGAGAAGCAGCAATATGACTCAGGAACTAATGGACTTAAGAACCAGCATCCTGGATGGACGCTATGAGGATGCTTTAGCAATTGTAGACGATCTAGAGGGAATGAGCAAACAAGCTATACTGCGTAACATCCAATCCTTTTTACTCAGAATGCTAATTCATCTGATAAAAAACCAAGTCGAGCAGCGTTTAACCAACTCATGGGCAGCTTCTATTCGAGGTTCTCTCCGAGACATTGCCAAGCTGAACCTCAAGGATAATAAAACATCTTATTATGTCAAGTCTGCTGAATGGTCCTCAATGCTTGCCGAAGAGTTTGACGAAGCCATTGCTACCGCCAGTCTGGAAGTCATGGATGGTGCCTACAGCCCTTTTCAACTAGCTGAGTTGGTCGATCTAGAACTGGTAACCAACCGGGCGATCGCTCTTTTGAATCTGACATACAATCACTCGGTTAAAGACTTAACCACAGTCATAAATAATGAGTTAACTCAGCTTGATGGCGGAGAAGCTTGGAAATCAGGTAAGCGGTAATGTTCGTAGCAACTGTAGCAACTGTAGGTTGGGTTTCGTGCCTCAACCCAACAGCTTTTGGGTTGAATATCGCTGCCAAATCTCAGTTTAATGTTATCCTATAAATGTTGCCAACCACAAGGAGAAGCAGTAATATGACCCAGGAATTGATCGACTTAAGAACCAGCATCCTAGAGGAACGCTATGAGGATGCTTTGGCCATTGTAGAGGGTCTAGACGGCATGAGCAGACAAGCTATCCTGCGAAATATCCAATCATTCTTGATCCGGCTGCTGATTCATTTGATTAAAAACCAAGTCGAACAGCGATTAACAACTTCCTGGGTAGCTTCAATTTCTGATTCTATCCGCCAAATCAAAAGACTGAATCTCCAAGATAACAAAAAAACTTATTACGTTAAAGCCGATGCCTGGGAGTTAATGCTGGAGGAGGAATGGGAAGCGGCGATCGATACTGCTAGTGCGGAAGTAATGTCCGGTGCCTATACTCCCTATCAACTTTTAGAAATGGTAGACAAGACACAGATAATGCTAACGGCCCAAAAATTGCTATATCTGACTTACGAGCATTCAGTCAAGAGTTTACCTGCGATCGTTAAAGAGCAGATAGTGCAATTACCGGGTGGGGAAGCTTGGAAGTCAGGTAAGCGATAGTGGAGAGCATTTGCCTTTGGTCCGCCGGCTCAGGGTGCATCTCACTTTTGTAATTAAGCCCCTGCCAGCTCCCCGGGTAACGAACCCTCCGCTGCGAGGAGGGGGCCCGGAGCGTGGTTCTTGTAGCCGGACCCTTTAGGGTTCGGGCAGCAACGCTTGCTATGAGATGCACCCCTGGCTCATACTTGGTCCTTGGGTTTTCACTCCCCGCCTAGACAGACACCAATCCCCAATCACCAGTCAGAAGAATCAATCCAATTGTCAGTCCCAGCCAAATCAGAAAACAATAGCGAGTCAGCTGCATTGCCTCATAAACTTTCTCAGTCGTAATAGGATGAATTGGCTCTGCTAACAGGGGTTTATATTTGGCCACCCCACGATAATAGTTAAGTCCTCCCAGCCGCACGCCGAGAATCGCTGCATAAGCACATTCACTCCAACCAGCATTCGGACTGGGGTCTTTAACCCCATCTCGCTGACAGATGCGCCAAACATACCCTGGTTTCCCTGAGAGTAAGCATAAAGTAATTACGGTCAAACGGCAAGGCAACCAGGTCAGCAGATCCTCTAGCTTGGCACTAAACATGCCCAAATCTGTGTAAGGAGCTTCCTTGTAGCCTACCATTGAATCGAGAGTGCTAGCCGCTTTGTAAGCTAAAGCGAAGGGCGCGATTCCCCCCACTGGTATAATTGCCCCGACAATGGCAAAGAATAGCGGTGCTGTTACCCCATCAACAGCATTTTCCGTGACTGTCTCCAACAAGGCTCGCAAAATTTCCGACTCCGAGAGATTTTCTGTATCGCGTCCTACATACAGGCTCAATTGTTGGCGAGTACGATCTAAGTCACCCACTGCTAGGGGTTGGATCGCCGAGTCCGCTGCTGCCCTTAAACTCCTCCCGGCAAAACAACTGGCTAAGAGAATGCTTTCTACAACTATATATAGTATAGGATGTACCCATCTGGCAGCGGCAATAATTAACCAACCCACCAAAGCACTCCCGCCGATGAGTACAATTGTCAAAACAACTCCCGCCAGACGTTGTATCTTAGGGCTGCATATCCTGGGTAGTGCGAGTTCGGTGTCCCCCGGGACACCGAAAGCTCCCAGGATATGCAGACTGTTGTCCAGTTTGAGAGCCAGTTGGGTATAGCCAGAGATAACCCAACCCATTACCTGGACTGGATGTAACCAACCCCACGGATCGCCAAGCAAGTAGTCGATCGCTGAGGCGAAAACCATTATAGTTGCTGAGTGGTTTAACGTCATCTCCAAGCAGAACCTCCCAGAGCCATCAGTTGGTCTGTCTTATCCCTTGAGGCTATGAGACAATACAATATCATAGCCTCAAGGAATATGAGAGAAAGGTTTCCCAGGGGATTGTCTTCAGGATACCATAGGGAGCATGTCCAGATATTTTTATAAATATTTTTACTTAAATAGCTAATTACCTGTTATAGGAGATGGTGCTGACAACTGACATGCTCTCGTGTCGCCCGCCCTATGCAAGCAACAACTGATACAGCTTGTTCAGGAAATAACTGTAACAATTTTGTGATAAACTGGGGCTACACTCAATTCAGACCAGATTCACTCATGAGCCGTTACTCTCTTGATTTTAGAAGAAAA
>JACOMV010000127.1 GCA_014324065.1 Hormoscilla sp. SP12CHS1 | reverse complement strand
CGATCGCTGGCAGGTGAGAGAACTTGCCCTGTTTGGATCGGTACTCAGGGATGACTTCCGCCCCGATAGCGACATCGATCTATTAATTGCATTTTCGCCCCAGGCAGATTGGGGCTTGCTTGACCATGTTAGAATGGAGCGAGAACTCACGGGTATTTTCGGACGAAAAGTGGATCTAGTCAGCAAACGCGCTATCGAACGCAGTCAAAACTGGATCCGTCGCCAAGAAATCTTAGACACTGCTCAAATTATCTATGCCTCCGAATAAAGACACTGCTTCACTGTTGGATATCGCCAAAGCGGCCCGAAAGGTTCTGGCATTCAAGCAGGGATTTAAAAAGGCTGCTTTTCTGGAAGATGAAAAAACTCAGTCTGCGATCGTCTATCAATTGCTAATTGTAGGTGAAGCAGTAAAGCGACTCTCTCAAGATTTACGGAACCAACATTCGGAGATTCCTTGGTCAGATATTGCTGGTATGCGGGATAAATTAATCCATGATTACGACAATGTGGACCTTGAGGCAGTCTAGAAGACTGCCTCTATTGATATACCTGATTTACTTGCTTTACTGGAACCATTGCTATCCAAGAAATGATGCCAAAAAATCTGGTTGATTAAATGTCACGAATCATTTAGGATTGATATAGAACAGTCGTTGTTGAGGATGGGGATATGAAACGCATCGTCCTGATCGCCGGGTTTGAATCCTTCAATGCCCAGTTGTACCGTCAAGCTGCCGATCTGGCCAGTTCCCGCTGCCGGGAACTGGATATTCGCGTGTTTAGCGATCGGGCCTTGGCATCGGAACCAGAAGTGGTCGAAGCGGCACTCCGAGGGGCGGATGTCTTCTTTGCCAGTCTCATTTTCGACTACGATCAAGTCCTGTGGTTGCGGAAGAGGGTGCAGCAGATACCCATTCGCCTCGTGTTCGAGTCCGCCTTAGAATTAATGAGTCTGACTCAAATTGGGGCTTTTAAGATTGGGGATAAACCCAAAGGAATGCCCAAACCCGTTAAATTCGTCCTGGAAAAATTTAGCAAAGGACGGGAAGAAGACAAGCTTGCAGGTTACATCAGCTTTCTGAAGACCGGACCGAAGCTTTTAAAGTATGTACCCGTCCAGAAAGTGCAAGACTTGCGCAATTGGCTGATTATTTACGGATACTGGAATGCTGGGGGCGTGGAGAACGTCGCTGCCATGTGCTGGCAACTGGCCGAGAAATACTTGGGGTTAAAGGTAGGAGAAATTCCGCCCCCCGTGGAAACTCCCAACATGGGTTTACTCCATCCCGACTATCAGGGTTATTTCACATCTCCCCGCCAATACCTGGAATGGTATCCCTCTAAGTTCCGGACTACAAGACCCGTAGTCGGCATCTTACTTTATCGCAAGCATGTGGTCACCAAACAGCCCTATATCCACCAGCTGATTCGCTACTTTGAGGACGCAGAATTAATCCCTTTACCGATTTTTATCAATGGCGTGGAAGGTCACGTCGCCGTGCGAGATTGGATGACCGCGACCTGGGAACAGACTCAGCGCCAACGGGGTAACATAGAAATAGATTCTCTCTCCCCAGATGCAGTAAAGGTAGATGCTATAGTTTCTACCATCGGCTTTCCCTTGGTCGGGGGTCCGGCGGGTTCCATGGCAGCAGGTCGTCAGGTGGAAGTCGCTAAACAGATTCTCTCTGCTAAGAATGTACCTTATATTGTTGCCGCACCTTTGCTGATTCAAGATATTCACAGTTGGACTCGTCAGGGCATTGGCGGCTTGCAAAGTGTGGTACTATATGCTTTGCCCGAACTTGATGGCGCGATAGACCCTTTACCCCTGGGGGGTTTGGTAGGAGAAGACATCTATCTGATGCCAGATCGGGTGCAGCGCCTGACAGGTAGAATTAAGAACTGGATTAAATTGCGGCAACTGAAGAAAAGCGATCGCAAAATTGCCATTATTCTGTATGGGTTCCCCCCCGGATATGGTGCCACGGGAACGGCGGCCTTGCTGAACGTCCCCCGATCGCTGATAAAATTCCTCCAGGCCCTGAAAGAGGAAGGTTACCATGTCGGCGATCTGCCTGAAGATGGGGAAGAACTGATCCGCAGGGTCAAGGAAGCAGATGAAGTAATCGAAAACAATGTCTCATCCCCAATTCCTAACAAAGTTAATGTCAAAAGCCTAGATAAATGGCTGGGATATATATTAACCACCCGCATCGAGAAGCAATGGCATTCCCTTACGGGTACGGGAATTAAGACTTTGGGAGATGACTTTCACCTGGGCGGCGTGCAGTTGGGAAATATTTGGATCGGAGTGCAGCCCCCCCTAGGAATTGCTGGCGACCCCATGCGACTCATGTTTGAAAAGGACTTGACCCCCCATCCCCAATATGCTGCCTTCTACAAATGGCTGCAAAATGAATTCCAAGCAGATGCGATCGTCCACTTTGGGATGCACGGCACAGTAGAATGGTTGCCAGGGTCGCCTTTAGGAAATACCAGCTATTCCTGGTCGGACATACTCCTGGGAGACTTACCCCATCTTTATATCTATGCTGCCAACAACCCCTCCGAATCTATGCTAGCAAAGCGGCGGGGCTATGGGGTTTTAATTTCGCACAATGTCCCGCCCTACGGTCGGGCGGGGTTATACAAAGAATTGCTGGCCTTGCGAGATTTAATCTCCGAATATAGGGAAGCACCCGAAAAGAATTACGTCCTCAAGGAAGCTATTTGCCAGAAAATTGTAGACGCGGGACTAGATGCCGACTGTCCCTTCGAGGACGCCAAAAAATTAGGCATTGTCTTTACATCAGAGAATGCTCGAATGTTTAGTGCTGAAGCATTAAACCGCTATTTTGTCAAAATCTACGAATACCTACAAATATTGGAACAACGGCTGTTTTCCTCGGGGTTGCATGTATTGGGAAAAGCCCCTGATGAAGAAGAAATGAAATCATATCTGGAGGCTTATTTGGGCGATGAACCCGAGACATCATCATCAGCAATTCGCGAATTATTAATGCAAACCCCAGATGAATTAACCAACCTGCTGCGAGGATTGAACGGCGAGTATATCCCCGCCGCCCCAGGTGGAGATATATTGCGGGATGGTCCGGGAGTATTGCCCACCGGTCGCAATATTCATGCCTTAGACCCCTATCGCATGCCCTCACCTGCCGCGCGCGATCGGGGGCGAGAGATTGCGAAAAAGATCCTCGCCCAGCATCTTCAGGAAGAGGGAAAATATCCCGAAACCGTAGCAGTGATGCTGTGGGGATTAGATGCGATCAAGACCAGGGGAGAGTCGATCGGGATTTTGCTAGAATTAGTAGGGGCCTCTCCAGTGAAAGAAGGAACCGGGCGGATAGTCCGCTATGAATTAAAACCATTATCCGAATTAAATCATCCCCGGATTGATGTTTTAGGCAACCTTTCCGGGATCTTCCGAGACAGCTTTGCGAACATCATTGAATTGCTGGACGACTTGTTCCAAAGGGCGGCGGATGCATCCGAACCAGAAGAGATGAACTTTATCCGCAAACATGCCTTAGCTTTGCAAAAGCAAGGGGTGGAGAATGCAGCAGCGAGACTGTTTTCTAACCCTGCCGGAGATTTTGGTTCCCTAGTGAACGATCGGGTAGTAGACGGGAACTGGGAAACAGGGGAGGAGTTAGGGGATACATGGGCGGGGCGGAACCGCTTCAGTTATGGCAGAAAAGACAAAGGGGAAGCGAGACAGGAAATATTTACTCAACTGTTGCAGACGACCGATCGCATCATCCAAGAAATCGACTCAGTGGAATATGGCCTGACAGACATACAGGAATATTACGCGAACACGGGAGGTTTAAAACAAGCAGCAGAGAAACAGCGGGGCGAAAAAGTGCAGGCCAGTTTTGTAGAAAGTTTCTCCAAAGATACGACACCCCGGAACTTAGAAGATGTGCTGAGGATGGAATATCGGACCAAATTGCTAAATCCGAAATGGGCAGAAGCAATGGCAGATCAAGGTTCGGGGGGTGCCTATGAGATATCCCAGCGGATGACAGCATTAATTGGTTGGGGAGGGACAGCAAATTTCACGGATACTTGGGTGTACGACCAAGCAGCAGAGACCTATGCATTAGATGGGCAGATGGCGGATAAACTGCGAGAAGCGAACCCGGAGGCATTTCGGAATATCGTGGGTCGGATGTTAGAAGCGAATGGACGAGGTTTCTGGCAACCCGATGGAGAGAAATTGGAGAAGTTGCGGGAGTTGTACGATCGGGCAGAAGAAGAGATCGAAGGCGTGACAGTTTGAACCGTTCGTAGTAAACGCTTTAGTTGCATTCGTAGGGCACCGCCCATCAGAAGTGGGTGTGGTATTTTTTTACCAATTGGTTTCGACAACACCCGATCGTAGTTCGTAGGTTGGGTAGAGGCACGAAACCCAACCGGTGTATGTATCTCATTTTTTTGGGTGTATCTCATATTTGCGTCGCCGCCCGAACCCGCCCGAACCCGCCCGAACCCGCCCGAACCCTAAAGGGTCCGGCTACAGGAACAAAGCCCGCCTGCGCGGGCTAGATTACTTTAGTGAGATGCTCCCTTTTTTTCTTATTATAATGTGATAAGTTGATAAGGATTAGCCTATTAGTCTGTTTCAACCGACTTTAGCTATTAGCTGGAGGTTTGAACCACCGACGGGCTGACAGCGAAGAGAGGGAATTCCAGGCGAATAAATGTAGCAATCTTTTTGACAAATTCTATAAGGAATTACTGCGCTTTGCTGGTACAATATCCCATGAGGATGCAAAACTCATGGGATATCGAGGAAAACTGCGGGCAAGCAGATTTGAAGACATGGTCTGATTAACGGCGATCGCCCCGATCTAATTGAAGCTGATGTCTTGCTCTTGACAGGAAACACCAGGTATGATAAAGGAAGTTAATAAGGATGAAAATTGAGTATGATTCAGAGCGTAATTTGCTTTACATCTGGTTCAATGAAGTAGGGACTCAAGCTGCACAGACAATTACCGTGTCTCCTGGCGTATATGCAGATTTAGATACTGCGGGAAAGCTGATAGGTTTAGAAATATTGGATGCTCAAGAGGTAATAGGTCAGAAAGTTCAAATTGAACTTTCTTTACCTGCCCTTGAAGTCACCACCGTTTCTTAACATCGGGTGTGGTCAAAAACAGTTGGTTGTTGTTGGCCACACCCGCGAATGGTGGGCACCGCCCACCCTACCAAGGCAACTACATTCAAGAGTAGCAGCCTCTAGTTTAACTTTGATCGTATAGTATAGCTAGGCGCGCTTCGTGCTTACTACAAACAGTATGACAGAAAAAACTCCATTAATGCAAAATATTCAGGCTCGTCTAATCCGTGAATTACGAATTGAAGACCCCCAAGTACAGGTAAGAGTCAAGCGGACATCCTTGGGTTGGCTAGAAATTAAAATTGTTACGAGTTGTTTTGAGGAACATGCATTAGCTGAACGAGAACAAAAGATTGACGATATCCTAGCAGGCATAGATTTTCACCTGAGTAAATTTCCAATTTTAGGCTATAATTTATTGACTCCCAAAGAAGCAGCAAACCAACCACCGGAATTAATTCAGTTACCTTTTTGGTCAGACATCTTAATGGCGCCTCCACCCGATCGAGCATCTGAAGAAAATCCTAATAAACCTCCCTTATTGGTGACATTCTATTCTTTCAGAGGAGGGGTAGGTCGTTATACCGCATTAGGATTAGTTGCTGGAATATTGGCCAGTCGAAAGTATCGGGTAGTGATGTTAGATTTCGACTTAGAATCTCCGGGACTTTCAAATTTATTGCGAGCAGATGTTAAAATTATCAATGAAGAACAGTTGGGAGTGCTAGATTACTTACACCAACGGTTTCTCACTCCCGAGTTAAACGTTCCGACCATCGACCATTGTATCTGTCAGGTAAAATTGCCCGATCGGGGGGAACTGTTTTTAGTCCCGGTGGGGGAGTATGATGAAAATTATATTCATCGGTTGGCAGACCTAGATCGGGGAACTTGGCAAGCTTTTTATCAGAGGGAAAGAAATCCCGTTAAGCAACTGATAGCAGATACAGCTTGTTCGCTATTTAATTAGTACAATAACAGCATTTAGTAAACCAGTTCTTAAACGTATTTGTTCCCATTTCCAGGTTCGTCATGTTAAGCGTGGTGCTGAACCAGTTGACAAACTGCGTCAGGCGTTACGAAAGTTTCTTAAGCGACCGATTAATAATGCTCGCCAAAAAATCCAAGATTTATGGCATGCTCGAAAAAAAACTGAAGCGCAGATTTTGAATTATCACGAATCAGCAGAGACGGCAGTTAAGCAAGCCGATCGAACTTTACCGAAGGGGAAAGGTGGCATGAATCTCTCCCCTCAAGAGCAAGAGCAAATTGTTAGTGATTTGCTCTCGGATCTAAAGATAGACCCAGAGCAAGAGCCAGAGCAAGCTGAGGAAGTCAAACAAAAACTTCAGGAGTTACCCATTACCATGGTAGATGAAGGGTGGCCTGGTAAGGAGTTGTTTGAAATCACTCATCTTAACGGAAAAGCTATTCTCAAGCTTAATCACCGCCATCCCTTTATGCGCGAAATTTACGATCCTCTCAAAGAGTTAGCAGGTCGTGATGCCGAGAAGATTAATCCTGAAGAAGCCATTGCTCTTGCTATGAAGGCAGCAGACGGGTTAGATGTATTATTTATGGCTTATGCTAAAGCTGAGAATTTGCATTCCGATCCTGAGAAGGCTTACGGAGATCTTCAGACTTATTGGGGACAAAACGCATACGCCTTCACTCGTGAGGTTCTTCGAGACCATAGTTAATTAATCAACCACAATGACCAAGTGTAGCCTTTCTTGAACTAGATGCTGGGGTAGCGGTCAAGATGTAGTGATTTAACTATGGTCCTGGGTTTCCAGCGCTAAAATCACTCCTTGTGACCCAATAATCTCGACGCTCTAGAAGCAACTATGCAGACGACGCACCAATGCCATATCCAGATAGCTTACATCATCTGGCACCTCTCCAGCAAGAACAGTAAAATGTTGTTCGGGTTCTCCCAGATGATTCAATAGCAGTATGGCATCGGCAAAATCTTGACCCTCAGTATAATCATTGACAGTAACCACTGTTTTTAAGCCAGCTTGACGGGCCGCTTGCAGACCATGTTGGGAGTCCTCAAACACCAAACATTCCCCTGGGGTCAAACCCATCTTTGCCAACACATATCCATAGATATCGGGGGCTGGCTTTTTAGCAGGGACTATATCACCGGCAGCAATTACCTCAAACCAAGAGGGAGCCAGAGTTCGTTCTAATAAGGCCGTGGCATTAGGTAAAGCACTGGTAGTGGCGATCGCCAACCTAACTGCTTGTGTTCTGGCCTCATCTAACAATCGCCGGACCCCAGGGCGCAAAGGAATAGCTCCAGAAGCCAGCAATTGTTGGTAATGCTTAATTTTAGCTGCATGTAAGTCAGCAATAAACTCATCCAGGTCGTCTGGAGAATCCCCTTTTCCCGAATTATCGCCCCCACTCAGCCCGCGCAGGCGGGCAACGTTCTCATAGCCCCACCCTCGGGAACTGCCTCTGCCTGGGAACGCCAGGTGAGGGTGAGGGTGGGGGTTAAGCCCGCGCAGGCGGGTAATGTTCTCGTAGCCCCACCCTCGGGAACTGCCTCTGCCTGGGAACGCCAGGTGGGGGTGGGGGTGGGGGTTAAGCTGTTGCAAGTAAAAGCGAATACGTTCTTTGCCACCAGAGATTGCCAGCAATTTGCCATACAGTTCTACCGACCAATGCCAATCTAGAGCCGCCTCAGCAAAAGCGCGATTAAACGCTATTCTATGGCCATCCCGTTCCGTGTCCGCCAAGGTGCCATCAACATCAAAAATCAAAGCTGCTAGTTCACTCATCCCTGTTCTGCTCTATCTTGTCATGCTCGCCCGACTATGATATCATGAATAGGCTCCCGTTGAAGACAAGGATTAATATGGTCATAAAACAACTACAGAAAACTTGGCTACCTAGTCCAATTTTTCCGGCACGGTTCGCGATTTTGATTATCCTCTTGCTAGTCGTAACTGGGATAATTGTAGATGCCCGCCCGACTCTAGCACAGGAAAATACTGTCAACTACACCCTCACCGACCTCCAGGGTCGGGATTTTTCCCAAAGTGACGTGTCAGGAACCTCATTTGCTGGGGCTGATATGTACAAAGCGAACTTTCGCGGCGCCAATCTCCAGAAAACGATTCTTACCAAAGGCTCCTTTATCCAGGCTGACTTAACCGGAGCCAACCTGACAGATACCTTTGCCGATCGGGTTTCATTTTATGATGCCAATTTAACCAACGCCATTTTTACCGATGCCATGCTCAGTAGCAGCATTTTTGTGAAGGCAAATATCACCGGAGCTGATTTTTCTGATGCCATAATTGACCGCTATCAGGTCAAATTAATGTGCGATCGGGCCTCGGGAGTCAATCCCGTCACCGGAGTATCGACGCGAGCCAGCCTGGGGTGTCCCGATTTTTCGGGCCATCCGCGGACCGATCGCCAGGTACTTCCAAATAAAGAAATCACCAATCCCGGAGAATCCAGGGAGCCGGGAACAGGGTCAGAAAAACAAGCGGGTCTTCTCCAATTTTTGAAGAATTTATTTTTTGCCGTTCCCCAAAAATAACTCACATCTTGCACCCCTCTCTGCGATCATATTATAATCTGTTTTAGTCGGTGACAACGGGAGCAACGAATTTAATTTAGATTTGCCAATGGAAAATGGAGCAATTCTCTCTCGTTCCCACGGCTCTGCCTGGGAACGTGCTCAATTTTCCATTGCTCAATAAGCAAAACACTTGTGTACCCATTACAACTCACATCTTACACCTGTTGCCATCACCTTGTCAAGTGGCATTGCCATCAGATTGTAGCCCAGAAACCGGGTTTTTTCCGAAAAACCCGGTTTCTTATCCCGTTCAAACCTTACCAACCCCGACAAGTTCTCGCTTGCTTTTGCTTTGTTCAAATTCCACAGTCAGGTTAGAGCTGCACAATAATAAATACCTGGCATATCAACAGTTAAATTTGACATTTTTTATTCTCAAAAACAATTGCTTTTGATGGGAGGAACCCGTGTCCCTTTATAAATAATACTATACTATCGTCTCATGCCTGTCAATGTGCACGGCAATATCATCAGTCTATTGATCCTTGAAGAGCTTGCTGCTGCCAACTTTGTCCAGATACAACAAGAGTACAATATAGCTTGACAAATTATTAAAGATCTGTTAACAAACAATCAGGGCTTTTGCCAACAAGCAAAAAAAGAATCTTACCAGCCGGGTCAGGATCGCAGATAATAGAAAGAGCAGAAGAGAACTCAAGAGGGTTGAAAATAATTGCCATGCTGCTATCAAAAGGCTTCGAGGTAGAAATGTACACGGGTACGCCAGAGGGTGATATAGTCGGACTCTCTGACAAGATTGTGGTCGCACTAGATGGGTTTGTACGGGAACCAGACAGCCGTAATGTAGAATACACGACAGCCCCCTTGTGCCGCTATGATGCATTGTTGTGTGAGTTGCTGCAACCCCGGACGCGGCTGCGAAACTATATCAAGAGTCTGGGTGATTACACCCTAATTCCTGGGAGTACCTTGTGCTTGGGGGGCAGCGATCGCTTCAGTCGTTCCGACCCGAACAACCCCTACCACAGCTACATCGAACAAACCTACGGCACAAAAGTAGTCACCGCCAGCATTCATATTAATATAGGCTTCAGCGACCCAGAATTACTCATGCGGGCCTGTCGCCTGGTACGGGTAGAAGCGCCCCTATATCTGGCCCTGAGTGCCTCATCGCCGTTTATTGACGGTCTGGCGACCGGTTCTCACTCGACTCGCTGGCAAGTTTTCCCCAAAACACCAGCACATGTGCCCCTGTTTACCAGCCATGCCCACCATATCCAGTGGATGGAAGCGCAACTGAAAGCAGGTACAATGCAAAATGTCCGTCACCTGTGGACCTCAGTGCGACCCAATGGTGCCCGTCGCCCTTACGACCTCAACCGTCTGGAGTTGAGAATTTGTGACTTGGTCACGGACCCGATCGCCTTACTGGCCATCACCGCCCTCTTAGAAGCCCGCCTGTGGCAATTGATTAATGACCCCAGTTTAGACCCCCTAGAGGCCAGTACCTTACCAGCAGCGACCCGTGCCTCCGACTTGATCGACCTCACCGATGCTAATGAAGCAGCAGCAGCATGCCACAGTCTGGACGCTCAACTGTTACATTGGCAAGATGGTCGCTCCGTTACCGCGCGGGAATGGATCTGGGAACTCGATCGAGAAGTTTGGCCCCATGCCAAGCAACGCGGGTTTAGCTGTTTCCTCTCGCCCCTGCAAAAGATTCTCCGGGAAGGCAACGAAGCCCAGCGATGGTTAAAACTGCGACCTAGGGGGTTGACAACCCGCAGTATCATCAAGCAAGCGATTGTTGCCACTCAGTTGCGAGAACAAGAACTCTCTGATAATTTGTGCCATGCCCTGGTTGCTTAACATAACTTAAAAATCAGCATTACTTACTCACCCACCTGGTTCCGAGGGGATAAGGGAGAGAGGAAAATTTTCACCCATCTCCCTTTTTTACCGGATAATACAAAAAATCCTCATACAGCTTGTTCGCTATTTAATTAGTACAATAACAGCATTTAGTAAACCAGTTCTTAAACGTATTTGTTCCCATC
>JACOMV010000126.1 GCA_014324065.1 Hormoscilla sp. SP12CHS1 | reverse complement strand
GAATACCAAAGTTGCTGGCTTATGAGACCAGCCAGGCTTTCACTGGTTACAGTTTATACCTGAACGAATCGCACAGCTTCCTCGAACACGGGCACAGCCCCAGCTGATAACAAACCCAATTCGGTTAAAGCCGCCAAGCGCTGCGAGTCTCGCTCTTGAGTGGTCAAACCATCCAGACGACAAAATAATTTGTGATTATGGTCTATCATAGAGATGCAAGATTGGGTGGGATTTTGACGATAGGCAGAAAGCGAAATCGAGCGCAGAGCGCCTTTTTCCCTTTATGTCTTCAGCATATCTCTACTTCCATCTCAATCGGCAAAGCATGGGGACCTGCTGACTCTGCGGAAGGGGAGTTAATCGGGGCGATCGCCTCTCCCATACATCGGAGCGATCGCCCGCTAGCATCTATGAGATACATTGCAAAATATACTCACCTTGAGAGCCTTCTCAATAAAACTCGAAATTTTTCTTCAAGAGTTTTGACTATATATGTACTAGCTATTATGTGATATTGTAGGGGATTTGGGTGGGATTTGGGTGGGATTTGGGTGGGATTTAGGTGGGATTTAGGTCGGGGCAGTGTGGCAGATTCGTTTTTGTTTTGCAACTGTTGTGCGAACAATCTCTCTCAAGAACCTCAAAGTTTTGACCAATGAACCAGTAATGAGGTTTTTTCGCAAAAATACTTATTTACTTGCCTTGACATGCTCTCTGGCGCACAACTTTCGCCCTCACTACAAACCAACGCTTGTAGATCGGAGCCATTACGGCTCGACTAATGTCAGTTGTCATTTTTCTGGTACATGGTCACTACTAGCCTGATAGTTATATTCGCTGTTTGCGGTTAGCCTTGAGACGATATTGATACCGGTGAAATCTGCGCGGGGGCGCGGCAGAAAATGGGTTCGCCAAATTGCTGACTGCCGCTGTGGTAAATGCGAACAGCATATGGGGTTACTGCTAGCAATAGACAAGATGAAAGCTGGGCGAACACGATCCCTCACTGTCCGGAGGATTGGGAAGTGCTTAGGCCCACAGGAGTAAATGTTCCCGTCGAAAAATATTTTATTTGGGTATTGACATTTGCTCTTCAGGGAAATATATTCGATTGAGTAGCGCCTTGGCTTTAGCCCTCACGATAATAGATTGGTTGGTAGCAGGCGCTCGCTGGTGCCAAGGGCGATAGGAACCCTTAGACTGGATCGGCCCCAGAACCAGAGGATTTAGAAAAGTCTCAAGTTAGTGGTGCTAGTGAGAGTCTGAAGATATTGCTGTGCCGCGCCTTGGCGCAGATCCATGGCGGGCAGTTCTCGATTCAAGGAAATGAGTCCCTGGCTACCTCATCAGGATTGAAGCAGAGTAAAGTGCGGAAGGGCTATCGATATGTGGTAAGCTTGCCCAAGGTGACTAAAGAGGAGGGAAAATGAGACTGTGGCAGAACGTGACTCTGTCCGAGCTGCAACTGGATCGGTGGCACTATGGCAGCTATTTGTATCGGTTGGTGGGCATGCTCAATGCTTGGCGTCAGGGTAGTTGCTTGATGCAGTGGGCGGATCTGATTGGGATTGAGTTGGTGAGTTTGGTCTTGGCACTGGCACCTTTTGTGCCCAATTCCTCGATTGGCTTGCTGTTGATTGCTGGTGGCGGTTTTTGGGTGCTGCTGACTCTATCCGATCCTCCCCAGGGACGGACTTTCACTCCTATCCATTTGCTAGTTTTGCTTTACTGGGCGATCGCCACTATTGCCATGGCTTTATCACCTGTAAAGGCCGCCGCTTTTACGGGTTGGGTGAAACTTACTCTCTATTTGCTGCTATTTGCCCTGGTGGCGCGGTTGTTCCAATCGCCCCGTCTCCGTTCTTGGTCGATCGGGCTTTACTTACATGTGGCCCTAATTGTCAGTGTATACGGTTTGCGGCAATGGTTTTTTGGTGCCGATGCCCTGGCTACCTGGACCGATCCGACCTCAGCTTCTGCTAATACTACCAGGGTTTACAGTTACCTGGGCAATCCTAATTTACTAGCTGGCTATCTGCTGCCTGCTGTCATCTTTAGTCTAGCAGCTATAGGAGTCTGGCGCGGCCCTATGGGCAAGGCTTTGGCCCTGACCATATTTATTTGCACCTCCCTCTGTCTAGTATTTACCTTCAGTCGCGGCGGTTGGATTGGTTTTGCGGTCGCTATTACTGCTTTGGGACTATTCCTAGTTTACTGGTTCAGTATCAAGATGCCTCCTGTTTGGCGCAAGTTGTCCCTGCCGATCGCCCTAGGGACTTTGGCGGGGTTATTCATTTTTGCCGTCTTGTTTGTGGCACCCGTGCGCGATCGGGTCTTGAGTATCTTTGCAGGTCGCAACGACAGCAGTAATAATTTTCGGCTGAATGTTTGGGCGGCGGCGATCGATATGATTAAAGCCCGTCCCTTCCTGGGTATTGGTCCTGGCAATGATGCTTTTAATAAGATCTATCCCCGGTTCCAACGTCCTCGCTATACCGCCTTGAGTGCCTATTCCGTCTTGCTAGAAATAGCAGTAGAAATGGGTTTAATTGGTTTAACTGCTTTCTTGTGGCTCCTAGTTGTTACCTTTAACCAGGGTTGGATACAATTGCAGCGTCTGAGACAGTTGGGAAGTCGCCAGGGATTTTGGTTGATGGGGGCGATCGCCACTATGCTAGGTATAATGGCTCACGGCGCAGTCGATACTATCTGGTATCGCCCCCAAGTCAATATTCTCTGGTGGCTGACCGTGGCTACGATCGCCAGTTATTATCTGCCACCACCGCAGACCGATGACAACTAAACCTTTAGTTTATCCCTTAATTATAACAGTTGTCTGTAATAATTTTACAGCTCATATGTGATGGCGCTCGCATTTGAGATTACTTCAGCTTTATAACTTAGTAAAGCCAAGCAAGGTAGCAGATTTAGAGTAAAATGTTAACAGAAGATCGAGAAAATTAAGTTAAGATGAGAATAGGTAAAAAGTTAATAATAAGATGGAAAACAGGAGCAGAAAAGGCTCGAGTCAAGAAAGCAGGTCTCGGTGTCTCGTGGGTAGTGCGAGTACGATGTCTCTTGTGTGCCGAGTCCCCTGGGACAAGAGCACAACAAGAGATATCGAAAGCCATAAATTAGACCTATTTTAATTGTCGATGATCCCCTCGCTAATTTGTCAGTGCTATCGGATGCCTTGACGAATGCTGGATTTAAGGTGGCAGTGGCCAATAATAGCGATCGGACGATAAAAATGGTCAAATATATCACCCGCCATAACTGATATTGTTGGATGTAATGATGCCGGGAATTGACGGATTTGAAACTTGCCAAAGGCTAAAGGAAAATCCAGCAACCCAGGAGATTCGCTCAGTTGGCGCTCGCATAATTTCCTCTCTTCGCTGTCAGCCCGCCTCTGGTTCAAACCAGAGAGGAACGGGTAGCCGATTTTTCGGACCGTCCGCGGGCCGATCGGACGGCTGAACTTTCCCAATCTCTACAAAATCTGCAACAGACTCAGTTAAAGCTGTCGTGTGTCTCTGCGCACGCTCCGGGCCCCCTACGCTGCACATCGAGTGCAGAGTGAAAAAATGTCCGGGTCAGTTGGTTGCAGGTGTTGCCCACGAAATTAACAATCCAGTAGCTTCTAGCTTCATTTCCGGCAATATCAACCACGCCTCTGGATATGTTCAAGACTTGCTGGAACTGTTGGCTCTATATCAGAATAAATTTCCCAATCCCGGCTCTGAAATTGAGGAAAAAATCAAGGATATTGAACTAGATTAATCAAAGATATTGAACTAGATTACCTGCAAAAAGACCTGTAGAACCATACCCTCGTCACAGTCTGGGTCTCCCTGGGAATGCTCAGTCACGAGGCAGCTGCCTCCTGTGAATGAGAAAAGCTGCCTCGGTTCACAAGAGGCAGAGCCTCAGACTGCGAGGAACGAGGAAAAATTGAGATGCACCCTTCCCAATTTTGAATTTTGAATTTTGAATTTTGAATTGCTTAATAATTTTTCATCGCCCGTTCCATCTGGCGTTTATCATCCCGCTGTTTGATATCTTCGCGCTTATCATGCAGTTTCTTTCCCTTGCCTAAACCGATACTAATTTTCACCCAGCTATCTTTCAGATACATTTTCAAAGGCACCAAGGTTAAGCCTTTTTGTTCCACTTTTCCAATCAGCTTGCGGATTTCTTCCCGATGCAAGAGCAATTTCCGAGTCCGGCGGGGGTCGTGATTAAAATACTGACTCGTGGTATGGTGGGGCGAGATATGCACGTTCAGCAACCAGGCTTCACCATCCCGAATCAAGGCATATCCATCCCGGAGGTTAACCTTTCCTTCCCGAATTGACTTCACCTCTGTTCCCTTCAATTCAATCCCAGCTTCGTAAGTATCCAGAAGTTCGTATAAATAACGAGCTTGCCGATTATCACTTACAACTTTGTAACCTTTACTTTCTTTAGACATCTTACTCTTTTCTCCTAAATATTTCTCATAATCTACGATTATTCGGCAATCAAGCACCACTCGTAAAGTTCATATTTGACGCAGCCATTTTTGATTAGCGGGTCTTCAGAAACAATTGCTTCTGCTTCATCCCGTGAAGCGGCATCAAATAGTAACATCCCGCCTCCCCGCAGGCGGACAATAGCCGCTACGGGCCTTGTGTCCTTTGGTGATCGGGTCTTGGACATAGGCTTTGTGAGCAGGCACGTATTTATCAAAGGTGGCTTTGTCCACGATACCTGCTTCGATTTTGGCAAACCAGGGCATTTGCTTGCTTCCCTCAATCTTCTAGTTTAATTTCGCTGCTACTCCTAAATATACTATACTACTTAATGTAGCATAAAGCCAAAACCTAGGAGATGGTGGATAGACCTATGGACAAATCAGAACAGCGATTCTTTGTTGCTCTCCTGCCACCTCAGTCCATCCAGGATGAGGTAAACCAGATTAAGCAGTATTTTGCCGATCGCTACGCCAGTTGCAAAGCCTTCAATTCGCCGCCCCACGTTACCCTGCAACCGCCCTTTAAGTGGTTAACTGACAATCTTGAGGTGCTGCAAGACTGCTTGAGGGCTTTTGCAGCCTGCCGCCCGCTAGTGCCAGTAACTCTGGAGGGGTTTGGCGCGTTTAAGCCCAAAGTCATCTATGTTAACATACTCAAAACGCTGGAACTGATGAGGTTGCAGAAACAGTTAATCGCTCACACCGAAGCATCTTTAGCAATTGTAGACCCAATGGCCAAGAGTCGCCCCTTCGCGCCTCACATGACTGTAGCCTTTCGAGATTTGACACGGCAAAATTTCAAAGCGGCCTGGCCCGAATTCGAGCACCGACAGCTACACTTTCAGTTTACACCCCCTAACCTGACGCTGCTGATTCACGATAGCAACCGCTGGCATGTCTGTGCTGAGTTTCCCTTCCAGAGTTGATGGGCGATCGCCCATTGCACTGGTTAGGGCAAGAAACCGGGTTTCTGCGATATCCTCTGGTCTTTACCCAGGGTTGAAAGTCCAAACCCGGTTTCTAGACCCAGGGCGATCGCCCTGGGTCTATGGGCCCGGTGATGCTATTGCGAAAGTCTCATGCTTCTTGAAAATAGGAGAAGAGAGAACTCCGTTCTGCCCTTGCACTCCCAACTCCCAACAGGCTGGCACAGTCCTGCAATCTGTGCTCTAGTTTGAGGATAACCCAACAAGAGAAAGAGGATATTAGCCATGGCATCACTACTCGGGTCCAAAAGGAATGAGGATTTAATAAGGTGTCAAAATCGTCTGAAATGCTCTTGCTGACAAGACTTTATGGCTTCTCAGATGAGCATCTTGTTTAATCGGAGTTCCTAAGATAGTAGTAGTGACTCAGTTACAGAGCGAACCAGAACAGAGCGAGCAACAGCTAAACTCAAACAGTCTCAGATCATCTGTTGAAGATGCCTGGCGCGTGACAGAACAGCAAAAGCTACTGAGACAGGATTTGACCAGCAAGCTTAACATCCTGTTTGTCGCCAATAAGTAGTCAGACAAAATTAATTACATAGTTCTCCCCAAATTATTTGAGGATTTTTTCAACGGAGGCAACTAAAGTTTTCCAGCAAGAATAAGCATCGATTTCAAGCCATTCGTATTTAATAAACCGCCACAAAATTTCAATCAAATTCAAATGAAGGGAGAGATTGCGTTATTGCCATTCTTCAATTTGATCTTAACTTAAAAAACCTACCCCACAGCCCCCCCTCGCAATGACTTCTAAGATGCAAAACCTACGAAGTATTAGGACCGAGCGCATCTATTTTGCTATCTATCGTGGTAAGATAGAGTGTAATCTCAATTATCTCTGTGGAAAACAGCACGATCGTAAAACAAATTTTCCGCCCATTTAAAACCGTAGTACAGACGGATAAAGAAGGCAGTATCAACTTGGGACAGGAAGTGCAAGAGAAAAGCTACCGAGTTTTTATCAACGATGCGGGACAAATATTGCTGGATCCTGCTGAGAACATTCCAGAGTGAGAACTATGGCTGTGGAAAAACCCGGAAGCTCTTGCTTCTCTGCGACACGGTCTCGAACAAGTTGCTGCTGGTGAGACTCGCTATTTGGGTTCCTTTGCTCAGTATGCAGATTTGGAGATTGACGATTAGCAGAATCCTGTTTACAGGTGGATAAAGGCGTGGATGCGATCGGCTATTGCTTGTTGACTTTTACGGCAACTTTTGTAGCGAACTGTAACCGGTACGAGATCGCCCCTTTTCAGCACTAGAACCGTGCGGTAGCCAACCCGAGTATGACCTTTGCTGCGGGTTTTGTACTGTTCTACTTCTACTGTCGCGATCGCCCCGATCGCATGTTCTCTGACTTTTGTACCACACAATCCATATTCTATCAAGATTACTAATCCCATAATTTTGTCAATATAGCAGGTTTCGATTTGAGCGACAAGCAGGAGATAGAGGACTCCGATAAAAAGTGCGATCGCGCCTATAAATATCACAAACAAGAAATAGAGTCCGATAGCAAGCCAAATGCTACCAACGATCCAGGCACTCCAGGGGTAAGCACGGAGTGTCAGGCAAATGGGCGTTTGCTCAATTACTTTCATGGTTTGCTGTATAATATGAAGGCGATCGCTTAACAGGAAGCTAACTATGCAAGATGTTATTGTGCTTTATTTGACTAGCACCTATAATCTGAAGGAGTGTGCTTTCCCCGATGGCATAGATTCTCAATCTTATTTTCCCCTTTTGGCACTCCTTTACGATGAGATGTCCGATCGCAATCTAGTACGGGTTGTAGCTGAATGCACTGGGAAAAATTATGCTGTTGTCCTCAATGACCTTTATAGAGTAAAATCAACGGATGTGCCCGATGAACTGGCGATCGCTTTTGTGAAAGAGCGTCTGCTTGCTTGCGGTTACTCCGAGTGGTTGAAAGAGGATTGAGTGGAGGAGATCGAAACGGGAGCTTGAGGTTTTGAATTAAGAAACCCGGTTTTTTGTTCATACCGGGTTTCTGGGTCACGCCATTATCTACTCAGCGGCAAAATCTCAAGCATAGCTAAGGCTAGCTAAAATGTCTTCTTTGGTTAAGTACGGGAAATCATCAAGCAACTCTTCATAGGTCATGCCAGCTGCCAGGTAGGACAGCACATCATATACTGTAATCCTCATCCCGCGAATACATGGCTTACCGCTACGCTTACCCGGTTCAATGGTGATGATGTCTTGATACTGCATACTCATATGTTAACTCGCAACGGATTCCAGTATACAATATTTTCGCGCTCCGGCGGGCGTCGGCCCTGACTCTGCCTTCATCATGCAAGCGGGGTGCATCTCACTTTCGCACGGGCGAAGCATTCACCAGATAGTATCTGTCGCTTTGTGTCATCATTTGTCGCTCCTTAGCTTCGCCCCTACAGATAAATTTGCAAATATGAGATGCACCCTGCAAGCGTCCCGCCCTCATGAAGTCCAGTTTCGCTTTCCTAATGTCCAAACATATGCTAACTTAAGTATCTTTATCAATCTCGCACGATTTAATATGCCAATCTTATAATACATTGTCACACTTTGGAGCAACAGCTTCATAAATCTTAAATAACGTTTATTATGCCATGAAGCAAATGCTAAGTTCTCGATCGAACTTGCCGTTCCATGAATGTTGCAGATCGATTGCCTGATATTCAGCGATCGCTCAAGATTCTTTTCCGCCTCCTCAAACTTTAGCTAGATTAATCAATCCCATCTGTTCGTAGCAATCATAAATTCCTCTCCGATCTTCTCTTTGCTGATATTACTCAAGCGAACTATTACATTTTTCTGCTGCTAAACTATAGTTACCTTGATTAAGAAGCGCGTAAGCTAAGTGGTGATTTATCCAGGCTGTTTCGCATTCATTTTTCATTTCTATGGCTTTCTATAGAGCTTCTTTTAAATGATTAATGGAACCTTCATACTCTTTTATTTTTCTCAAAATAATCCCCTGATAAATTGAGGGAATTACCAGCCTGTGTATCTGTCCCCTACTTTTTCTGAATTCAACAATTTTTGTATATAATTTTATGTAATTATTGTAGCGACCTGCATTCATTTCATAATATGCATACTCTCCCATAATATCTATCTTCAATTATTGAAATTTTTGGAAATCTATTGATAGATTATATTCGCTCAATTTCCTAATTAATATTAACGCATTGTCAAGGTTTCGACCTTCTTAGTAACGACCTGCTTGAATTTGCGCAGTAGCTAAACGAACGGTAGCTTCTATGTAAATTTCCGAACCTTCAGTTGCATTTGCACGGAGTTCTTCAAAAACTTGACATGCTTCTCGTAATTGACCCGTACCAACTAACCCCCTTCCCTTCAATAGAATAATAGAATTGAGATTGTTGCCTGTATTTTCTAAGGACTTGATAATCTCTTGACTCAGTTCGAGTAATTCTCTGTAAAGTTCTTGGAAGATGAGATATTCATAGAAGGGAATAGATAAATTTCCCGTCGGCGGATTTATCTTTATAGGTACTGCCAGAATAATATTTATTCGTTCCCATGTCTGGACCTCACACAAGTGGTGTAAAGCTTCTCTGTAACCGCGTATTTGTTCTATAATAGAAGCGTCTGGCGGGATCTTGTATTTGGTGAGCCAATTGATGAAAGCTATGTATTCCAACCCCACTTCATAGACTTCAGAGCAGCCCGATCGAGTCCCATATCTGCAAGGACTGACTCGCCGGGAGGGAAGTTACTATTTAGTTTCTGTTCGTCTTTGATTTCTAACTCATCAATATTACTCATTAATGCCATTTAAAATTTTCAAGCGATCTTCAAAGCCTGCTGATGGGAAGAGAGCGATTTTTCAGGATATCCCAGAAAATTATAACTATTTATAAAATTGATAATGGCTTTTACTCCTTGGGAAGTATGTTTATCTTTAGCCTCTAACTCAGCCATTACTCATCTCCTCATCCAATTGCTTTAAATGTTCTAGTGCTACACTGCGGATTAAATTGTGCTGCCGCAGCAAGAATTGATCGTTTTCAACGACTTCCTCAACCAAATAGCGCTCGCGCAACGCATCCAGCGCCTTCTCTTGCTCATCGGAATCGCAATCCCAATCTTCCAAATGACTCAGCCAAAACCTCTCCGGTACGGGACAGCGATATACTGAAGTGGCACAAAGCAACCGATAGGCATTCAGGACATCCTCTTTCAACCGACCAAATGTCCTTTCCAGCCGCGATCGCACATTACGGCGTAGTTCGCGAGTGTATCGATGCAACTGCCACTGGTCATCGGCTGATGCTGTTATTCCTTTAGTCTGCGCTTCTTCTATAGCTTTCTCCACCTCTTCTACTTCTTGCCCGTACTTGTTCCAGTAAGCTACCACATTACCATCAAAAGGCTTACTGCCAATCTCTCCAGCAATCACCCGCAACGCCAAGGGATGCCCTTCGTATGCAGCCCCAATTCTGATCAAATAAGGTCTGCCTGGTGATTCCGCTTCCACTAAGAGCCCATATTTCTCAAACAATGCCAACCTTTCCAGTTCTTCCAGTCCATTCAGGGGTTGGTAATACCAAAAATTTTGGTAACGAGTTCCGAAGGTCGCTATCTGCGCTGGCAAATCCTGTGAGGTCAGGACGATCCTGCTTTGGCAAGATTCTGCTGCTAGCAAGCTTTGAAAGAATCTCACCCACCACTCATCAGAAAAATCACTCCAGCCTTCATCTTCATTCCCTTTGAGAATGTTTTCCAGAGAATCTATCAGTACCAGATACCATTCCTCTTGCAAGCGTCTGACCAACCGATTCAGCAGCCGCTGTCTATCCTTGCGGTCTTCTGACGTTACGGGTTCTCCCCACTTTGCTAGCCATCGAGACGCAACATTGCCAAAGTCTGAAGGTCGATCCTCGTTGTCAAAATTCTCCTGAACCAACTTAGTCCAGTCGCCCTGCAACCAGTCTTGGTGCAACTCCACCGCCAATCGTTCCGAGTTGGACTCTCCTCAACAATCTCTTGCCAGTTCTCCCCTACAGCCTTGCAAATCTCAACAAAGGCGTTTTCCTGAATTGGCAGGCCCCGCCAAAACCGCTTCAAGGTTGCTTGTGAAGTGTGAGCAATATCACATCAGATGATAGCTGTTTTTGTCCAACCCCTCTTTCGTCTGGCTCGATCGACCTAGCCCTTGTTGAGATGCTCGGAGACTTACAGCTTGTTCAGGAAACAAGTAGAACATTTTTGTGCTAAACTAGAGCTATACTCAATGCAGACCCAATTCAGCT
>JACOMV010000125.1 GCA_014324065.1 Hormoscilla sp. SP12CHS1 | reverse complement strand
CCTAGGGTAATGCCTATGGATATGCAGACATGGGACGGTGAATAGGATACGACCGGGACAAATAATCCTGACTACTATCTACGGAGACCCGCTCCCACGGGAACTCGGTTATAACTTTCTGGTAAAACGGCCCAGTAAATAGTGATACTAAAGGTTTGCCGGCAGCGCCACTCACAACCAGAATAAGGATAAACGAACAGGTCGTAAGGCTAAATGGGGGTAACCCTAATATAAGCTACCCAAGGCAAGGGCCTATTACCCAGTAGCCTCCTGCGGTGAAAATCGCGAGTCCGGTTCCAATGGGAGGGTTGGGAAGTGATTCCCAGCTCGACCCCTAACAAAGAAGTTTACCTCCCTACACCGCGACGGGCAGAGCGGTCTGTTCCGCAACTATCCCTATGTAGTGATTGGAATTGCCGACGAGGAGGTTACTGCCGGTCTGTAATTCAACCTCGATGTAAGTAGTGGCTTCGGCGACCTCGATAACAACATTAATCGTTACACTGTCCATTAGTCTTCAATCAAGATTCCGTCAGCGGGTAAATATCTTTAGGCGCTGGTGCCGCTGAATTAGACACTTAACGGAACCAGCGCCAGGGATTGTCTTTGGACGTAAAACTGTCTAATATAATCTACAATTAAGGATATTATATATTATAACATCTGAGGCGCGTCTCAGTTTTGCAAATGGAGGAATTAAAAATGAAAATTGCTCCATTTTTATTTACAACTCGCAATTAGCCATTTTCGAGTCGCAAATCCAAATACATGCATTGAGATCCTCCCAACATCTGAGTGCAAAATTACCGCATGGGCCATAGGATGATTTTTATCTACCGTCCCCAGACGCTTAGGGCATTCCGGTCATTTAGTTTATTTTTTTTCCCTGACAATGCTCCATTAACAATTGCTCCATTCTCTTAATATCGAATCCGAGGATCGATATAAGCGTTTAATATATCAATCGCAATACTCGCGACTACCACAATTGTAGCGAAGAACACTACTAAACCTTGGACTGTGGGATAATCTCTGAGGGTAATCGCCTCATACAGTCTATTTCCCAACCCGGGCCAGGAAAAGGTCACCTCTGTTAACACCGCCCCTCCCAGCATAGCTGCCAAGATCAGCCCCAAAATCGTAATCACAGGGATCAGGGCATTTTTCAAAGCATGGTATACTAGAATTCTCAATTCCGGAATTCCTCTTGCTTCGGCCGCTTCCACATAATCTGATTTCAGAGCTTGCTTCAGGTTCACCCGGACAATGCGCTCAAAAATGCCACTCAGGAGGATCCCCAGAGTTAAACTAGGCAGGGCCAGATAATGAATCGCGGTGAGAAACTGCTCCAGATTACCTGCCAGAATACTATCAATAGTATATAAACCCGTCGGACCCCCAGGAGGAGTTAAGGCTAAAGAAAAGCGCGTTCCCAAGGGAAACCATCCCAGTTGCACGGCAAAAATTAACTGTAATAGCATCCCCGCCCAAAAAGCAGGGATTGAATAGGTGATAATGCCAAATAATCGGCCTCCAGCATCCAGAATAGTATTCGGCCGGGAAGCGGCGATCGCCCCTACAGTAATGCCCAGAATTAGGGCGATCGCCATACTCAAGATGGCCAATTCTGCCGTAGCGGGGAAATACTTGCCGATAATTTCCCATACTGTCTGTCCCCGACTGGTTAAAGAACTACCCAAGTCAAAAGAGAGCAAACTACCGATATAATTAACATATTGCAGCCACAGGGGCAAATCTAAACCTAACTGATTTCTCAATTCTGCTTTTGCTGCTGCCGAGGCCCGGGCACCGTAAATAGCCGCGACAGGATCTCCCGGTGTTGCCCTGAGCAGCAAAAAGACTAAAGTAGTAATTAGCCATAGCATCAGGGGCGCTAACAGCAGACGGGCGAAAATATAATATTGTAAAGCTTTGGCACGAGACATGTTGTCAAATGGTTAATGGTCAAAGGATAATCGTGATTGATTGTCGGGTGGGCATTGCCCAACATACCCTTGGTTATCATAATGGTATAACATAATTATCCTTATGTTACCATAAGTGGGGGCCTAGGGCCGGACTTGCTATATTGACCTTGGAGCAATTGCGCACAATCACCGGAGAAAAGAGAAAATGATGGCGATCGCATCTTCACCATTAGCCGACCAAAATCTACGAGAGTGCCAATTGACTGGTAGATAGAGGAAGGGGGGAGTCGGATAACCAACCAGTTATCCTCAAGGTACTCAAATAAGCATAGCCTAGCGCCGGTGAAGTCGCCGGTTCCAACGCAGCCTCCAGTATAACTTGACAGGCGCGATTTGTCTGAGGTTTGTAGTGAGGACGGAAGTCCTCACTACAAACCTCAGTGCGGAAGTTATGATAAGATAAGAATTATGGTGGTCAGAAGAAAAGAAGATGAGTAACGATGAATGGTAAGATATATGCATTGCTAGTTGGAATCGACAATTATGCAAAATACCCCCTATCCGGTTGCGTGAACGACATCACAGCAGTGGAAGAGTATCTGCGCGATCGCATCCCAAAAACAAGACTACAGCTAGTCAAGCTGATCGATGCCGAAGCGACGCGCCAGAAGATAATCGATGGCTTTACAACACATCTATGTCAAGCAGGCAGTGAAGATGTGGCATTATTCTACTATGCCGGTCACGGGTCCCAAGGGTGCGCTCCCGAAGAACATTGGCATATGGAGCCCGATCGGCTCAACGAAACGATAATATGCTGGGACAGTCGTACAGGGGGAGCCTGGGACTTAGCAGACAAAGAACTGGCCTACCTGATAGATAAGGTAGGCCAGCGCGACCCGCACATGGTGCTGATCGTGGACTGCTGTCACTCTGGTTCGGGGACCAGAGATATAGATGCAGTAGTGCGGCGGGTTGATGAAATAGACAAGCGCGATCGGCCCTTGAACAGCTTTATCTTTGCCCAAGAGTCGGCGGATATAGCCTCTCGGGGCTACCAAGAGAATAGCGCTGGCTGGCAGATGCCCAGCAAAAATCACATTCTGCTAGCAGCCTGTCGCAGCGACGAACTGGCGAAAGAGTACAATGGGGACTGTCAAGCACGGGGGGCCTTTTCCTACTTTCTACTCCACAATCTACAGAAAGCTAATGGTAACTTAACCTATCGGGAATTGTTTGAAAGCACCAATGCCCTAGTACGGGGTAAGGTTAACGACCAGTCGCCCCAGCTGGAAGCCAGAAATTCCATTCGAGACGCGGACCAACATTTTCTGGGAGGGGCGATCGCCCAAAGAGACCCCTACTTTACCGTTAGTCATGACAAGCAATATGGCTGGATCGTCAATGGCGGTGCGGTGCATGGTCTGCAAAAACCCTCTAAAGGGGGGACTATCTTAGCCCTGTTTCCCTTTGGCACTGATGTGCCACAGTTAAGAGACCCCGAACTGGCCTCTGGTACAGCCAAAGTAACTCAAGTCAGGCAGCAACTGAGCTTCGTAGAGATCTCTGGAATAGAAAATTTAGCAGAAAATCAGACCTTTAAGGCCATTCCGATCTCCCTCCCCCTACCCCGCTTACAAGTTTCCTTTGAGGGGGAAGAGACAGGAGTGGAACTGGCACGTCAGGCACTCAAGACGGCAGGATCCCTATATCGACCCTCATTGTATATCAGCGCCGTCGAGAACTCAGAGGAGATCGACATAGTCCTGGTGGCGGACAAGGGACAGTATATAATCAGGCGGCCAAGGGACGATCGGCCCCTAGTAGCGCCCCTGCCGTTAAATAGCTCTCACGCCGGTTACACGGGGGATGACGCCTTAAAAGTAATTCGACGTTTAGAACATATTGCCCGCTGGACAAATACCTTAGAACTATCAAGTCCAGCGGCCAGTGGACTGCGTCCGTCCGACGTGAAAATGGAATTTGTGCTGTACGACTCTCAAACAGCAAGTAAAGCTTCAGCAATGCGGCTGGAGTATGAAGAATATAATGGGCAGTTAGTACCGCCGACCTTAAAGATCAGGCTAACCAATAGCAGTCAGCGTACCCTTTATTGCGCAGTGTTAGACCTGGCTGAGAATTTTTCGGTCAACAATCCCTTCTTTGATAGTAGCACAGTGAAGCTGGAAGCAGGAGCAGAAATTGAGGGCAGGTGGATAGATTTAGTTGTGCCCGACGAGTTGTGGTCCCAGGGGATAACAGAGTACAAAGATATCTTCAAACTGATTGTCAACACCCAGGAATTTGATGCGAGAATCCTGGAACAAGAGGCCCTGGACTTGCCGACCAGATCCCTAGGAGATACATACCAAAGTCTCTTTAATAGCAAGAGCAATACTCGAGATGCCGTTGCGTCCCGTCGGGACCGCAGCTATGATGATTGGCTCACAAAAGAAGTAGCGATTACCAGTGTCAGACCCCAAGCTGTCCAGTCGGTGAGGTCGGACAGCAGCATCGGACTGTCTCAGATAGTGGAGTTGCAACCCCATCGGCACTTAAAAGCAAAAGCATGCCTGAGCACTGTGCCCCAGGCAACCAGAGATTTAGGAAATCACATCCTGCCTCCCATTCTCCGAGAAAATCCTCATTTGGTCCAACCATTCAAATTCACAGTTACCCGAGGTGCAGATCCAGGCTTGAGTTGTCTGGAACTGACGGAAGTAGAAGATCCGACTGTAGTCACGCCAGAGGCCCCCCTGAAGTTACTGGTGGACCGCCAGATCCAGGAAAACGAAAGCATATTACCTGTGGGCTACGATGGAGAATTCTATTTACCATTGGGTCGGTCTGTCAGCACAAAGGATGGGAAAATAGAAATCAGGCTCGATCGTCTACCAGAACCGATTAGCCAGCAAACTCGCAGCGTCCAAGGAGCGGTGCGCATCTTCTTTCAGAAAGTGATATCTCAGAAATTGGGAACGTCCTTTGAATACCCGATCTTAGCAGTGGCGTCCGTTGACCCACAGGGAAAAGTAAGTTATCAAAAGGATATAGAGTCAGTTAAACAGAAAGTGGCTGGGGCCCAGAAAATTATCCTCTACATCCACGGGCTGACAGGAGACACCCAAAGCATAGTCCCCAGCGTGCAAACAGCAACAGTAGAAATAGACGGAGAAAAGCGATCGCTGGGCGAATTTTATGACCTGGTGCTGACTTATGACCATGAGAGCGTGAACACTCGGATAGAGGAGACAGCCCGGAAGCTCAAGCAACGGTTAGAAGCAGTAGGTTTAGGAGCAAATCATGGCAAGCAGTTAGATATTATAGCCCACTCAATGGGAGGTTTGATCGCCCGTTGGTTTATCGAGCGAGAAGGCGGGAATCAAGTGGTGCAGCACCTGGTGCTTGTGGGCGTGCCGAATGCAGGTTCTCCTTGGGCCACATTACAAGATTGGGCTTTTACTGCCATCACTTTAGGGTTAAACAACCTCTCGGCGATGGGCTGGCAAGCTTCGGGATTGACTAAATTACTCGACTGTATAGAGCAGATTGATATTTCCTTCGATCAAATGCGGCCAGACTCGGATTTTATCCAACAAATGGCTAACAACCCAGACCCCCAGGTGCCTTATACAATTATTGCAGGCAACAGGTCTTTAGCAAAAGCGGCGATGGAAGCAGGGGAGGAAAGTTCACGACTACAGCGACTGATGCAGAAGCTGTTTGGGAAGACAGTAGATGCAGTGGTAGAACCCGCTTTCTGGTACCAAGCAAACGATCTGATAGCGACTGTAGCTAGCATCAAAGATGTTAGGGACGATCGGGATCCGCCGCCCAAAAAACTGCCAGATACCCCCTGCGACCACTTAACATATTTTACAGGAGAGGCGGGGTTGCATGATTTGGCGATCGCCCTATTTCCCCCTGATTCATCGCCCGTTATCCGACAGACTCCCGAACAGCCACAGACTCCCGCACAGTCTGATGAAAAGCAAGAAAAACCTTTCTGGACCAAGCCCTGGTTTATTGCGATCGTTATCTTACTGATTGCTGGAGTAACTGCCTACTTAGTGGCCGGACAACGGTCTCAAGAAAATGAACGGAATACTTCGATGAAGGGCGATCAGGAATTTGCGATCGACGAAAGGCGAACTGCATGAAGGAAAAATTTGGTGGGCGGTCGGGTGGCGATCGCCACCCGACATTTTTTTTCAATTTTATATTTTTCCTAAAGGTTTTATATGGTCAGAGCAAAGCTTTTGGGCAATCATTTTTCCCGCCAGAAGATGTGCCTCAGCATTCCAATGTCCCCCCCACAGGGGACGGCATTGTCAAAACCATGTAGGCAAACATTGTTCTCCTCAGCATATTCGGCAAAATACCGCGCCATATTCATCACTTCAAAGTTCTCCCGATCGCCCAAATTTTTAATACGGCGATCTGGATAAAACAGATCGTCTACATCCAATTTTTTCATCAACTCTTGACGAACTGAAATATCGGGATGTACCTGTTCGGTAATACTTAAAGTTACGACTAAAAAGTCGGCTCCTTTTTGCACCACTTCATCTCGCATTAATAATCAGTCCCTCTGTTACCCGCCATGCTTCTTGCCAAACCTCTGTTCTGGGCTCTTTGTATATACTGTCCTTCAAACTAATTTTCCGAGGAGAAAGCTTCTCTTGAATCTCAATTTTTGGGCGCTGTTTTTTGACTGGCCGATTTAATAATAATGACCTCATGCTATTGCTATTGCGAAAATTATCTACAATTACCTGGAATACTCGTGAATGATTGCTAAAAAACCTGAACAATGGGTTATTTAGCACTAAATTTATTGCCTTAAAATTTAGCGTGTCTCGGAATGAATAATCGGCAAGTAACTGACCATCGCGCTAGACAAAGTAAGGACTGCGGGTATTCAACGAATTAAGCTCTGGTAAGTTATTGGTAATGTCGTTACCCAGGAAAGCAGCCAACAGGACAATATCGGGGGAATAGTCCCAGATATGACGACGCAAGGTTATTAGTTCCTGGGCAGTTCCATAACCACTAACTCCAAAATTAAGTGCTTCAACTTTCCGTCCGGCTAAAGCTTGACATCCCCTGAGTTCGCGCTCAGTGACGCTCACAAAAGTATTTTCCAGGGGAACTTGTCTAGCTTCTGTAAAGGAATCTCCCAGTATCACAATCCTCAGGGTATTTTCTGGTTTGACCTGGGAACGCTCTCGGTCTCGCCAACCGTCACTGTTGATCCGGGCATAGGCTTCACCTTCTTTGCGATACCAGCCTGATGCACCAGGAATCAGAGCCCAGCCTTTATACTTGTCAACAGTAATAAAAGTTGGGTAAGAAATACCAGCAATGCGCAAGTAGATTTCCCCTAGGAAAATTCCCAGGGAGAAACCTCCGACTACTAACAAACTATTTTGTACCAATAAGCGATGTGCAACTTTCTACGGAAGAATAACGGTTTGGTGGGTTTGGTGGTCGAAGGGCTGAAAATGTTGTTCTCAAAACTCCCTAAATATCGTTGGTTGGAAAAAGTTGCACACGGCGTACCAATCTCTTCCAATTTTTCATATTTACCTCGGTCAGTGGCGTAGGACAGGTGTCTCGCCTGTCAGTCAGTGGCGTAGGACAGGCGTCTCGCCTGTCAGTCAGTGGTCAGCACCATCTCCGTCCAGAGGCGATCTCGTCTGAGAGCCAAAATAAGCATCTGTCCTTTCGCGCTACATGCTCCCTGCAAAAGTCCTGTAGACTTCGCCCATGCCGGGCCAGCGCCTTGGGGATTAACAACCTTCCTGACAGCTCGCAAAGGGTGTGGTCATAAGTAGTTGATAGCCAGGTGCCGAGACGAGATACATATATAGCCCCGCGCAGGCGGGCTTTGTTCATGTAGCCGGGCCTCTCGTTCCCACGGCTCCGCCTGGGAACGGGTTCGGGGCGGGGATGCCTCCTACCAACTGGTTTTGACCGCACCCGCTCGCAAAAGCTTGGGTGTGGTCATAAGTAGTTGATAGCCGGGTACATCTGGTGATACATGTATATAGCCCCTGCACGCTCCAGGCCCCTTCCGCTGCGAGGAGGGGGCTTTGTTCATGTAGCCGGACCCTTTAGGGTTCGGGCGGGGGGGGGCCGAGTACCAACTGGTTTTGACCACACCCCAAAAGCTTTGTATACTTAATTTATATTGAAACACAGAAGATTTACAATGTCAATCCCTGAGTTTAACCGCAGCCTAGCAGTAATCATAGGTATAAATGAGTACAGAAATGGGATTCCCAGGCTGAAGACAGCAGTGAATGACGCCCATACTCTGGCGGATCTGCTCAGAGAAAAATACAAGTACGAGGTGTTACTGCTGCTAGACAAAGAGGTGACGCGCGATCGCTTGGGTGATTTATTGACAGCATTCAAACAGGGAAGAATACCTTGGACCAAGAGAAAAACGGTGAAAGTTTCGCCAGATGACCGCTTATTGTTCTACTTTGCGGGACATGGAATAGCCCGGGATGGACTGGACAGTAAAGATGGGCCAGCGGGATATATTTTACCCCAGGATGCCCAACGGGAAGACGATCGCAGTTTTGTGCCCATGCAGGAATTGCACGACGCCCTGATCGCACTGCCTGGCCGTCACCTCTTGGCGATCTTGGACTGCTGCTTTGCCGGGGCCTTGCGCTGGTCGGGGTTTACCAGAGACGCAGTCCGATCCCAGAGAGTATATGCCGAAAGGTACGATCGCTTCATCAACAGCGAGGCGCGGCAGGTAATTACCTCTGCGGCCCACGATGAAAAAGCCTTAGATTTTATCTCCCAACTGGGCGATCGGGGTTCAGCCGCTGGCGGTCATTCTCCCTTTGCCGAGCTGTTGTTTAAGGGGCTGTATCAATATGCCGATTTTACTGAGGACAATTTGATTACAGCCACAGAACTCTATCTCTATTTATATACCAAGTTAGCAGAGAAAACCGAAAAACAAACCCCCAGTCTCTTTCAACTGAAAACTCATGATAAAGGGGAGTACATCTTCCGGGTGCCCGGTCGTCAACTGAAATTAGCAACAGCACCACCACTCGATTATGACAGCAATCCCTACAAGGGTCTCGAACCCTTTGAGGAAGCAGACAGCGATATCTTCTTTGGCCGCCAACGGACGATCGACAAGCTGTGGTCCCACCTGCGGGAGAAAAAAAAACCGCCTTTGACTGTATTATTAGGCGATACAGGCAGTGGCAAGTCGAGCTTAGTTAAAGCTGGTCTGCTGCCCCTGTTAAGAAGAGAAAACTGGCATATCCTCGGTCCCATGCGCCCGTGCAACTCTCCCTTTACAGCTCTAGTAGATACTATCATCATCTCTAATGGGAGTCAAGAAAAACAAACAGAACAAACCTTAATCGAGAAGCTGAGAGAATGGAGACAGAACAACCCAACAACCAGGCTACTCCTCGCGATCGACCAGTTCCACGAACTGGCGACCCTGTGTCCCAGCCGGCGAGAACAAAAGTTCATTGCTTTGCTGAGGAAATTGCTGACTGATAAGGCGATCGATCTGGAGATATTGATCGTCTTGCGATCGGACTTATTGCCTCATTATAGCAAAATACTCTCAGATAGAGAACGCACCTTGTTAATGCTGTTTTTGGTGGAGCCAATGACACAGAATGAATTACGGGAAGTGATTGAGAAGCCAGCCCAAGAACGGGTATTATATTTCGAGCCGCCTGAGTTGGTAGACAAGTTAATTAATGATGTGGTGCAGATGCCGGGGGCCTTGCCATTACTATCCTTTACTCTCAGGGAACTTTACCTCAAGTATTTGCAGCGCCGATTTTTCGGGCCGTCCGCGGACCGTGGAAACGATCGCACCATGAGGGAGTCGGACTATAATCAACTGGGTGGGGTGATGGGTGCCCTGACCAATAGAGCCACGGAAGAATATGAAGCGTTACTGAAATTAGACCCCGCCTATGAAAAAACCTTGCGCTGGCTGATGTTGCGCATGATTGCTATAGATGGGGGAGTTTCAACTAGGCGGCGGGTGCCCCGATCGGAATTAAGATACCCAAAATCCCAGGACGATCGGCGCGTCAAAACGGCGATCGAAAGCTTTTCTTCAGCCCGGTTAATTGTTGCAGGCAATGAAACCGGAGGAGAACCTTATGTCGAGCCAGCTCATGATGCCTTAGTGATAGCATGGGATCTGCTCCTAAATTGGAAGAATCAATATCAGGAAGATCTAACTTTACAAAGAATGGTGAATAATGCGGCGATCGCGTGGCAGGATAATCAACGTCAGGTGAGAGACCTGTGGGATGAAAACTCTCGGCTGCCGAAATTGCAGGAAATCCGGAAATCGCAGGATAATTGGCTCAACCAGCTAGAAACAGAATTTGTAGATCGCAGCATTAAGCAGAAACAAAAATATCAGCGACGTTTCTTTCTATTTGTAGTGGCAATGATTGCACTCATTATGGGGTTGGGTGGTTTGTCTTTCGCCCGCCGGGTCCAAGTAGGAATGGCAGAAATTAGTATTTCTCTAGCTAACTCAGAAGTTATGTTTGCCAATAATCAACAGTTAGAAGCATTACAAGAAACTCTCCAGGTAGGAGCGAGATTAAAGGAATCATTATGGCACAAATTTTGGCCGGAAATGCATCTGCAAAATCAAGTAACTACAAGTCTGCAAAAGATGGTTAATGGCGTTCTTGAACGCAACCGCATAGAGGGCGATCGCTACCAACTGTGGAGCGTCAGTTTTAGTCCGGATGGCAGCAAATTAGCTACCGCCGAATCTAACGGCACGGTGCATTTATGGGAGAAATCTGGCAAAGAATTGTCGGTCTTCACAGGACATACAGAGAAAGTACACAGCATCAGTTTTAGTCCTAATGGTCAACTGCTAGCCACTGCTGCTGATGATGGCACGGCGCGTTTGTGGGACTTATCCAGCCAGAAGTTAGTGAAAATGATTAGGCATCAAGGCAAAGTATTGAGTGTCAGTTTTAGCCCCGATGGGTCAGCATTAGCCACCTCGGGAAGCGACGGCACTGTGAGTTTGTGGGACTTATCAGGCCAGCAGTTAGAGCAATTTCAGGCCGATCGAGGCTGGGTTTGGAGCGTCAGTTTTAGCCCGAACGGCAGCCAACTCGCTACCGGTTCGGGAGATGGTAGGCCCGTTTTATGGGACTTACAAGGCCAAAGGTTAGCTGAATTTCCGGGGCATGAAGGGCGAGTTAATAGTATCCGTTTTAGCCCGGATGGCCAGCAGTTGGCAACCGCAGGAGCTGACGGAACTGCACGCTTGTGGAACTTGCAGGGCCAACAAATAGCGGAATTAAAAGGACATCTTGGTGCTGTGTTGAGCGTCAGTTTTAGTCCCAATGGCCAGGTTTTGGCTACCGCAGGAGCTGACAGCACCGCCCGCTTGTGGTCCTACCAGAGCCAACAGCAATTTGTCCAGCTGCTGACCCAATTTAAGGGACATCAAAACTGGGTGACAAGTCTGAGTTTCAGTCCGGATAGCAAGCTACTAGCCACCGCTTCCTTAGACGGCACTACCCGCTTGTGGGACTTGGAAGGCAAACAGTTGCAGGCGCTCCCAGGACCGGGTATTAACCGCATCAAAAGTGTCAGTTTTAGTCCCGATGGCCAGTTGCTAGCTACAGTTGGAACTAACGGGACGGCCCTTTTGTGGGATGTAGAAAGCGGACAGCAGTTGAGTGAAATGCGCGGACATCTTGGGGTAGTCTGGAACATCAGTTTTAGCCCGGATGGCCAGCTGCTGGCTACTGTGGGTTCCGACCGAACTTTCCGTTTGTGGGACTTGCAGGGCAATCAGTTGCTGAATGTAACTGGACATGAAGGAGAAGAGATCCGCAACATCAGTTTTAGTCCCGATGGCCAGCAATTGGCTACTGTAGGAGATGAGGCCATGGCTAAATTATGGGACTTACAGGGCAATCAGTTGGTTGAATTTAAGGGGCATCGGGGCAAGGTATTGAGCGTCAGTTTTAGCCCGGATGGCCAGCAGTTGGCGACCTCAGGAGAGGACGGAACTGCACGCTTGTGGAACTTACAGGGAAAACAGTTGCTGCTGGTAAATGCCTATTCTGGTTGGATAAATAGTATCAGTTTTAGCCCCGACGGTCAGAAATTGGCTACCGCTGGAGATGATAATGTTTTCCGCTTGTGGAACTTGCAGGGGGAACAGTTAGCTGAAGGGAAAGGCCATATTGGATCGATCCAAAGGATTGTTTTTAGCGCTGACGGTCAGCGATTAGCTACCGCTGGTAATGATGGCACGGCCCGCTTGTGGGACTTGCAGGGAAATCAATTGGCTGAATGGACCGCCCATGCTGGGTGGGTGACGGGCATTAGTTTGCACCCCGAGGGTACCTTGCTTGCTACCGCAGGAGATGATGGTATTGCTAAGTTATGGCCCATTGAAGAATTCGATCGACTCCTCCGTCGGGGTTGTGATTGGCTCAGTGATTATCTGGAACATAATCGGAATGTTAGCGAGAAAGACCGCCAAGCATGCGATCGCATACTTGGCGCTGAAGATTCAACTCTCAAGGGGAGATTACTCAAGCTATTTTTTGGGTCCTAAAGGGAGATCGCCTGTTATGAGATCGCTACCGAGTTCTCCTAAGTCACCCGTGAGTTCTCCGAGATATCCTGTGAGTCCGAGGAGATTACCAAAGAGTCCTCCAGAATTTTGATTGCCCAGTCCGCCGAAAATCCGATCGCCGAGTCCTAAAATATCATTACCAATGCTTGCACCCTGGTCTAGTATGAAAGATTATAGCAAAGGCGATCGGTTTTCTCGGGCAGGCAAACGAGCGGCCCTACGTTTTCTTCATACTGTAATAGGGAAACTGCTGGGTTGGTTCTATCGTTGCTCCCGTAATCCTTTTCTGGGCAAAAATGTAATCTTTATCTAGCCATAAGGGGATAAAGGGTACCTCTTCCGCCATAATTTCTTGTATTTCTATTAACATCCCTTGACGTTTTTGCGGGTTGGCTTCTTGCCGCTGTTGGTCAATTAGCTCATTCACCCGATCGTTGTAGTAAAATGACCCGTGATATTGGCTCGCTCCTGCTTGGCAACCGGCGCTCGCCGAACCCCGATCGCAATCCATAAAGGGCTGAATGTAGTTGTCCGGGTCAAAGAAGTCCGCATACCAATCTAGTAAGAATGTTGGATATACTCCTTTGTCCAGATTGTCAAAGGCTATTGTTGATTCTACACTGTGCAGTTCTAGCTGCATCATCCCATCCATTTTCTGGTCCGCGATCGCCTTAATGGTACTGGCAATCACGCCCCGTTTGATAGAATTGGAAGCATACCAGAGTTCTATTATTGCGGGGTTAGCTTGGGAATATCCCGCCTTTTGCAGCAAGGCTTTAGCTTTGGCTGCATTGCCATCACCGTATTCTGTTTGGAAAACGGGTTTATAGGCATCAAAAGATGTAGGAATCAAACTATAGGCTGGTTGGGCCTGATTTTGCAGCACTCGCTGATTCAGAATTTGCCGATCGATTATCGCTGCTAGGGCCTGTCGGACCTCTAGTTTATCCAAGGGGGGAGAGTTTACATTTACCACGATATAGTTTAAGGTATTGCTATCCGTTGTAATTTGCTGCCAGCCAGTTTTCGGAGCTTGTGAAACCAGGGCCTTAATTTGATCCGAGTCCAGAGAACCAGCAGCTACATCGATCGCCCCGGTGCGAAAAGCATTGAACAGGTTAGCGGAACTGGAGAATATCTGCATATCAACACCGGTGTTTTGGGGTTTGCTGCCCCAATATTCGTCAAAGACATCTAAGCGGATGATATCAGTGCCAAATTCTGCTAATTTGTAGGGACCAGTACCGACAAAGCTGTTGGGCCGGAATTTTCCCGAACCTATTTCATAAGCTTGGGGGGAAACGGCGCAGGCACCTGAAAATGCTAAGAGGGCCGGAAAGGCGGCAAAGGGTTGTCTTAGTTTGATAGTAAGTTCGTACTCTCCCGTTGCTTGGATAGATTCTACTACGTCACCTAACAAGAAGGAGGGCGGGCCTTCATTTTCGATGAAGCGCCGCAAGGAAAATGACATTGCTTCGGCGTTGAAAGGCGTGCCATCATGAAATTTTACCCCTTGACGCAAGGGGATAATGTATGTGAGATTATCTTTACTGACTTGGGGTAATTCTGTGGCTAGTTGCGGGACCAACTGGGTCGTGCCTGGGGCATAAGTATACAGGCGATCGCCCAGATTATACAGTAAATTGCCGGATGCCAGTTCGTAAGCATCTGCTGGCTCGACGGTCCGCACCTTCAGGGTTGTGCCGATGATAATGCGATCGGTATTTGATTGAGTTGTAGCAGTAGGGTTGCTACAGCTAACGACTAGCAAAAAACATAAGCTAAACAAACCTAGGAATTGGAGCACCGGTCGTAACTTTCTCGGGAAGCGGTTAAATAAGTTCATCGGTCTTGTCATTTGTGTTATACTTTCTTATATTACTACACTCTGGGGTTCGTAGTAAGCACTAAAGTGCTTGCCTGCCTGGGTTCGTAGTAAGCACTAAAGTGCTTGCCTGCTGGGGTTCGTAGTAAGCACTAAAGTGCTTGCCTGCCTGGGTTCGTAGTAAGCACTAAAGTGCTTACCTGCCTGGGTTCGTAGTAAGCCGCTTAAATGCTAAAGCGTTTACTACGAACGATGCTAAAGCATTGAGGTTATTTTCAAATGGATCGACTAGATTATTATCGTCAATGCATTCAAAAGCTGCTAATAGAACGCAGTAGGGGAACGGTGATTAATGCCGAACTTGAGATTCAAAGGATTTTCGATCCGGAACGCGATCGCTATTTGGTTGTCTATTTGGGGTGGGACGAACATCTGCGCATCTATAATTCGCTTATGCATTTGGATATTAAAGATGGCCAAATCTGGATTCAGCGCAACGAGACCGATCCCCCGATCGTGGAAGAACTGGTAGAAATGGGCGTTCCCAAGGAGGATATTGTGATTGGAGTTCAACCGGTTGATTCACGTCCCTATACCGGTTTTGGCGGTGCCGCCTCGACAACTCCATCCTCCGCCTGAGGAGATAGGCCATAATCTACTCGACCTTGCGATCGGGACACGGCATCTGATATCTTGACAAATTGATTTCCGGTCTCCAAAAAGCTGGCACTTTCATAATTATTCCGTTCGTATTCCGTAATCTTTTCCACGGGTATTTGGGCGAGACTTGCTAACTCGGCTGGACTTATTTTAGCGGCAATTCTGGCTTTAATCAAGAACTGCGCGATCTTGTCTACAGTGAAGTTCGTGCGGCCAAAGGCGAATTCATTGTCAGAGTGTGCTTTCAGAGTTTCGTACTCCGCTATTTCTGACCGCAGGGCCGCTATATGACTTTCATAAGACTCTTGCAGCAGTTTCGACCAGGTTTCCTGCTGTTGCCTCTGTTCCAGGGATGCGATCGCATGTTCAAATTTCTCCACTCAATCTTTGCCGATCCGATACTGGCGATCGTTTTTAATCATGGTTCCCATCTCCTTAAATCTATAGCAATTATGGGGGTTTTGCTCTCTGTCTCGCTGAAAAAAGTCGATTGACATTATATTCTCATCTACTGGCTGGTCTGAGGAGAAAATTTCGCCTCTATATTTTGCTTTTTGGGCGGCCCGATCGTCAATTTTTAGTAAAGTCTGGACTAATTCAGCCACTAATGGCTTTGACTGTGACAGACGACTCACCGCCAATATCGAAAATCCTAAAATATTACCTTCTTCATCCACCATTTACATCACCGCATCGTTGTTTGTTTCTTGCATATAACCGGGTTTATCTGAAAATATCACTTCCAGATAGTCTCCTTCTTTGTCATACCAGACTTTTACATTTGAGGCCATACTTCCAGATCATCTGTTCATGGCTTTCATTCCTTGCCGTAATGGCGATCGCCCTCCTTCTTCACGATCCTTCTTGACTCTTAAGGGATACTGCGATCTCCGTCCTCTTTGCTAACGATCGTCAACCTAGCTGCTTGCAAATTATACATCACCTCGAATACTGCACGAGGCCGCAAAACAATAAGCCATTGTTTGCTGACAATCAACTATTGCTAGCTTACATTGCTAAATTACATTGGCTTTATGTAGTCTTACATTAAGCTATTGCTGGATTACATTGAACCAATGTAATTTTATTGATGATAATGTAAAATTATATTAAATTAATGCAATTTTACATTAAACTATTGCTGAATTACATTAAATTATTGTAATTTTACATTAAGTCAATGTAAAATTACAATAAGCCAATTTTAACTTACAATAAGCTATTGTAAACGGGTGTGTAGGAGCAGTTGTGTACTCCGAGCCCCCCAAACCCCCCCGTGGCGGGCGATTGGCGAGGCAATGTCATAGCCCCCCCTCGTTCCCAGGCTCTGCCTGGGAACGCAAGCGGTCCCCCTCGCATCTTCAGGGACGTGAGGAGTGACAGTTACTCTCTCGCCCGATCGAGGTCTTGTCGATCGAAATGCCGGCCAACCCGCATGATTACGTGACCTAACGGAGAACTACGAATTCAAACCCGGGGGGATCCGGCGACTGGGAGGGCCCATGGAACGATCGACGGGTTTTGACCACACCTATCTTCGAGTGCTTCAGCAGAGAGTACAATCTCATAGCTCATACCCATGCAATAATTTTAGATTTTCATCGCCCCTTGTTCTAGTAACGCACTTTACGGCTTGCCTACATTTTACTGCCAAAATGCGATCGCCTGCGGCGATGAGGGAAAAGGGCAAGAGGGCAAAAGGGCCAAGGGGTTAAGAAGTCCTCACCGGGAAAACACGCAAACTACACGCAAACCGTTGATAACGTACCTGAAGCCCGGCCCATTGCTGTTGCCGTCACTCTGACGCTGCATGATATTCTCGGGTTTGATGTCCCGATGAATCACTCCCCGAGAGTGAATCAAGTCCAGAATCAGTAACAAGTCAGCTAGTATAGTTCTTACCTCAGCTTCGTCAAAGCTTTGCTTCTCTGCCAACTCTTGCAGTAAGTTCTGCCCCTCCACATATTCTTGCGCCAGATATAAATAGGGATATCTGCCTGCTGGCAATTCCAAGTCTGCTTGAAAGTAAGCAAATAAAGCGGGTATTTGGGGATGCTGCCCCAATTCTAACAATTGTGTTGCCTCCCGCTCAAACAATTCCAGCATTTTGTCCCGCAGTTGGGGGTTGCTGCGCATGGCCGGGGCGAACTGCTTGACCACGGAATTGGCATTCATTCGATGGCCGTCAGTGGCCCGATAGGTTTTGCCAAATCCTGCCAAGTGGAAGTGTCGGAACTGCAAATCTCTGAACAAGAACAACGTCTTTATGTGCAAAAAACCGTTAACGGTCAGAGCATAAAAGATTGCCTACCAAAGCTGCTAGAGCAGACCCTAGAACACCTGCCTGCCGGCAAGCGCATGCGATGGGGCAGCGAGGACTACGAGTTCATACGCCCAGTGCATTGGCTACTGGTACTATACGGTGATACGCCGATCGATCTGGAAGTGATGGGGATTGCGTCGGCTAACCATACTTATGGGCACCGTTATCATTGTCACAAACCCTTAACCGTATCGCACGCGGATGATTACGAAAAGATATTGCAACAGCAAGCCAAGGTCATTCCTTCGTTTGACAGGCGCTTGCAAAAAGTGAAATCGCAAGTGATGGCAGCAGCACAATCAGGCGATGTGCAGATGAACGACGACTTACTCTCGCAAGCCACCGCCATTGTTGAATGGCCGGTTGCGGTATCAGTATCTTTTGACCAGAGTTTTTTGAAATTACCGGCAACGGTGATTACTGAGATCTTAGAAAAAGAGCAAAGATGCTTTACCGTTTTAGCTGCCGATGGTGCATTGGCTGCGGAGTTTATCGTCGTCGCAAATATAGAAAGTACCGATATCCAGGCGTTGCGTAGCGGTTATCAGCGGGTGGCTATATCCAGACTAAAAGATGCCGATTTTTTTATCAAGCAAGATAGAAAACATCCGCTAGAGTATTATGCCGATAGCCTTGATCAATTGACTTTTCATCAACGCTTAGGCAGTTTAGCCGATAAGGTAGAACGCATCGCAGCACTGTCGCTTGCCATTGCCCGACATTTATCGGATACCGATAATGGCTATGACTTTAACGCATCCGAAATTGAACTGATAAAGAAATCGGCGCGCCTTTGTAAGGCTGACCTCAGCACCAATATAGTCTGCGAATATCCGGAATTGGCAGGTTTTGCAGGC